>CAZCFQ010000009.1:0-32759 GCA_964497955.1 uncultured Clostridiaceae bacterium
AACTTTATATGTTGAATCCTACTGATTCAAAGTCAGAGATTATTAAAAAAGTAAAGACCACTGTTTTAGAAGCTGGAGGTAAGCCTTGTCCACCAATAGTCATCGGAATAGGTATTGGTGGTACAATAGAAAAAGCAGCAATATTAGCAAAAAAGTCTCTTTTAAGAGAAGTTTATTCATCAAATAAAAGGCAAGATTTGGCTCAGTTAGAAGAAGATATATTACATGAGGTTAATCAACTCAATGTTGGTGCTCAAGGATTAGGTGGAAATACAACTGCTCTAGGGGTAAATATTGAATCTTACCCAACACATATAGCTGGTTTACCTGTGGTTATAAATATACAATGTCATGCTGCAAGACATATGAGCGAGGTGATATAATGGAATATTTTATTAAACTTCCTATATCAAAAAATGACATCGAGAAATTAGAAATTGGGGATGTAGTTTTTCTTTCTGGAGAGATATTTACTGCTAGAGATGCAGCTCATAAGCGGCTTGTTAATGATTTAAGCAATAACATGTCTCCTATTGATTTAACGAATCAGACTATTTATTATGTTGGACCTTGTCCCGCTCCTAGCAATCACGTAATTGGTTCCGCAGGACCAACAACCTCTGCCAGAATGGATAAATACACTAAAAAACTATTAGAAAATGGTTTAAAAGGTATGATTGGCAAAGGACCAAGAGATAATTTCATTAATGAAGCTATTAAAGAAAATAAGGCAATATACTTTATTGCATGTGGTGGTGCAGGAGCTCTTTTAGCAAAAAGTATTATAGAAATTGAAGAAATTGCATACAAAGATTTAGGTACTGAGTCAATCAAAAGACTTAAGATTTGCAATTTCCCTGCTGTAGTAGCAGTTGACTCAAGGGGCGACAGTTTGTTTGGTATGTAAGTAGCGTACCCTTACTGAGAGAATATAAAAACTTAATAATTGAGAACTTATGTTTGTATCAAGATTGGAACCATATTTTAGTGGTTCTTTTTTTTTATTTACAACCCAAAAATGGTTATAAGCTACATTGATATGGCATTTTTATCATGATAAAGTGGTGGTAAGTGGTAGTGAGTGGTGAATAAGTGGTTAAGGAGGTGGTTAGTAGTGTTAATGGGAGAGTACAATCATAGTATAGATAGCAAAGGAAGAGTAATAGTTCCAGCAAAATTTCGAGAACAAATAGGAGATACATTCATTTTGGCAATGTGGTTAGATAAATGTTTAATGATGGTAGCTCCTGAAGAGTGGGAAGATCTTTGTGAGAGTATGACAAAGCTTTCTACAGCTAAACGTGAAAGCCGGGCCTTTACTAGAATGCTATTCTCAAGTGCTACTGAATGCGATGCAGATAAACAAGGAAGAATATTAATACCTGCTAAACTGCGTGAGTATGCAAAATTGAGTAAAAGTGTTAGCTTTATAGGAGTTTCAAAAAGAATAGAAGTATGGGCAACAGAAACTTGGGAAGAGTATAGTAGCCAAGCAGAAGAAGATTTTGTAGAAAGTGCTGAAAAACTGGGAGATATAGTATTTTAGAGGGTGATCTAATGGAGCATATTCCAGTAATGTTAAATGAAGTAACAGAATACTTAAATATCAAACCAAATGGGATATATATAGATTGTACACTGGGTAGAGCTGGTCATAGTAAAGAAATTCTTAAAAGACTAAATGAAAATGGTCAATTAATTGCTTTTGATCAAGATTTAGTAGCTATAGAAAAAGCAATGAAGAGTTTTAATAAAGACCCAAGGATTACTCTTATTCATAGCAATTTCAATAAGCTAGAGAATAAACTAAATGATATAGGAATAAATCAAATTGATGGAGTTTTGATTGACCTTGGTGTTTCATCACCTCAAATAGATAATCCAAAAAGAGGCTTTAGTTATCGTAATGAAGGTAAATTGGATATGAGAATGAATCAAACACAGGACTTAGATGCATTTAAGATTATTAATGAATACTCACAAGATGATCTTGCTAAGTATATTTATAAATACGGTGAAGAGCGTAAAGCTTCAAAAATAGCATATCTAATTACACAAGCAAGAAAAGAAAAAGAGATTAAGACTACTTTAGAGTTAGTAGATATCATTAAAAAAGCTTTTTCTCCTAAAGAAAGACAAGATGGACATCCTGCTAGACGTACCTTTCAAGCAATTAGGATATTAGTCAATCAAGAGTTGAAAGCACTTGAAGAAGTTCTACCACAAGCTGTTAATTTATTAAAGAAAGATGGCAGAATATGTGTATTAACCTTTCACTCTTTAGAAGATAGAATTGTAAAAAGTTATTTCAAAAGTCAGACAGGACAATGTACTTGTCCACCAAACTTTCCAGTATGTGTTTGTGGAAAGAAAGAAATTCTAAGCATACCTTCAGGACAACCATATTATCCAAGTAAAAAAGAAGTAAAAATAAATTCTCGTTCAAGAAGCGCCAAATTGAGAGTCGCTATAAAAATTTAATTAGTATGTAAGGAGGAGAAATAATGGCAGTAATAAAAAATTATATGTATTCTTCAGATTCTTTAGTGGCAAAGCCTGAAGCTAAAGAACGAGTAGCTAGTAAATCAAAAACAAAAGCAAATCTTACTACTTTGGCTTTATCAATTGGTATTGGACTTATTATTATTCTTCTTACTATCCAAAGTACACAGATTTTCTTGCTAAAAAGCAATATTTTTAATCTAGAAAAAGATTTGAACATTGCAAAAGAGAATTATAACAAAGCTATGCTAGAAGTTACAGAACTGAAGAATCCAGATAGAATATTAGCAATTGCAAGAAACGAATGTGAGCTAGAACTACCAGATAATGAGCAGTTTATTGCAGTTTATTCTAGTAAAAAATGATAAGTGGAGTTAGGTTGGAATGAAAATTTGGGATCAAAATAAGACAATGAAAAAAAGACTAGTTTTTGGTTACATAGTAGTATTTATAGTAGCTATTGGAATTATCTTAAGATTAGGATATTGGCAAATTGATCAAAGAGAAGTCCTTCTTTCAAGAGCAAACTCCCAATGGTCGCTTAGCATTCCGATTGAACCGCGAAGAGGTACTATTTTAGACACTAAAGGTAGGACTATGGCAATAAATGTTAATGCAGATACAATTGCAGCTATACCCCCACAAATTGAAAATATAGATCATACTGCAAAAGTTATTTCTGAAATATTAAATGTAAATATAGAGTCAGTCCTTAGTAAACTTAATTCAGATGCTAAACAGATATTCATAAAAAGAATGGTTACAGATGAGGTTTCTCAGCAAGTAAGAGATCTTAATTTGCAAGGCATTATAACTATAAAAGAAACTAAGAGATTTTACCCTAATGGAAGCTTAGCAGCTCAATTGCTAGGCTTTTCTGGTATTGACAAAGGTTGGTCTGGTATTGAATATGAGTATGATGAAGTTTTACAGGGTAAAAAAGGAGAAATAAATTTTGGTGAAAAAGATATCAATGATAAGGTTAAATATATTAAACCAGAAGATGGCCAATCATTAACTTTAACTATAGATTTAAATATTCAAAATATATTAGAAACACACTTAAGTGAGTCACTTAATAAATATAGTGCAGATAGTTTAATGGCAATTGTTGTAGATATCGATACTGGTGCAATATTAGCTTCTTCAGCTGTTCCTTCATTCAATCCAAATGAGTATCAACAGTATTCCGAGATTTTATGGAAAAATCCTTTGGTACAAGAGGCATTTGAGCCTGGTTCAACATTCAAAATAATAACAATGGCAGCTGCGATAGAAGAGGGATTATTAACCCAATCTGATAATTTCAATTGTAAAGGTTCAATTGATATAGCAGATCGCACTATACACTGTTGGGATAGGCAAGGGCATGGATTGCAGAATTATTATGAAATAATGCAAAACTCTTGTAATGTAGGATTTATAGAAATAGGAAGAAAACTAGGTGTAGAGAAACTTTATGAATACATAGATTCTTTTGGTTTTCTTTCAAAGACAGGCATAGACTTGCCTTTTGAAGTCGAGGGCATTATGTTCCAAAAGGAAAAAATGGGACCAGTAGAGCTTGCAACTACATCTTTTGGGCAAGGTCCTGCAGTTACTCCTATACAACAAATAATGGCAATTGCAACTATTGGTAATAATGGGATTAGTAATGTTCCTTATGTTGTGGAAAACATTAAAGATAATAATGGAGATACTGTCTTTGAACATAAGGCAAAACAAACTCAGGTAATAACAAAAGAAACTTCAATTTTAATAAGAAATATTTTAGAATCTGTTGTTACTGATGGTACAGGTTATCGTGCATATATTGATGGATATAGAGTTGGAGGTAAAACAGGAACAGCTCAAGTAGCTTTACCTCAAGGAGGTTATGATCCCAATAAGTTCATTTCATCTTTTATAGGATTAGCACCTTCAAATAACCCAGAAGTCGCTTTATATGTAGCTATAAAAAACCCTAGAACTTCTCCATTAGATAGTATATCCGGAGGAGTAATAGCTGCACCACTATTCAGTGACATAATGGAAGAGATTCTTACTTATTTAAAAGTTCCAAAACAAGTCAGTTTTAATTTTGTCAATGATAGTGATAGCAGTGTTGAAATGCCAGACTTGAAAGGCATAAGTGGAGAAGTAGCTGCTGCGAAAATTTGGGCAATGAGTGGTGTTTTAGAAAGAAATGGTCCTCCTACAGGTACAGTAATCAAACAAACACCTGAAGCAGGAAAATTAATTTCACCTGGGGATATAATTTATATAGAAACTAGTATAGGTTCTAATAGTGAAAATCTTGAGGTAGAAGTGCCTAACCTGATAGGGTTGTCTATGAGAGATGCAGCTAATACATTAGGTGAAATTGGTTTGAGGGTTGAAATAGAAGGTTCTGGTATAGTAGAAAATCAAAGTCCGAAAGCTGGAGAAATGGTAAGAACTCAAACCTTAGTTACCATCAAATTGAAACCGAGGCAAACCAATAGGGGAGAAAATTAATGAAGAAAATTAAAGACTTGATAAAAGACTTAGACTATAAAGTGATAAAAGAGTTAGATTTAGATTCTTCTATAAAAAAAATATGTGTAGATTCTCGAAAAGTAGATTTAGGTTCTCTTTTCATTTGTATAAGCGGAGAGAATCACGATGGCCATAATTTTGCAGCGCAAGTTATTGATAAAGGAACAGTAGCTTTAGTAGTAGAAAGAAAGTTAGATCTTGATATTGGTCAAATATTAGTAGAAGATACTAAGAAGGCAGTTTCAAGTATTGCTTCTAAATTTTATGATAATCCCTCAGAAAGCATGAAAGTAATAGGTATTACTGGTACAAATGGTAAAACTACATCAACATATATATTGAAACATATATTTAATGAGCTAAATATAAAAACTGGATTAATAGGTACAATAGGGGTAGATGATGGGGAGGTATTTCACAGCGCTTCATTAACAACTCCACAACCTTTACAAATCCATAAATACTTTCACAAGATGAAAGCTAATAAATGTAAAAATGTAGTTATGGAAGTTTCTTCTCATTCACTAGCACTTTCCAGAGTTGATGATGTTAAGTTTGATATTGCTGCTCTTACAAATATTAGTCAAGATCATCTTGATTATCACAAAAATATGGAAGAATACATTAAAGCAAAAACAAAATTGTTTAAGTTAGTAAAGGATTTTGCCATAATAAATACTGATGATGCTCAGAGTAAAAAGTTCATTAAAGCTACTGATGCTAAAATACTTTTATATAGTTGCCAAATGGTTGTGTCTGATGGTTTATATGCCATTATAAATAAAGCAAATGATCAAGGCACTGAGTTTACTTTATACTATGAAGGTAACGCATATCCTGCACAAACTAAGCTAATAGGTAAGTTTAATATATATAATATACTTTTAGCGGTAGGGGTTGCTCTAAAGTGTGGTCTTAACATTACTGATGTAATTAAAGCTGTTAGTAGTTTTAGATCAGTACCGGGCCGTTTTGAACGAGTTGATGGAATAGATGAGTTTTCAGTAATTGTAGATTATGCTCACACACCAGATGCTTTAGAAAATGTATTAAAATCAGCAAAAGCATTAACAGAAAAAAAACTAATCGTTGTTTTTGGATGTGGTGGAGATAGAGATAAAACCAAAAGACCATTAATGGGTAATATTGCAGCTGCATACGGAGATCTAGTAATTGTTACTTCTGATAATCCAAGGACAGAATTACCTCAGGCAATTATAGATGATATAATAAGAGACATAAAAAGCAAATCTTATGTTAAAATAGAGATAGACCGAAAAGAAGCAATTAAGAAAGCAATAAGGGCAGCTTCTTTTGGAGATGTTATTTTAATTGCAGGTAAGGGACACGAAACATATCAAATAATTGGTAAAGAAAAATTTGATTTTGATGATAGGGTTGTGTCTAAAACAATTTATAATGAGGTGAAATAATGGAAGCTTTGTATATATCAGAACTAGCGAATATTGTAGATGGAAGAGTAATTGGACAACCTAGAGCTTTGGTTACGGGAGTATGTCTTGACTCAAGGAAGGTAAAACCTGGTGATTTATTTATTCCATTAGAGGGAAGAAATACTGATGGACATAATTTTATAATGCATGCATTTGCAAATGGAGCAACAGCTGCGTTGTCAGAGAAAGGGCTATCAAATATTCCACATAATGCTACTTTAATATTAGTAGATGATACTTTAAAAGCACTACAACAACTTGGAATAGCTTCACTAAATAAAGCTAAACCTATTGTAGTAGGTGTGACTGGTAGCACAGGTAAAACTAGCACAAAAGAGATGATAGATCTTGTATTAAAAGAGAAGTTTTCAAGTTTTAAAAGTCAAGGCAATCTAAACAGTGAACAAGGACTCCCTTTAGCTTTATGTGATTTATGTGATCAAGATGAAGTAGCTACTTTGGAAATGGGTATGAGAGGTAAAGGTCAGATTAAACAGCTGACAGAAATAGCCCCTCCAAACATTGCTGTAATAACAAATATAGGTAAAGTCCATTTAGAAATGTTTGACAATCAAGAAGAGTTAGCTATGGCAAAAGCTGAAATATTAGATGGATTAGAAGAAAATGGTGTCGGAATTTTGAATGGAGATAATCAGTGGTGTAGGAAAATAGCTGATAAATTTAGTGATGTTAATATATTGTTTTTTGGTCTTGAAGAAGGTAATGACTACAGAGCGATTGACTTAAAACGAGATGATAAAGGAAACTTCTCATATACATTAATTAAGGAAAATGAAAAAATTAGAGTGGAGTTACCATTGCCTGGAAAGCATCTTGTTTATAATTCTTTAGCAGCGTTTGCTGTTGGAGATGTGTTAAATGTTAATTGGGATAACATCGTTGAAGGTATATCACATTTTCAAACTTTGCAAGGAAGGCAGAAAGTACACTATGTAAATAATGTGACAATTATTGATGATACGTATAATTCAAACCCAGATTCAATTAAAGCAGCCTTAGAACAGCTCAAATATACACCTACAAAAGGAAAAAAGATTGCAGTTTTAGGTGATATGAAGGAATTGGGTGGAGAAGCAGTAAGTTCACATCGACAAGTTGGTATTGTAATGGAGAATTATGATGTAGATGTAGTCGTTTGCTATGGAGAACTTGCAAAATTTATTGGAGAAGAGTTAGATGTTAGGCATAGCTCTATCAAAGTTTACTATGAAGATGATAAGGATAGCATAGTAAAGCTTTTAAAGGAAATTGTAAAAGAAGAAGATGTTTTATTAGTTAAGGGATCAAGAAGTATGGAAATGGAGAAAATCTTAAAAGAATACACTGGTAAAAGGTTAAGCAACTAAAATGATATTATATGGCATTGTCGCATTAGTTTTATCTTTAATATTAGGCAAACCTATTATTAATGCATTAAAAAGAGTGAAAGCAGGAGCGACAATACAAGATGAACTGTCTGAAAAACAGCAGATTAAGGTAGGTACCCCCTTAATGGGAGGGATAATTTTTATTATACCTATAGTACTACTTTCATCTTTATATCTATATTTTAATCAGCAATACCTAGTTGAATGGATGATATTTATCACATTTACCCTTGGATATGGTTTTATAGGATTTCTAGATGATTATCTAAAAGTTGTTAAAAAGCACTCTGATGGATTAAGAGCTTGGCAAAAGATTGTACTACAAATTGTAATTTTAATAATATTTTTTGCAATAACATCTATAAATGGTATAAACACAAATATTAATGTTCCTATAATTGATTTTGCGTTGGATTTGAAATATTTTTATTTGATATTTATATTGTTTTACTCAATAGGTTTTTCAAATGCAGTAAACTTAACAGATGGAATGGATGGACTTTTAGCGGGATCATTTATATTTTCTTCTTTAGCCTATATCTTTGTAGCTAGGGATACAATGAACGGTTTTGTTGAAATTGTTTCGTTGATTGTATTAAGTTCACTAATTGGATATTTGAAATATAACTATCATCCTGCAAAAGTTTTTATGGGAGATACTGGTTCTTTAGCATTAGGTGGAATTTTGATTTCTTATTCAATATTAACTAAAACAGAACTCTTACTTGTTTTAATTGGAGCTTTGTATGTTATTGAAGCAATGTCTGTAATAATTCAAGTTGTTTATTTTAAAAAAACAGGTGGCAAAAGAGTCTTTTTAATGTCCCCAATACATCATCATTATTCTCTAAAAGGAATAGATGAAGTTAAAGTGGTACATCGTTTTTGGATATTCAGTGCCTTATCTGGATTAGTTGGAGTTTTAATAATGTATGTTAATTAGAGGACGATAATTATGGTTCAAGAAAAACATAATATTGACAATGTGCTATACACTGTAACAATTATTATGGCAATATTTGGTATTGTAATGGTTTATAGTGCAAGTTCCTTTAATGCAGAGATTAATAATAATGATCAGTTCTACTTTGCTAAAAGACAAGCAATATGGGTAGTAGTAGGTTTTTGTACTATGAATATTACTATGTTTTTTAAATATCACAAATTGAAAATATTTTCTAGATTTATTCTGATAATATCAATAATCCTACTTCTTTTAGTAGCTATTCCAAACATAGGAGTAGTAGTAAATGGTGCCAGAAGATGGCTTGAAATTGGACCACTAAGATTTCAGCCAAGCGAGCTAGCAAAACTATCTATGGTTATTTTTCTGGCTCACTTTTTAGAATTAAAGGGCCAAAAAATTAGGAGATTTAAAGAAGGTGTATTACCTACTTTAGTTATAATAGGTTTAATATTTGGTCTGATACTAGTACAGAGAGATCTTGGCACTGCCGTTATTATTATGGCAACAGGTATCATATTATTATTCCTTGCTGGTATTAAGTTTTTGCATTTGATACCGATTAGTATTACTGGAATAGGAATAGGTATTATTGCTATTTTGTCAAAAGAATATAGGTTTAGAAGATTTTTATCAGCTTTTGATCCTTGGGAAGATCCTTTAGGAGCAGGATACCAAGCAGTCCAGTCTTTATATGCATTAGCTTCTGGAGGGATTTTTGGAGTTGGGTTAGGTAATAGTATTCAAAAAAGGTTGTTTTTACCGTTTGCTCACACAGATTTTATTTTTAGTATAATTGCAGAGGAATTAGGATTAATTGGAGCATCAATTGTAATTTTTGGATTTGTTATTATTGGAATCAGAGGAATGAAAATAGCAAGAAATGCCCCTGATAAGTTTGGTTTCTTATTGGCTTCTGGACTTACTTTTGGGATCTTAGTCCAAGCATTTATAAATATTTTAGTTGTTACAGCATCTTTACCTGTTACAGGAATGACTTTACCTTTTATAAGTTCTGGAGGTTCTTCCTTATTAATAACTATGACATCAATTGGTATTTTGTTAAATATTTCAAGATATTCAGCAAAATCAAGAGATTGAGGCTTTAAACATGAAAACTAAATCGAAGTTAATTATAATAGTTATTGTTTTACTAATGATAATTATAGTTAGTTTGGCATATGTAATCTTTAAACCTTACTATTTTGTAGTAGAAGATATTAATATAACAGGTAATTCTTATTTAACTGAATCAGAAATTGTTACTTCATCAACTATAAGACATGGAGAATCAATAATATTATTATCAATTCAAGATGTTGAAAATAGGTTAAATGATCTTGCATGGGTCTATAAATCTGATGCAAAAAAAATCTGGCCTAGTGATATTTCTATAATTATTGAAGAAAGGAAGCCTTTATTAGCTTTATCTTATCATGGAAGTTTTGTTATAATTGATACAAAAGGAGTTTGCTTAGATATAAGATCAAACTTTGCTGAAGTAAATCTTCCAATAATAAATGGATATGTTCCAGATGATGTAACAGCTGGAGAAAGAGTGATGAGTGAAGAAAGTTGGAGAAGGATAATTAAGATAACTGATAATATGCCGAGATCACTTATTTTACAGTTATCAGAGATTTCAATATATGGTAATGAAGTTAAATTATTTTTAAATAATGGGCTTGAAATATATTTAGGTGATATAATAGAGTTTGAAGAAGATAAACTTATGTTAATACCAGAGATAATTGAATCAATAGAGGATATTAAACAGGGATATTTAGATTTAAGTGGAATATATATAGTATTTAGAAGTTTTATTAATTAAATGAGGTTGAATTACTCTTCAGGGGGGACGTAAATGGCTAAAAAGGAAATTATTGCTGGTTTAGATATCGGCACATCAGCTGTCAAAGTAGTAATAGGAGAAATTGATTATCAAAATGACCAGATGAATATAATTGGATATGCTCAAACTCCTAGCAAAGGACTTAGTAAAAGTGACATAATTGATATAGACAGCGTTGCAGAATGCATCATAGAAGCTACTGATTATGCAGAAAGAATGGCTGGCGTTGAAGTAGAAGGATTTTATGTGGGCTTGCCAACACAACATGTTACAATAATTCATAATAGTGGTGCAGTTGCGATAAGTGGAGACGATAGATTAGTTAAGGAAGAGGATGTTGATAGAGTATTAAATGCTGCTAGAGTAGTAGCTATCCCTCCAGAGAAGAGAATAATAGATGTTATACCTAGTCAGTTCAAAATAGATAATAAATCGGGAGTACATAGGCCTGTTGGTATGGCAGGAGTTAGATTAGAAGTAGACGCAATGTTGATTGCTCTTGATAGGGCCGTTGAACAAAATATTGTTAACTGTGTTGAATATGCTGGTTTTGATGTCTTTCATTTCATCCTTAACCCTTTAGCTGCAAGTCATGATATTTTGACTAAGGATGAGAAAGAAATAGGTGTAATTTTATTAGATTTTGGTGCAGGGACTACTGAAGTTTCTTACTTTAACAATGGTGTATTGAAAAAAGCTGCTAGTGTTTCTTTAGGTGGAATTGAAATAACTAGTGACTTAGCTTCTGTTTTACGAATACCACAAAGAAAAGCAGAAGATTTAAAGGTTGCTTATGGTAGCTTAATAAGAGAAGATGAAGAAGATTTAACTATACAGGATACAGAAATTGACACTACTAGTCCTATCGAATATAAGTTGCTTAATGATGTAATTGAAGCTAGGCTTGATGAGATATTCAATTTTGTTATAGATGAGTTAATGAATATGAAGTTCAAAGAACCTCCTCCTGCGGGTATAAAAGTCATTGGCGGGGTAACAAAAATTCCAGGCTTTGTTGAGTTGGCACAAGAGTATCTCCGTACAAAAGTAGATTTAGGATATACTGACTCAGATGATCAACAATATATAACAAGTAAAGGTTTAGTACATTATGCTTTTGATAATAATTTGACTTTAGGCTACTTTGAAAATAACGACCGAAAAAATAAAGGTGGTTTATCAAAAATAATCAATTGGTTTAAAGACTTATTTGAGATGGAATAGTTGAGGAGGATGAGCTTTGTTAGAAATGGATTTTAGTTCAAATATTGCATGTATAAAAGTTATTGGCGTTGGTGGTGGAGGTGGAAATGCTATCAATCGAATGATTGAAGCAGGAGTAAGGAATGTTGAATTTATTGCAGTAAACACCGATGCCCAAGCATTGATGTCAAATAGAGCCGAACATAAATTGCAAATTGGAGAAAAGTCGACTAGAGGTTTAGGTGCTGGAGCTAGACCTGATATTGGTGAAGAAGCTGCGAAAGAAAGTATAGAAGCCATAAAAAGTGAACTTACTGGTGCTGATATGGTCTTCATTACAGCAGGTATGGGTGGAGGAACTGGAACTGGAGCTGCACCTATAATTGCGACAGCTGCAAAAGAAGTAGGAGCATTAACAGTAGCTGTAGTTACAAAGCCCTTTATGTTTGAGGGAAGACAAAGAATGCGAGTAGCAGAGCAAGGAATTGAAAAATTAAAAGGTGAAGTGGATACAATAATTACAATTCCTAATAATAGATTATTAGAATTTGTTGGTCAAAAAGCTTCATTTCTAGATGCTTTTAGAAAAGCAGACGATGTTTTACATAAGGGTGTTCAAGGGATATCAGACCTCATAGCTGTACCGGGTTTAATTAACCTTGATTTTGCTGATGTTAAAACAATTATGGAAGAGAAAGGGACAGCTTTAATGGGTATTGGCCAATGTGGTGGAGATGGTAGAGCTGAAGATTCTGCAAAAATGGCAATATCAAGTCCTCTATTAGAAATCTCTATTAATGGAGCAACTGATGTTTTGGTAAGTATTACGGGCAGTTCAGATATTACATTAAATGAAATTAATGAAGCTATGAACATTATTTACCAAGCAGTAGATGAAGAAGCAAATGTTATTTTTGGTGCAACGATAGACGATAATCTGGGAGATGAAGTAAGAGTCACAGCTATAGCAACAGGATTTGATGATAGTGCATTAATAAGAAAAGAAAGAGCTAAAAAGCAAGGTAAAAGAGATCCTTGGCAAAGAAATGAATCTAATAATGACGGAGACAATCCGTCACTTAATAGGAAATCTAAAGTTCAAAGTTTAGAAAGTCCTGCTTATAACAGAAGAGGCGTTAGAAATATTAGGAGAAATCCTTTTGGAGAGAACAAAGAAGAGGATAAGTAATTAAGAAGCCACCGTTAAGGTGGTTTTTCTTTGTAGGTGTATTGAATAGACATTAAATCTAAAAAACATTATAATAATATAAAGAGAATGAGAGGGAGATATTAATGAGATGCCCTTTTTGCCAGTTTTCAGAGACACGTGTAATTGATAGTAGAACCACTGATGATCAAAGCTCTATCCGTAGGAGAAGAGAGTGTTTGAATTGTGGAAAAAGATTTACTACCTATGAAAAAATTTATGAGTTGCCTTTAATAGTAATTAAAAACGATGGTAATAGAGAAACATTTGATAGAGATAAAATTAAACACGGTATTATTAAAGCATGTGAAAAAAGACCAATTTCACTGTCTTTGATAGAAGAAATGGTCAATAATATAGAAACAAAAGTTAGAAACACTATGCAAGAAGAAATATCTACTTCATCGATTGGAGAAGCGGTTATGGAAGAACTTTTTAAGCATGATGAAGTTGCTTATGTTAGATTTGCAAGTGTCTATAGAAAGTTTGCTGATTTAGAAAGATTTAAAGAAGAGTTAGATAATCTTTTACAAAAGAAAAAAGAGTAGTAAAATCCTGCAATATTGCAGGATTTTTAGTGTTGGAGTAGGAGGATATCATGAGAAAAAGACCTAGTAGAAGACTATATAGTCAGAAAAAAAAATCAAAAAGTAGAAAGAATTTTGATAAAAGTAAAGTTTTTGTTTTTTTGGTTATTATATTGATGCTAATATTAGCATGGAGGATTTTCCTTTATGTACCCAAATACACAGTTTCAAAAAGTCAATGGTATTATTCTGAAGAAACAATAGCTAAAGTTTTCTATAACAGCACTCCTATTATTTCTCCTAATAAAGGAAATATCCATATAGAGGTTAGCAGTGGTTCCAAAGTAGACCAAGGTCAAGATATTTTTGTTGTTGCAGATAGTGAAAAAGAAAGTTCATTAAGAGACAAAATAAAAGAAATAGAGTTAGAGTTACAAAGTTATGATATAGGTGAGTTAGAAGAGCCCTCTGAGATGATAATATCAGAAACTCCGCTTAATGATTTAAGAAGCATGGTTAGATTATATGGTTTTTATCAGTCAGAACTTAAAACAAGTAAAACTAACCAATCATTTAATAGTGTTAATGAGTTAGAAAAAGAATATTTTAGTTATATCAATCAGATTAAAAATAATCAAATTGAGTATGAGTCATTAAAAGAAGAATTAAGCAGATTAGAAGCTGAGTATAATCAGTGTTCAGAGATATGTACTAGTCCTACTAAAGGTGTTTTAATGTATCAATATGATAATTTAAATGAGTTAGAATCAAATGAAGATATAAGCACTAATTATCAAAGCTTTATGGATGTTGAGATTCAAAAAGTAGTTGTTAATGATGGTGACAGTGTAAGAATTGGTGATCAGGTTGGCATTGTAGTTGATAATGACTTGTTTTATCTAGGTGTTAAATTTTCGTCTGAGATAGCCTATTATTTATCATTAGCTAATGAGATAAGAATTGGTTTAAATGGAGAAGACATAAATCATGAAATGCTTGATGAAGATTTTGATAAATTAGCTATTCTAATTAGTACTAGTAAAAATTTGGATATAAGTAATAGAAAAATTAAGGTTAACATAAGTACAGAAAAACTGGATGGTTTTTATATTCCTAAAGAATCTGTTATTATTGAAGAAGATATCTTTTATGTATATGTTTATGATGGGAGACATCCAGTTAAAACAGAAGTTGATATTTTGAAGACCCAAGAAGATAGATATTTCGTATCTGGCTTGAAAGATGGGGATCAAATAGTAGAAGATATCGGTGAGTTTAGGAGGTAATCAAGTGGATGTAAGACTTAATGAAGTTAAAAATAGAATAATTGAAGCAGCTGATAAAAGTGATAGAAATCCTACAGAAGTGAAACTAATTGCAGTTTCTAAAACTAGGACAATTGAAGAAATTGATAAATTAAATGATTTAGGATTTTCCGACTTTGGTGAAAACAGAGTCCAAGAATTAGAGAGAAAAATAGGTATGAGACCTGATTACAAGTGGCATATGATTGGCTCATTGCAATCTAATAAAGTAAAATACATAATAGATAAAGTAGAGCTTATACATAGTTTAGATAGAAAAAGCTTAGCTAAAGAGCTAGATAAAAGAGCTAAAATGGATGATTTGATAATCAATACATTAGTTCAAGTCAATGTTTCCGGAGAAAATAGTAAATCTGGAATGAGTCCTAATAAAGTGATGGATTTCTTTGAATTTTTATCTACTAAATCTAATATAAATGTTGTAGGATTAATGACAATGGCACCTTATACAAAAGATGAGTTAGTACTAAGAAAAGTTTTTTCTGGTTTAAGAAAAATAAGGGATAAAGTTAACAAAGATTTTTATGGTACAGATCAACTTATACATTTGTCAATGGGAATGTCTAATGATTTTGAAATAGCTATAGAAGAAGGTTCAACAATGGTTAGAATTGGATCAGCAATTTTTGGTGAGTATAATTATTAAATTTTAGGAGGAAAAGAATGGGTATTATTGAGATGATTTTAAACTTAGTGCTTGATGTATTTTCAATTTTATTGATTATTAGAATTGTTATGTCTTTTTTGAATATGGGGAAGTACAGTAGCAAGATTGCAGAGATAACTTATGATATAACTGATGTGGCTATAAAGCCTATACAAAAAGTACTTAAACCAGTACAAGTAGGAGATTATTATTTAGATTTTGCACCTCTAGTAGTATTAATAATAATAAATATTTTGCAGAATTTAATTTAAAATGGTAAGTTTAATTACAATTATTGTTTTTGTATTGGATAGAATTGCAAAATTGTATATTACAAATAATTTTATTTTATTTGAGTCTAGATCTTTAATAGGTGATTTAGTTTCTTTGACCTATGTCCAAAATACTGGTGCAGCTTTTAGCATATTACAAGGAAAAAGAACATTTTTTATAATAATGACATTAATTATGCTCGCAGTAATATTATATTTATACAAAAAACATTTAGATAAAAATATATATAGTATTTTATCTGTTGGACTAATATTTGGAGGAGCTTTAGGTAATTTCTATGATAGATTAATTCATCATTATGTTATTGATTTCATTGATTTTCACTTTTTCCCTGTATTCAATATAGCTGATATGGCGTTAGTAATAGGAACAATAATTTTGTCAATAATTATATGGATAACTGATCAAAAAGAAGTAACTGAAAAACAATTGCGGTGATTTAATGAAGAAAATTTTTTTAGAAGTATCAGAAGAAGAGGATGGAGATCGTATTGATGTATTTTTAGCTAATAATACTGATATGAGCAGATCTCGAGTACAAAAACTAATAAAAAAGAAACAAGTAGAACTTAATGAAGACCTTAATGAAAAATCTAGTACGAATGTTTCTGTTGGAGATAAGGTCTTACTAAATGTTCCAAAGCCAGAAAAGTATGCATTAAAAGCACAAGATCTTGGTATTGATATTATTTATCAAGATCATGATATAGCAGTTGTTAACAAACCAGTTGGCATGGTTGTTCATCCAAGTCCAGGTCATAAAGATGGAACTTTAGTAAATGGTCTTTTATATGAGTGCAAAGATTTATCTGGTATTAATGGGGTTTTACGACCAGGTATTGTCCACAGAATAGATAAAGATACTAGTGGTGCAATAATTGTAGCTAAAAATGACTTTGCTCATGTTTCCCTAAGTGCTCAGTTTAAACAAAAGACTGTTAATAAAACATATTTGGCTTTAGTGTATGGTTTAGTCAAGACCAAAAGAGGCACAGTTAAAACTTTAATAGGAAGAGACCCTTATAATAGATTAAAGATGAGTGTTTTAGATGGTAAAGGTAAAATGGCAGTAACTCATTATAAGGTTGTTCAATATTATAACAATTATACACTTTTATCTATAAACTTAGAAACAGGAAGAACCCATCAAATAAGAGTTCATTTAGATCATATTGGTTACCCAATTATTGGTGATGAGACTTACGGTAACAAATACTCAAAAAAAGCTTTTAATGGAGGTCAGTTTTTACATGCTCATTGTATTGAATTTTATCATCCTAGAAAGCAAAGAAGAGTAAGCTACAGAGCTCCTTTACCAAAAAAGAGAATAGAGTTTCTAAAACATTTAAAAAATAACTAGTAATTTACAAAAAAAAAATGTTAATATTCCTATGAGCCTTTAAGGGTATCCAGAGAGATGCTAAGGTAATCCTAAAATTCAGCTATGTGCTGCCCTTAAAGCTTAAGGGCAGCTTTTATATTTTTTAAAGGGGGGTGCGATATGAGAATTAAAACACAAATTATGGATTCAAAAGCTATGTCAAGGGCACTCGTTAGAATTTCACACGAAATAATTGAGAGAAACAAAGGAGTAGATAATCTTGTAATTATTGGCATTCAGAGGAGAGGTTCTACTTTGGCAAAGAAAATAGCAGCAAATATTGAAAAAATAGAGTCTTGTAATATTCATGTCGGTGAGATAGACATTACTTTATATAGAGATGATTTAGATCAAATTAGTGACCAACCTGTAGTTAAAACTACAGACTTAGCTATTTCTGTTAAAGATAAAATAGTTATACTAGTCGATGATGTTTTGTTTACAGGAAGAACCGTTAGGTCAGCATTAGATGCAATCATAGATTTAGGTAGACCCAAAGCTATACAACTAGCAGTTTTAATTGATAGAGGGCATAGAGAACTTCCTATAAGAGCAGATTATGTTGGGAAAAATGTACCAACTTCAAATCAAGAAACAGTAGCTGTTCAAGTTGAAGAATATGATGATTTAGAACAAGTAGTGATATTAGAATAAACTGGAGGATGAATATGAGAGAAAAAATAAGTGTTTCAAAGTTAATACCATTAGGATTTCAACATGTTTTTGCAATGTTTGGAGCAACCATTTTTGTTCCATTAGCTACAGGTTTAGACCCTTCTGTAGCATTGTTTACATCAGGTACTGGAACAATATTATTCCACATATTAACAAAAGGTAAAGTACCAGCATACTTGGGTTCATCATTTGCCTTTATTGCACCTATTACTTTAGCAGCTTCAAAATATGGAGTAAGTGCAGCTATGGGAGCTTGTGCAGTGGTTGGCTTGCTGTATGTTTTAGCAGGTTTTATAATTAAGCAGTTAGGAGTAGAGGTAATTGATAAACTAATCCCTCCAGTTGTGATCGGACCTATTATTATAGTCATTGGATTAGGACTTGCATCAGTAGCTAATGATTATTCTTCTCAGCATTACCTAACAGCTTTTTTCACCCTAGCAGTAGTCATTATTACTAGCATATATAGCAAAGGTTTCTTTAAAGTAATTCCTGTTCTAACTGGCATTATTGCAGGCTATTTGTTTTCATTAGTTTTGCAAACCACAGGTCTAGGACCTACTTTGGTTGATTTTACTGTAGTACAAAATGCATCCTGGATGCCTGCTCTTCCTAGTTTTACTGCACCCACTTTTAATATTAATGCAATTTTATTAGTTGTTCCAGTTGGTTTAGTTACCATGATTGAGCATATGGGAGATATGATGGCTATTAGTAGAACTGTTGAAATAGATTATTTCAAAGATCCTGGAGTTCACAAGACGCTCCTAGGAGATGGATTAGCTACTGCTATGGCAGGGTTACTCGGTGGTCCTCCTAATACTACTTATGGAGAAAATATTGGCATTTTAGCTTTAACAAAAGTATATAATCCAATTGTTGTAGAAGCAGCAGCTATAATAGTTATAGTTTTATCAGTATTACCTAAAGTCGGAGCAATTTTACAAACAATACCCCTTGCTGTAATGGGTGGTGTTATGATTATGGTTTTTGGAATGATTGCTAGTGTAGGTTTAAGAACTTTAATTGAAAAAGATGTTGACCTTAAAGAAACTAGAAATCTTATTATAGTATCAGTTATTTTGGTTATTGGTCTTAGCGGCATAAATTTATTTGGAATGGCTGGAATGAGTTTAAGTGCCATAGTAGGCATAGCATTAAATAAAATATTACCATAAAAAGAAACCCAATTTTTGGTTAGTCCAAAAATTGGGTTTCTTTACTCTGGCTTTTGTGGTGTTACATAAATAGTTTTCTGGTCGGTGTAGAAAACTTGACCAGGATTACTACCCTTTTGTTTATAAACGTTTTTTATAAGTGTATAATCTACCGGAACATTTGAAGAGTTTTTTGCTTTGCTATAATAAGCAGCTAAGTTTGCTGCTTTTAACAAAACTTTATCACTTACATCAGCACCATTGTTTCTTATTACAACGTGTGAACCAGGAATGTTTTTAGTATGCATCCAAATATCCTCTTTATTTGCTTTTCTTAAAGATAAATAATCATTTTGTTTATTATTCTTTCCAACCTCAATTTTAACACCATCTATATTAAAACTACGGGGTTCACTTCTTACACTTTTATTTTTGTTTGATGAGTGTTTAGAGTTGTTTGAAGTATTTTCCTTTTTAATATAGCCATTTTCTATTAATTCTTCTTTTATCTCAAATAAATTATCTAAATCACCAAATGATTCAATGTCATTTAAAATGCTCTCTAAATATGATAACTCTTTTTTATTTTTATGAACATATTTTTTAGTCATCTTTTGTGTTCTTAATGCTTTTTCATACTTTTTATAATATTCTTTTAGATTTCTCTGCGGAGACTTATTAGGGTTTAGTTCAATAGTTATTTTTGGCATATCTTCTTTATAATAATCTACTACTGTTGCTTTTTCATGACCCTCTTCAATTTGATACAAATTTGCTTTGATTAAGTCTGCCTTTCTTTTATATTCATCAGCTTTTAGAGATTCTTTATATTTTTTGTTTTGCTTTTTAATAGTTTTCTTAACTTTTTTAATTTCTTTATTAATAACACTGTGTAAAGTAGATTTTAATGAATTCACTTTTCTATTATATGTTTTTAGTTTATATTGTTTATCCAAAGCATCATTCATATTACAAAATTTTTCAAATTTAATTCCAATATGAGTGTATTTTATTGCACCTGCTAAAACTCTGTCTCTTTTATCGTATGAGATACTAGGTTCAAATAATTTTTGACTTATTATTTTCCTTAAATGGTCCACACTGCTATTAAAACATTCATATCTATAAATTAATTCTTTTGCTACCAAAGGGCTAATACCTTCATATATATTAACTAGATCTTTTGTTGGGTTATCAACTTCTTCGAAATAGTCTTCAAATATATCAATTTTATTGGAAGGAGGAGCCTCATATGTGAGTCCGGGTAACACTTGTCTAACACTACTCATACCAAAAGGAACTCGAGTTATAGCATCAATTATCTTTTTTGTTTTTGTATGTGTTAAAATTATGTTACTATACTTACCCATTAACTCTATTATTAATGACTTTTTAACAATGTTACCTAAATCATCTCTACTTTCTACAGTTATTTCAACAATTCTTTCTAATCCTGGTTGCTTTATATCTAAAATTTTGCCTCCATCAAGATGCTTTCTTAAAAGCATACAAAACATCGGCGCTTGGTAAGGGTTATCATATGATCCATCTGTCAAATGCAATCTGTAATTCTCTGCGTTGCTATTAATAAGTAACTTGTAATTTGTTTTATCATTATATATGTTAATTATAAGTTGATTTTCTTTTGGTTGATATGATTTTTGTACTCTTCCATTTACTAGTTTTTCCTTCAACTCATTAGTTATAACATACAAAGATAGTCCATCTACTGCCATATTTATCATTCCTTTAATAAGACCTTGCTTAATGTATTTAGTATTTTATCATATGATTAACCTAATTAGCTAGCTAGTTAGCAATATATTCGAAATTGTATACTCAGACAATAAAAATTGGTAAACAAATCATTACTGGTGTATAATAGTTTCAAAATAAAATTGATAGGAGTTTTATTAATGTTACAAAGTATGACAGGATATGGAACACATGCTACACAAATTGGAAATAGAGATTTTACTTTTGAAATAAAGGGTGTTAATAATAGATATTTAGATATCAGAGTGCATTTGCCTAGAGATTATTATAAGTTGGAAAATGATATTAAGGAACTAATATCATCTTTTGTTAATAGAGGTAAAGTCGATCTATATGTAAATGTAAAAACTCTGCCAACTATGGATATTGAAGTAGATATTAATAAAAAGCTATTCAAAGAGTATTTTGACAAAATAGATAGTACAATTACAGATTTTAATCTTGACCAAAATGTCAATATTGAATATATATTATCTCAACCAAATATATTGACTACAAAAGAGCCTGAAATAAATATTGAAGAAGAAAAAGAGGTTTTTCTAAGTTCTATTGCAAGAGCTTGTGAAGAATTTGTTGAAATGAGAAAAATAGAAGCTAAATCATTAGTTTCTTCGATTGATTCACAATTGAAGGAAGTTCTGGATGAAGTTCGATTGATAGAAGATAGATCTCAAACAGTGGTAGTAGAATACAAAGAAAAACTGGAAGAGAAAATTAAAGATCTTTTACCTACAGGAGTAGATGTAGATCAAGACAAGCTAGCTAATGAAGTTGCTTATTATGCAGATAAAGCAGGTATTGATGAGGAAATTGTTAGAGTAAAAAGCCATGTTAAGCAATTCTATAATAACTTAAATAAGAGTGGTAAAGTTGGAAGAAAGCTAGATTTTTTAGTACAAGAGCTTAATCGTGAGATTAATACTATTGGATCTAAGTCATCAGATGTAACTATTACAAATTCTGTGGTAGAATTAAAGTCAATAATTGAAAAAATTCGAGAGCAAGTTCAAAATTTAGAATAGGTGATAATATGCAAGGAGTTTTATTAGTGGTCTGTGGTCCCTCAGGTGTTGGTAAAGGAACAATAAACAAAAAGCTATTGGAATCACAAGATAATTTAGTAAATTCTATATCAGCTACTACTAGAAAAGCTAGGAAGAACGAACAAGAAGGAAAGCATTACTATTTTATCACTGAAGCAGAATTTGAGAAAATGATAAAAGAAAACAAGTTTTTAGAGTGGGCTAAAGTTCATGGATATTACTATGGAACTCCAAAAAAACCTGTTTTTGATGCTTTAGAAAGTGGCCTAAATGTATTGTTAGAAATTGATGTTCAAGGTGCTTTGCAAATAAAAGAAAACTATGAAAAGTCAATTTTAATATTTTTAATACCTCCTAGTGAAGAGGAACTTGAAAGAAGGTTAAGGCATCGAGGTACTGAAGATGATGATGAGATTGCAAGAAGGTTAAAAACAGCAGAATGGGAATTAACAATGATAGATAAATTCGATTATGCTATAATAAACGATGAGGTAGAAAGGACATATCAAGAAGTAATTGATATTTTAGAAAACCATAAAGAATACAATAAGAGGTGATTATATGTTAATTAAACCATCGATAGATAGTTTATTAGAAAAAGTTGAGAATAAATATGCTTTAGTAGTTCTATCAGCAGCAAGAGCTAGACAGTTAAGAGAAACATTGTTATCCATTGACACTGAAAATGTGGATGATATTGAGTTGAGATTATTAAAGGAAGTATCTGTTGCTTTAGAAGAAGTTAATCAAAATAAGATTGATTTTAGTTTCTTAGATAATTATCTAGAAGAAATGGAAAAAGCAAGGGAACGAACTAGTCAAATGAAACAACAAGAAGATGAAGAATAATTAATTTTAAGCATGGCTAGTCCATGCTTTAGTAATGTAATAAAGGAGGTGCTTTCTATTTGAAAATAGCTAATATTATTGTAAACATTAGCCATAGTGACTTAGACAGGGTTTTTGATTATATAATTCCCAAAAATTTGACTGTTAAAGTAGGTATGGAAGTAGAAGTGCCTTTTGGTAATCAAAAAATAACTGGCTATGTAGTAGATATTTCAGCTCAAACAGAAGTTAATGATTCAAGATTAAAAAAAATTATTAGAATTTTGCATGATGGTGAAATATTTCTTGATTTTGAGCAGATTAAACTAGCTAAAATAATTGCAGATTACTACCTATATCCGCTTACTGCTACTTTAAATACAATGGTGCCAGGTGGATTAACTGGCTACAGTAGGTCAGTTAGCATTAGAAAGAGAAGAAGAGCTTTTCTAGTTGACAATGCAGATTTAAGTAAAATTAGATCTAATGCATATAAACAAATGGAAATAATTCAACTTTTAAAAGAAAACAATAATTTAGAATTAAAAAAACTCAAAAAACTTGCTAGTTTAAATTCCTATAATGCTGTATATAGTTTAAAAGAAAAAGGGATAATAACCGTAAAGGAAACTGAATATTTAAGAAAGCCATTAGTAAGAGATTTGAATATAGCAAAAAGTAA
The DNA here is from genome assembly GCA_964497955.1 of uncultured Clostridiaceae bacterium. Lineage (GTDB taxonomy): Bacteria > Bacillota > UBA994 > PWPR01 > PWPR01 > PWPR01. The sequence goes on from CAZCFQ010000009.1 coordinate 23,422, forward strand.
CTATGAACTAAATGCTGATCAAAAGAGGGTTAGTAAAAGAATCAGAGGATTAATTGAAAAAGATAGATTTGAAGAGGTTTTATTGTTTGGGGTAACTGGTAGTGGAAAAACCGATATTTATATTAATGCAATTAAAAACTGTATTAAAATGAATAAACAAGCAATATTATTAATTCCAGAAATTGCATTAACATCTCAGATTGTTTCTAGGTTGCAAGAATATTTTAAAAACAGAATAGCAGTTATGCATAGTAACTTAAGTATTGGTGAGCGGTATGATGAGTGGAGAAGAATTCATAAAGGAGATGTTGATGTGGTTGTGGGTGCAAGAAGTGCAGTTTTTGCACCTTTAGAGAGGCTTGGAATAATAATAATTGACGAAGAGCATGAACATACTTATAAACAAGAGTCTGGTTTAAGATATGATGCTAAAAAGGTTGCAAAATGGAGAGCAGAGTTAACAAATGGGCTGCTAATTTTAGGTAGCGCAACTCCTTCAATACGAAGCTACTATAAAGCAAATGAAGGAAATAGCCACTTGTTAAAGCTACCAGCTAGAGTCAAGCATTTACCTATGCCTAAATACACAATAGTGGATATGAGAGAAGAGTATAAAAAGGGTTATAAAGGATTAATAAGTATAACTTTGAAAGAAAAAATAGAAGAACAATTATTTACTTTAAACAAAAAAGTTCTTCTTTTACTGAATAGAAGAGGCTTTTCATATCAATTTATATGTTCTAATTGTGGGAAAGTTGTGAAGTGTCCTCATTGTGACATTGCATTAACATATCATAAAGATAATAATTCCTTAAAGTGTCACTATTGTAATTATCATCAAAATTATATAAACAAATGTGATATTTGTGGATCTGATCTTATTCCGTTAGGTGAAGGTATTCAAAAGGCAGAAGAAGAATTAAAAGATTTATTTCCAAAAACAGAGATTATAAGAATGGACTCTGATAGTACAAAAGGGAAGAATTCTCACATTAATTTTTTAAATAGATTTAGAAATAGTAATAGATCTATTCTACTAGGAACTCAAATGATTGCTAAAGGATTAGATATTAAGGGTGTTAATCTTGTGGGTATTATTAATGCTGATACATCCTTAAATCTTCCAGATTATACTTCTGATGAAAAAACATTTCAGCTTATTACGCAAGTTTCTGGAAGGTCAGGAAGAGAAGATATACAAGGTGAAGTAGTATTACAGACATACGCTCCAGAAAACAAAATAATTGAGTTGGGTTGTAACCAAGATTATGAATCCTTTTATAAAATTGAGATTACTCATAGAAAAAGAATGCAATATCCTCCTTTTACTCAACTTATTAGAATCATTAGCATTCATGAGAGAGAAAAAGTAGCTTATAGGGCTTCAAAGTTTATTGAAAATAATTTAAAAAAGATAGATGGAGCTTTTGAAATACTTGGTCCAGCACCTGCTCCTATTAGTAAAATTAGAAATAAATTTAGATGGCATATAATAATTAAAAATTTTATTAGAGAAAACACTGAAAGTACTATAAAATATAAAATAGATGAGATAATTAAAGATTTAAGAAAAAGAGGGCAGGCATTAGAAAAACCAATGTCTGTAATAATAGATATCGATCCTCAAAGTATTATGTAAAGGAGAATCAATATGGCATATAGAGAAGTAAGAAAAGATGGAGACCCTGTTCTTAGGAAAAAAGCAAATGAAGTAAAAAAATATGGCAAATGGGTAAATAGACTTTTAGAGGATATGGAAGAAACTATGGAACTAGCAAAGGGAATAGGCTTAGCTGCTCCTCAAATAGGTGTTAGCAAAAGAATAATTGTAATCAATTATGAAGATAAAACATATAAACTTATAAATCCAGAAATAATTATACAAGAAGGCCAAACTACAGAAATAGAAGGATGTTTAAGCGTACCTGGTATGTTAGGCACTGTTAAAAGAGCCAAAAGTGTTGTTGTAAAAGCACTTAATGAAAATCAAGATGAAGTAGAAATAGAAGCAGAAGGTATGTTAGCAGTAGTCTTACAGCATGAAATAGATCATTTAGATGGAATACTTTATACTGATATAGCTATGGAAGTTTTCAATGAAGATGAGTTAGAGATTGAAGATGAAGATACTAAAAATATGAATCCTGAAGAAAATGACAGGAAGTTTAATTAATGAAAAGAATAGTTTTTATGGGAACACCTGAGTTTGCAATACCATGTTTAGAATCTTTAATAGATAGATATGAAGTTTTATTGGTCGTATCTCAACCAGATAGACCAAGTGGAAGAGGTCGTAAGATTAAACCAACACCTATAAAAGAAGTAGCTTTAGAACATAGTATTAATGTTTTCCAACCTGAAAATATCAATAGTCAGAATAGTTTCAAAAAATTATCAAAACTAGATGCCGATTTTTATGTAGTTGTTGCATATGGTCAAATTATTTCTCAAGAGATATTAAATTTGCCTAAAGAAGCAACTATTAATGTTCATGCTTCACTATTACCTAAATATAGGGGAGGAGCACCAATTCATAGAGCAATACTTGATGGGAAAACAAAAACGGGTGTTACAACGATGTTGGTTGAAAGAGGATTAGATACTGGGCCTATTTTGATGCAAAAAACTATAGAAATAAATGCCCAACATACAACTGGAGATTTACACGATTTATTAGCAGTAAAGGGTGCAAAACTTTTAGTTGAAACTATAGAGAATTTTTACAGTATTACACCAAAAAAACAATGTAATCTTGATTCTACATATGCTAAGCTATTAGAAAGTGAAGATAGAGTTATAGATTGGTCAAACTCTGGAGAAGCAATATTTAATCAAATAAGAGGTTTAAACCCTTGGCCATTAGCATATACTCACTTTAAAAATAAAAGACTTATAATAACAAAGTCAGAAAAAGTTAAAGCAACTAAAGGTGTTGGAGGAGAAATTATTGGTATAGATGAGAATGGACCTGTTGTAAAGGCTGGTAATGATACAGCTTTAATTTTACTAGAAGTGAAGCCTCAAGGAAAATCAGCTATGACAGGTGATGATTTTTTAAGAGGGTATCAATTAGACTTAGGAGACAGATTAAAATAAGATAGGAAGGTGAATAATATGTATTGGGGTTCATATATGATATATATTTTACCAGCATTATTATTATCACTTTTTGCTCAATCAAAAGTGAAATCAGCTTATGCAAAATATTCTCGAGTAAGAGCTAGTTCGAATTTAACTGGTGCAGATATCGCAAAGAGAATATTAATGAATGCAAGTATAAATGATGTAAATATTGGAAGAGTAAGTGGCCAATTAACTGACCACTATGACCCAAGAAAAAAAACGATAAATTTATCAAATGATATTTATAATGGCAATACAATTGCAGCTTATGGTATTGCTGCACATGAAGCTGGACATGTATTACAGCACTATCAAGGTTATGGTCCTATAAAATTACGTAATGCAATAGTACCAGTAGTGCAAATAAGTTCAAAAGCAGCCATACCTATGTTTTTTTTAGGGATGATAATAAATGCAGGTGGGTTTATGACTTTAGGTATTGTTTTGTTTTCTGGAGTTGTTATATTCCATTTAGTGACTTTACCAGTTGAATTCAACGCATCAAAAAGAGCTATTAGTGTTTTACAAAACGATGGTTATCTTTCAAGGACAGAGATAAGTGGTGTAAAAGAAGTACTTACAGCTGCTGCTTTAACTTATGTTGCTTCAGCTGTTATGGCTGCGATGCAGTTATTACGACTATTAGCACTTTCTAGGAGAAGATAATGAATTTTAGGGTGTTTGTTTATAATGTGTTGCTGGCAATTGAGCAGCAGCACATTTTTGTCAATGATTACTTAAAAGACAACAATGATTTCAATAATATGAATATTAAAGACCAGTCTTTAGCGTATAATATAATTTATGGGGTCATACAAAATAAGTTGTTGTTAGATTATCAAATAGATCAGTTTTTATCAAAACCTAAAAGGCTATCAATTAAAGCAAGAGTAATTCTTAGGATGGTTGCATATCAATCGATTTTTCTAGATACAATTCCAAATCATGCGAATTGCTCAAGTGCTGTAGACATTGCAAAAATTAAAAGATTAGGCAAACTTTCGGGTTTGATTAATGCAGTCAGTAGGAAAATTGTTAAAATAAAATTTGATAAGATAAAGTTGCCGGATGAAAAGGATTTAGCATTTTATCTATCAATTAAATATTCTCATCCTAAATGGTTAGTAAAAAAATGGCTTAACCAAAGAGGGACTGAAAACACTGTTAAAACATTAGAGATTAACAACAAAGTTATACCTACTACTGTCAGAGTTAATCCTACAAAAATAACATTAGAAAAAGCAAAAAAAGTTTTAATAGATAATGGACTCAAAACTTTTAAAGTTGAGTTAACTCCAGAAATAGCTTTTAATGTAGATAAAGGTAGTGTTTTTAAAACAGATTTATTTAAAAGTGGTAAAATAACAATACAAGATCAAGGAGCAATAAAAGCGTGTATTCTATTAAATCCAAAAAGTGGTGAACGAGTATTAGATATGTGTAGTGCTCCTGGAGGTAAAACTGCTTTGATTGGTAATTTATCTAATAATGAATGTGATTTGTATGCCTTTGATGTGAACAAAGAAAGGTTAAATGATGTAGAAAAGATTTGTAAGCGGATGGATGTTAAAGCTAAAATTATTAAAGGTGATTCAGCTAATATTACAAATAAAGAATACGGTTATTTTGATAAAGTATTGTTAGACGCTCCTTGTACAGGATTGGGAACAATCAGAACAAAACCAGAAGTTAGATGGTATCGTAATAGAGAAGATATCTTAAAAGTAACACCACTTCAAAAAGAGTTGCTTAGTAATGGATTAAAGCTATTAGATAAGAATGGCATATTAGTTTATGTAACTTGTTCTAATGAAAGAGAAGAGACGTTTGATATCATAGAAACATTTAGTGAGATAGAAATAATTAAGAGTATACAGTTATACCCATTTAAGTTTAACACGGAGGGTTTTTTTATAGCTGTCATAAAGAGAAGGGGTTAATTTGAATAAACAAGACTTGTTGTCAAAAAGCAAAGAAGAATTAATAGAAATTTTAAGAAAATTTAATGAACCAAAGTTTAGAGCTAACCAAATTAGAGATTGGATGGTAGAAAGATATACGTCTGATTTTTCTAAAATGCGTAACATACCCAAAGAGCTTCGAGCAAAACTTGAAAAAGGCTACTCAGCTTATCCATTAGAAGTAATGGATGTTCAGTATGCAAACGATGGTACAATAAAGTTTGCATCAAAGACATTAGACGAACAAATCGTTGAGACTGTTATTATGAAGTATCACTATGGATATAGTGTTTGTGTTTCAAGTCAAATTGGATGTGCGATGGAATGTGTTTTCTGTGCTTCTGCAAAAGGAGGATTAGTAAGAAATTTAACTTCTGATGAAATAGTCGCACAAATATTACTTGCCCAACAATTAATAGACCAAAGAGTAAGTAATGTTGTATTTATGGGCATGGGAGAGCCATTAAATAACTACAACAACTTATTATTGTTCTTGGAACAATGTAGAGACGAAGAGTGGGGGTTAGTTATTGGTATGCGTAGCATAACGGTATCTACAAGTGGTCTAGTCCCACAAATAAGGCAATTAGCTTTAGAGGGTTACCAAGTAACTCTAGCAGTATCTTTACATGCTCCAAACGATAAGATTCGAACAAGGCTTATGCCTATTGCAAGCAAATATTCAATTCATGATATATTAGATGCATGTAGATTCTATACTGAAAAAACAGGTAGAAGGGTTACTTATGAGTATTTAATGATTAAAGATATGAATAGTAGTTTAGCAAATGCTAAAGAGTTAGCTAACTTATTAAGAAAACATATAGCTCATATAAACCTTATTCCATATAATCCAGTTGATTTTCTTCCTTGGGAAACTCCTAGTCAAGAAGATATGTTAAAGTTTGCAAATACTTTAAAAAGTGCTGGAGTAACAGTAACTATTAGAAGAGAACTAGGATCAGAGATTGATGCTGCATGTGGTCAGCTAAGAAACAAAAAATCATTAATCTGAGGAGATGAAATATTATGATCTCAAAAATAGAGAAGCTTTCAGAAAAAGGTCTTGTCAGAACTAAAAATGAAGATAATATTATTACCTTTGACTTTATACATAAAAATGAAAATTGGCATTGCCTTGCAGTAGCTGATGGTGTAGGAGGTCATAATGCAGGTGATTTAGCAAGCTCTTTAGTTGTTGATAAGTTAAAAGAGTTAATAATTTCTGATTTTGATTCTCAACAAGTAAATGTAATAATAGAAAAAACTATAAACAAAATTAATAATATTATATATAAAAAGTCTTTGGAAAATCAAAAGTATAAAGGCATGGGTACGACTATAACAATGGCCTTAATTAATAAAAATATTCTACATATAGGACATGTCGGAGATAGTCGAGCTTATTTATTAAGAGATTATAAGTTGGACCTGTTAACGCAAGACCATTCAATAGTTGGAGAATTAGTGAAACAAGGTAAGATAAGCAAAAAAGAAGCTATGACTCATCCTCGTAAAAATATTATTTTACAAGCGGTTGGTTTAGAAGAAAATTTAAGGGTAGATTATATTAGAAAGAAGCTTATCGATAAAGATATTTTAATTTTGTGTACAGATGGGTTTAGTGATTTGATTACAGAAGAAGAAATTGAAGAAACCTTTAAAAATAGTGAATCAGAAGTTATTAATAATTTGAAAGAAGTTATTATCAAAAGAGGAGCTCATGATAATTACAGTATAATAATTGTAAAATGGTTTGAAGGAGAGTGTGAAAATGAAAATAATTGACACTACTCTTAATGACAGATACTATATTCTTGAAAAAATAGGTAGTGGAGGAATGGCTACAGTTTACAAGGCAAAAGACACTATGCTGGATAGAATTGTTGCTGTCAAGGTATTGCATCCTTCTCATTTAGATGATGAAGATTCAGTTAGAAAGTTTAGGAGAGAAGCAAGAGCAGCTGGATCTCTATCTCATTATAATATTGTAGGAGTCTTTGATGTAGGTTTGCATCAAGAAATTCACTACATTGTTATGGAGTTAGCTGAAGGTAGGACTTTAAAAGAATATATAAATGAAAAAGGCAAATTAAGTGAAGAAGAAACAATTGAAATAACATTACAAATTTGTAATGCATTAAGTCATGCTCATAAAAATGGCGTAATCCATCGTGATATAAAACCACAAAATATAATACTAAATAATGAAGGTAATGCAAAGGTAGCAGATTTTGGAATAGCAAGAGCAGTTTCAACTGATACATTAACTAAAACTGAGGATATTTATGGTTCAGTTAGATATTTTTCACCTGAACAAGCAGGCGGTGAGAATGTTGATCATAGAACAGATATGTATAGTTTAGGGATTGTAATGTTTGAGATGCTTACTGGTGAGTTACCATATAAAGGCGAAACACCAATTGAATGGGCTCTAAAACATATTAATGAAAAGCCAAATTCAATCAAAAATGTTTTACCTGAAATAGCTGATGATTTAGCAAATATAGTTATGAAGACTTTGGCAAAAAATCCAGCTGATAGATTTGAAACTATTGACGAACTAGCATATTATCTAAAAAAATACAAACAAGGGATGCCTGTTAAAATTGAAAAACCAAGAATTATTAAACCTAAAACTGAAAAAGATAATAAAATTATGAACAGCAAACAAAAAGTTTTATTTACTGTTTTAATTGTTGCTTTTATAGGTGTTTTAGTTTTTTGGGGAATTCAATGGTTTGAAGATTATACAACTGTACCAGAAGTTACCGTCCCACAATTAGTTGGAAAACATATTGACCAAGCAGAAACAGAGTTAGAGTCATTAGGGTTAGTAGCAGAGTATTCTATTAGACAGTCTCATCCTACTATTGAAGAAGATCATGTTATTAGGCATAATCCTGAAGCAGGAGTAACAGTTAAAAGGGGAAGAACAATTACCATAACTGTAAGTGAAGGTGTAGGTTATGAAAACATACCTGATATAACAGGATTTACATTAAGTGATGCAGAAGAAGCACTTCAAAAATTGGGTTTTGAAATAGGTGAAGTGAACGAAGAGTATCATTCAGAAGTTGATGAAGGTAATATTATAGATATTAATCCACGACCAGGAACTGAAGTTAAAGTAGGAACAGTAGTAGACTTAATAGTTAGTTTGGGTCAAGATGAAGATACTGTCAGAGTGCCTGAAATTGTAGGAATGACAAAATTTAGTGCCCAACAAGAATTAACAGATGCAGGTTTAGAGGTAGGAAAAATATCCGAAAGTAGATCATACGAACCAGCAGATACTGTTATTAGTCAGAGTGTGCGTCCAGGCATTAATGTGTTACCTGGCACCCCTATAGATTTTGTAGTTAGTGATGGTAGAGAACCATAAAAGGAGAGTGTATGGAAAAAGGTAAAATAATTCATTCAGTAGCAGGAACATATATTGTATTATTGGATAATGGAACAAGAATTAACTGTAGACCAAGAGGAAGATTAAGACTCATGGAAGAGTCTCCTTTAACAGGAGATAATGTTTATATAACTAGAAATCAAGATGAGGGTATTATTGAAGAAATTCTGCCTCGAAAAAACAGTATTATTAGACCACCGATAGCTAATATTGACCAAGTAGCTGCAGTTATCGCGCCTAAACCAGCACCGAACTTTGCACTTTTTGATAGAATATTAATAACAGGAGAACAATTACAAATTGATGTAATTATAGTTATAAACAAATATGATTTAGAAAAAGAAGATGAGATAATAAAGTATTATCAAGAAACACCTTATAAAATAATCAAGACCTCAGCTAAAACTGGTTTTGGTTTACCTAGTTTGAGTAAAGAATTAAAGGATAAAGAAACAGTACTTTCTGGTCAATCAGGAGTTGGAAAAAGCTCAATAATAAATGCTTTACTTCCAAATATCAATCTTGTAACTCAAGAAATAAGTGAAAAGAGAGGTTTTGGAAGACATACTACTAAAACTGTTAGTCTGCTTGAGCTACCAAAAGGTGGTTTATTGGCTGATACTCCTGGGTTTAATAGATTAGATTTAAGTGAAATAAGAAGTGAGGATTTGCAATGGCTTTATCCAGAGATGGATCCATTTATTGGGCTTTGCAAATTTAGAAATTGCTTGCATAGTAAAGAGCCTGATTGCGCTGTTAAAAAGGCAGTTGACTCTGGTAAAATTAATGAGAATAGGTATGAATCTTACATATATATATTAGAAGAGATTATTGAGCACGAAAAGAGG
>CAZCFQ010000010.1:0-2810 GCA_964497955.1 uncultured Clostridiaceae bacterium
AAAAAATGATGGAAGGTTATTATGGAAGATCCTATTCAAAAATTAAAAAAAAGAATCGCACAAAGGATAAACTCAAAGATAGATAAAGTCATTTTTACTGCTAATGATTTTACTTATAACTATGAGCGTATGCTCTTTCAATCTACAAAACTTTTTAATATTAAAAAAGAAGAATTAGCTTTTTCTCAAAGCACTATTATAGTAAAGGATCGCTTTTGTAAAGCAGAAATAATAAATAATTATGTAAATGTAACACTTAATAATGATATAGCTAAGGACTTCATAAAAGTTTTCTTTAATTATCTGGACTCTTCCAAAAGCAACCTTTCATCAATAAAATACTTAGTTTCTTATAATAAGGAGTCAAGTTTAAAAAATTCTAGATATCTTGCTTTTTCTCAAGCACAAAAAAAAATACTTAATTTCTTTGGTTACTCTATAGAAGAATTGACTATAGTAAATAGCTTCTCTTCATTCTTAAATATAGAGTTTGAGATTAATGATGAACTATATCGATATAGTTTAAATCTTTCTGGAAATTTTGATAATTATTTAAATCATTTTTCTAAAAAATATTTAAACCTTATGTTTTTAAGTAAAAAAAATGATACAAAGTTAAATTTTCAAAACTCTATAAACCTCTTAAATACTAGAAATAAATACTATGTTACTGCATACATTATTGCCAAAATAAACACCTTAAAGGACCAACCAATTCCTAAAATATTTTGTGAACCACCGAACGAATTTATTAAATACACTTTTTTCCTCAGTGATATTTTATATAATAAGAAAAAAGCTTTATCTATAACTCCACTTATTGAGTTATTAGTTGATATATCTTGCGGTCTTTTTCAAAACAATTTTTACTGTAATGATATAAATCAACTAAGTTACTATAAGAAAATAATAAATTTTTTAACAGATATTTCTCAAACTACCTTTCTCTATTATTGACAACATTATAATTTTTGTGTATAAATGTTTTACCAACTACCTATCAGTTTGAAAAATTTAAATAATAATGTTTATAATGAAAATACAATAGGAGGAAATGTTATGGCAAAAGTAAGACCGCCACGAAAAAAAGAAACTTTAGATTTAGCAGCGACCGCAGTGAAAATATTGAAAAAAAGTGATTCTCCACTATCTTTAAAAGAATTACTAGGAAGAATAAATTCTTTAGCTGAAGTTAAGAAAAAAGTCTCTTTAAGCAACTTACACAATGAGCTTAATTTTGATGGGCGTTTTGTTTTTTTGAAAAACCAGGGATGGCTCCTTAAAACGCAAGTGCCTGATCTAGAAAGAGATTTTGAAGATTTCAATCTTTTAGAAGAAGAGTACCAACCTAGTAAAAAAGATTATGAGTGGGACGAAGATGATGACGATGATGAAGATTTATTAGTTCCATTTGATGAAGATTTAGATATTGATATCGACAGCTTAGATGATGAACTTAATGATGACTTAGAGGACTTGGAAGATATTGATGATTTGGATGAAGCAATAGATCCAATTGAAGGATTAGAAGATTTTGAAGATTTAGATGAAATTGAAGACTTAGAATTAGATGACCTAGATGAAGATGATGAGAACGACCCAATAATTTAAGGAGGACGATCTTTAATGAAAATTACTTGGCTAGGACATTCTTGTTACATAATAGAAAACAAAGAAAATAATAAGTTAGTAATTGATCCTTTCAACCCATCTATTGGTTATAAACCTCCTAAAGTAGAAGCTGATGTTGTTACTATAAGTCACGATCATCATGATCATAATGCAGTTAATCAACTAACTAACAAACCAAAAGTTATAAAAAGTATTGAGCCAGTTGAAGAATTTAACTATAAAATTAGCGGGATATCGAGTTTTCACGATGAAGACAAAGGTAATAAAAGAGGCGAAAATCGAATTTTTGTTTATGAAGTAGATGATTTAAGAGTAGCTCACCTTGGAGATTTAGGACATATGTTGAGTGATGATCAAATAAAGTCATTGGGGAAAATTGATATTTTGTTTATCCCTGTTGGTTCGGTATACACAATTAATGGAGAACAAGCTAGTAAGTTAGTAGATAAAATTAAACCTATTATTACTATCCCTATGCACTATAAAACAAAAGCATTAAACATAGATTTACGTCCAGTTGATGACTTTTTAGACTTGCGTAATGAATACCAGCAACAAGTTTCTAACTTTTTCGAAATAACAAGAGAGAGTATTACTGATTACTCTCCAGTAGTGGTCTTACAACCCCCAAACTAAAAATAATTTACTAAGGGAGACTTTCAAATTGAAAGTCTCCCTTTTAACTATTCTTCTTTCTCTATTAAATTTATTGCTTCTTTTAGTAGTTCATACAAATCTGTTTCGTCACCAATTTCTTGATGAATCAACTCCTGATAGGAATATCTATCAGTAAAAGTTAATAATCCTGAAGTTTTAGGAATACTAAAAATGTATCTTATTTCTTCCTTTTCATTAGGTCTATACGCACTATCAAGTTGCCAATGTAGTGTACTATTAAAAGAACCATCACTGAATACAACTAAAATCTTTTGGTGTTCCAATAAATCTTCATCTGGGGAATGTTCTATAAAAGCAGAAGCCATTAGTTCTTTTATTGCTAAATCTTTTTCAATTTTATTATTCAAATCTTCTAAACTAGCTAAATAAACACTAGCTTCTTCTAGTTCTCTTCTTTCTAATTTTTCTAAATCTTCAATAATTTTAGTTTCTTCATCATATCCACTTTCTAAAATTCTTCTAAAAAATTCTTCATAACGAGGTTGATTCTCTTTTATTAA
>CAZCFQ010000010.1:2820-31423 GCA_964497955.1 uncultured Clostridiaceae bacterium
TTATTAATAATAATTTAGTAATTGTGTTTAGTTCTTTATCAAAAGTCGATAAGAATCTATCTGCTTCTTCACATCTATTTATACTAGGAGTATAATTATTAATTGTTTCAATTTTATTATTCTCTCTTTTTAGTACAATCTTTTCTGATTGATTATAATTAACATCAAAACTGTCTCTAACAAGTAAATTTAATATCAAACTAATCTCTTGTTCAGTTAAGTTCTCACTCGATAAAATTTTATCATACTGATCTTTAGAAGGAGTGTATCCAAGTTTGTCCAAATACAATATTAAATTTGAAACTTGTTCATCTTTTTGCTTTTGCCATAGTTCTTCTAAAATATTTGCTTCTTTTTCAGACAACAATAACAAATCTCTATAAACTTCTAGATCTTGGTTTATTAAATCAATATTGTTATTTACAAGATCTAATAAATCGATTGTCTCTGTTTCAATGAAATAAATAATTGCCTTATCTATCCAATTTTCTTCTGTTTGGCTAAAAAGCTCTAACATATTTTTTACAACTGGCTTGTCTACAGTATGCAGCCGTGTTAGCTCATTGTATGTTTGTTCAACTACTTTATCATCTGTATCATCCAACATTAAAGCAATCGGCTTGATTACAGACTCATTTAACGTAGCTCCTAAAGCTGCCACAGCTTGTTGTCTATTGAAGGGATTGTCATCTTCAAGTTTTGAAATGTTTTCTGAAATTAAATCCTCTCCAGATAATTGACAGGCTGACATTGCCAATAAACTTACTAAGATTATTATTAATATTTTTTTCATTCTCTCTTCTCCTTAGAAACTTTTAATTCTTCATTGGTTAACAAAAGACCACTGAAGAGGAATTCTCAAGTGGCCAGTCTATTTTTATTTTGGAATTCTTATTATAAATTCATGAAATTGATCACTTTCATTCTCTTCAAACTCAGCATCAATGCCTGCTTCTAACATCGCTTCATAAGCATGATTTATTGAATTAACAAAAATCCTAACATCTCTTATATAACCAACTCTTCTTCTCTTCTTTTTTGGCTCTTTATTCTTAAAATCATCTATTCTTTCTATAGTTTGCTTAACATTAAGCTCTTTATCAATAATCTCTTGTGTTATTTTTAAGATATCTACCTTAGAATTAAGGCTTAATAGTGCTCTTCCATGTCTTTCAGTAATTTGACCTTCTGATATTAGATTCTTAACATCATTAGGCAACTTTAATATTCTCAATTTATTAGCTATAGTTGACTGACTTTTGCCAACTTTTTCAGCCAACTCAGTCTGAGTCATACCAAATTTATATAAAACCTTATCATACGCCACTGCTTCTTCTATAGGATTTAAATCCTCTCTTTGCACATTTTCAATAATAGCAGCTTGTGCAATTTCATATTCATCGTAATCCTTAACAATAGCTGGAATGGTACTCATATTTGTAAGTTTAACAGCTCTTAATCTTCTTTCTCCTGCAACTAATTCATATTTCCCTGATTTTTCACTGTGTTTTCTTACAATTATTGGTTGGAGTAAACCGATTTCATCAATTGAATTTGCAAGTTCTTGCAATCTTTGTTGATTAAAAAGTTTACGGGGTTGATATGGGTTCATTTCTATCTGGTCTATAGAAATATCAACTACTTTGTTAGATTTTCCTCCAAAAAGATTCATAAAACTGCCTCCCAATGAAATCTTTACTCTCTTCTTTCAGTCTACTTTATTATAACAAAAAGACTTCTACCCTACTAGGCTTCAACCTATTAAATTAATGGTCTTTTTTTTGGTATACCTGGTCTTCTTGGGTATTTTTTAGGTGTGTTTTTGATTTTTTCAATGATAATCAACTCATAGTCTTTGTCTTTAGGTAGATGATATGAGACATTATTTATGATTTTACCACCTAATATCTTTATCGCGTTGTTTGCTTCTTTTACCTCTTCATTGTTTTTAAATAATTTCATAGCTACAAATACTCCAGAAATTTTAACTAATGGAAGACAGTATTCTGCTAAAACATTCAATTGTGCTACTGCTCTAGCAGTAACAAAATCGAACTGCTCTCTGAATTGCTCTTCTTTGGCAATTTCTTCTGCTCTTTTATGAACAGCTTTTACATTATTAAGATATAGTTTTGCTGTTAACTCATTTAAAAAATCTACTCTTTTTCTTAATGAGTCTACTAATAAAAACTTTTTATCTGGATATGCTATAGCTAATGGAATACCAGGGAATCCAGCACCGCTCCCAATATCTATTATATTATATGCACTTTGGAAACTCTCCAATTCTGCTAGATATAAAGAATCTAAAAAGTGCCTTATAGCAACATCTTCTGGTTCTGTTATTGCTGTTAGGTTATATTTGGAGTTTTCTTTCTGTAGAAACTTATTGAATTCAACTAATAAATTTATTTGTGTTTCATCCAGATTTGTTTTCATCTTTTGAGTATGTTTATTTAAAATATCTACTATTTTTTTCATTTTTGACCCCTATATGTCTCAATTTGCACCATCAATACAGCAATATCTGCAGGTGAAACTCCAGAAATCCTAGCTGCTTGGCCAATAGATTTTGGCCTAATTTTATCAAGTTTTTCTCTAGCTTCTGTAGAAATTCCCTTTTGAGTCAAGTACGGAAAATCTTTTGGTATCCTCTTCTCTTCTAATCTGTTAAACTTTTCTATTGCCTTTTGTTGCTTGTCAATATATCCCTCATATTTTATTTCAATTTCAAGCTGATTTCTAACAACAGAAGGCCAACTTCTAAATTCAGGTAATAGTGTAGATATTATCTTCTCCGTTACTTCTGGCCTTTTAAATAACTGATATGCTGTAGTACTTTCTTTAAGTCTTGATGTGCCTATCTCTTGTAATATATTATCACTTTTTTCATTTGCTATAACCATATTGTTTTTTAGCCATTCTTTTGCTTCTTTAATATTTTGCTTTTTTTTCTCAAACTTAGCCCAATCTATATCACTCAGAAGCCCATATTTACGGCCATACTTAGACAATCTTAAGTCTGCATTATCTTGCCTTAAGACTAATCTATACTCAGCTCTTGAAGTCATTAAACGATATGGTTCGTTTGTCCCCTTAATAATTAAATCATCAATTAACACGCCAATATATGCCTCTGATCGTTTTAAAACTAATGGTTCTTTACCTTGTATTTTAGCTGCTGCATTTATTCCAGCAATTAATCCTTGCCCAGCAGCTTCTTCATAGCCAGAAGAACCATTGATTTGGCCAGCAGCAAACAATCCAGAAATCTTTTTTGTTTCTAATGTAATATCCATCTGTGTTGGTATTATGTAATCATATTCAATGGCATAGCCCACTCTCATTATTTCCGCCTTTTCAAGCCCGGGTATACTTCTTAACATTTCCCACTGTACATCTTCAGGTAAGCTTGTAGACAAACCATTTACATAGACTTCTTCTGTATTATACCCTTCAGGTTCCAGAAATATTTGATGTCTTGTTCTATCAGGAAACTTAACTACTTTATCCTCAATAGAAGGACAATATCTTGGTCCAGTTCCTTCTATTACTCCTCCATAAAGAGGAGATCTATCTAGGTTATTCCTTATAATTTGATGAGTTTCTTCATTTGTAAAAGTAAGCCAACAAGGTAGCTGTCTGCTTGGTATATTAGAACCATAATTTGAGAAGCTTAGGTTTTCATCATCACCTGGTTGATAAATTAGTTTCGAATAATCTATTGTCTTGCCGTTTATCCTTGGTGGAGTACCTGTCTTAAATCTTTCAAGCTCAACTCCATTTTTTATTAGACTATCACTAAGTTTTTTTGCCGCAAATTGACCATTTGGACCACCTGAGAAAGCAACATCACCATATATTATTCGACCTCTTAAATATGTTCCTGTAGCTAATATAACAGCGTTGGCCCCATAAAATGCTTTTGAATTACTAAGAACTCCCTTTATTTCTCCATCTTCCACTACTATTTCATCTACTAGTGTTTGTATCAAATCCAGATTATCTTGGTTTTCTATAACCTTTTTAGTCAGCTGTTGGTATAGTTTTTTATCTGCTTGAGCCCTCAATGCATAAACTGCAGGCCCTTTACTTTTATTTAGCATTCTCATTTGTATATAACTTCTATCAATTAACTTTGCCATCTCTCCACCTAAAGCATCAATCTCATAAACAACATGACCTTTAGCGGGGCCTCCAATTGAAGGATTACACGGCATTAACGCTATATTATCTAAATTTAGAGTCAACATTGCAGTTTTACAACCCATACGAGAAGAAGCTAATGCTGCTTCAACTCCTGCATGACCTGCTCCCACTACAACTACATCATAATTTTTCTTACTAAACATAATAATCACCTTTAAGTTTCGATATTTGTATTATACTAAACATATTCCTTTTTTACTAAAGATTTAAGGTTTTATGAAACTAATTATAACTATTCCATTAAGTTTAGACTTACAGGCTTAACTCATTCAAACATATAGTGTAAAATAGTTATCATGAGGAGGAATATTAATGGGTAAAAATATAGAGAGTTACATAAGATATTTAAAAACGTTTTTAAATAATAATAAATATAACTTCAATCTAAGTAAAGTAGATGAGTGCCTTTACTTCCCTTTATTTAATTATCTTGAAAAATTCTCTTTTAATAACAGAAAAATAATCATAGAGAAAATTGAAAGAAATCTCAAACATAATCATTCTCAAAACGCAAATATAGACTCCTTACTATTAAATCCTTTAATAGAAACCAACGAAAACATACCAGAGCCCTTTAAATCTAAAGAAAGGGACTTCATCAATGAGCATAAAGAAGATTTAGTTCATCAAGAAGTTTATAACAAAATCAATTGTATAAGTAAAAAGAAACAATTAAGTAAAACTGAAAAATCTATATTCATTAGCTTTGGTCAATTTTCTTTCACTAAAAAAGATGAGACCTTTATATACCCTCTGATATTACAGCAAGTTGGAATTAAAAACACTAAAGAGTCCTTTATATTAGAATTTCTTGACTCTCCAGTGATTAATTTCGAAGCTATTAGAGAAACTCCAAATATATCAGTAAAAACATTGAAAATAATTAAGGATATATCTTCAGAAGTAGATAATCCAATCATTATTAAAAAGCAACTTAATGAGCTACTCTTAAGAGTATTTGAAGCTTTTAATTATACATCTTGCAATAATCTAAATATTTTAAATAAGACAAACTTACTTCTTGTGGATAAGTATATAAAAGCAGATTCTATTATAAATCATACTTTACGAAGTGATTTAATGAAAGGCAATTTACTTAAAAAACTATTTAATAAATCCTTTAGTGAAAGTAAAGGTTATAGCTTTTCAAGTGTTGACTTATTTTCTAAATCTTATGATAAATTAAAAAACATATTAGAAAACGATATTAGCGTAATAAATAAACCCCATAACTGTGATATAAGCAACTTCTTATCTTATATTTTCGCTGTTGCAGAGAAAGATACAAAAATAGCTTATATAAGTATTGATAATAATCATGTTGACAACTTTAGATCTTTGTTAGATAAGCAAAGATCAATTAATCAAGAGTTTGTTTTTAATGATTATTTAGGGAGTATAGAAGATCTAAATCATAAAATTAAGAGGCTAGGAAATAACCTTAAAGCTGATATTAAGTCTTTAAATGAGTCTTCTTATTTGTCTTTAAATGGTAGTGAAATAAAAAGAGTTCATAAAATAAAAGCTTCTTATGAAGAGTTCTGGCAAAATAATAATATAAGCAATGAGATGTTTTTTAAAACTGCTAAGGCAGCTGATGATATTTTATTAGAAGAATTTTTTAGGTTCCCTTGGACTATTAAGATTGCTGATAAATGCAAACATAGTCAACAATTCAAACAATGGAATCTCTTGATAAATTATATTGATAGTTATTTTGAATACAAAAACAAAGTAAATGCCAATAGAAGAGTTGATTTTAAACTTGAACACAGTAAGTACTCGCTAGATATATTAGATGAGATTAATAAATACTTAGAAAAAAATTCTAATATCTCCAACTTTGGCATTGGTATAAAATCTTCATGGAGAAATTTTATAAAATCAATTTCTATTGATGGTAAAACACCACAAACAAGGGAAGACTTTCTTGCTATTGAATCTCAACTTAAACTATACAATGCAAAAACAACCATTGTTAAATTATGGAATCAGCTTCTTGTAAATATTGGTTTTGCAAAACTTAATAAAGATACTCATGTTTTTGAGAAAAAAATAAGCAGTTATTACCAACCAATTAAAAACTCCGTCTATTGGTTTCATTATATTTGGAGACCTTTTTATGAAACTTTAATAAGTTCTGGATTTTATTGGCAGAGATTTTTAACTGAATACATGAATTATTATGTAGAGTATGGATTAATTAAAATGCTATTAAATGGTGGTATGAGAGAACTATCTAAGCTAATTAATTTTAAAATAGAATCTATAAAAAACAAAAGTTATTTAGATTCAACTACGGAAGAAACTTTTAATGTTGATTTATTATCATTTAACACTTATATTGATTCAATTAAAAGAATAAAGTCTGAAAATAATGACATCTTATTTAATTTATTCAAACAGAAAAGAAATAATATTAATGTATTTAATTTAGAAGAAATTTATACTGAAATCATTACCAATAATGTTTCGTATGACTTAATTATTATTGACGATGCTGAACTTCTCTCTATGCAAGAGATGTTGCTTTTAGCATATTGTAAAAAATCAATTATTCTTGGAGATAATAATTTCGAATACAGCTCAGTTTTAGAAAAATTCAAAGACTATGATAAAATTTTTAAAGCATTGCTACCAGACTTAAACCCTGACTACTTTACAGGTTCTTTTTCATTAATGAACATTATTAGTAATTTTATGTCCTATGAAAATCAATTTTTCTTCTTAAATGATTTAAATCCTATTATTAACTCTTTAAGGAATGATTATGGGAAGGGAAACCTTTTAGGTTTTTCCACTCTTTCATTGCCACTTTATGCTTGTTTTTATGATTTAAGATCTATTAAGGTGGCATCTTTATATAAAATTATACGAGATTCTTTTAAAGATGTTGATACTGAAGAATCTACACTTAATATTTATTTAAATGCCACTAATAAAAAATTGATATCTAAGTTAAAATCCTTTTTAGTAAATGATTCTTTTCATATTAATTTTAGTAATATAATTGTAACTAGTAACTTACTTGAAGCTAAGAGTTATTCTTGTGACTATTTAATTATATTGAATATAAATGAACAAAAATCTTTTAATAAGTCTGATTTATATAATTTAGCTTCAAACACTAATTACCAACTAGCTTATATCTCATCTAAAGAAGATGATCTATTAATTTCATATATTAAAGATATCTCTAATAGAGAAATAAACATGTATCCAAAAATTAGAGACACCTTATACAACAAAAACATTTATGCATTAGATAATGTTTCTTTTAAAGATATAAATGTAGATTTGCTTACATATAATGACAATCCTACAATTTTCATTAATAATATTATTAATGAAAAAGATATAGAAACATTGATTCCTTTATCACTAAATTATGACTTCTTTATTTTTGATAAAGATGATTTAATGAACTTAGAGAACTATATAAAAACCTTTGAATATAATAATTTAAATGACAAGTATGTTTCTTTTGTCGATAATTTTATGGATATTTATGAAAAAGAGAAGAGATCTCTGATTGATGTGACTTCTGAAGCGCAACCCGTTAATCAACAAGAGACTCTTGATGTTGAAGTTGATAATGAAAGTGAAGATCCTTTTTCCAGACCATACATAGTTACAGATAGTGAAGATAATAAAGAGGGAAAGACTAAAAAGGATAGTTTTAACATCGAGGTAGAAGACTTATCTGCTATAGAAGATAATATTGTTAAAGCTGAAAAAGCTATTGATCTAGAGTCGTCTGAACTTAATGAAGAGTTTTTACCTACCTCAAAATTTAGTGAAAGCTTATCAATCAACACCACTGATCTAAATGTAGATGATTCAGATAATAATCTATCAAATCTTTTATCATTCTTAGACAATAATAAAATGCCTTACTATGATTACAGATCTAACGGTGGAGATGTCTGGATTTTGGATACCTCAAGAGTCAGAAAAAGCCTAGAAGCAATAAAAGACTTTGGTTTTGAACTTTCTCTATTTCTAAGATGTGAGAAATTACCAAACAAGATTAATGCATGGAAAGTTAATTCTTAATAAACTCAAAAATGCCTAACTCATGAGTTAGGCATTTATCTATTTTCCTAAGCAAAAATTTTTAAAAATATGGTCTATTAAATCTTCTTCAACAGAATTTCCTGTAATTTGTCCAAGTTTTTGTCGACAACTCTCAATGTCGATATTTATTATGTCTGCAGGGAAACCTACATTAACCGTCTCAAGTGCTTGCTTTAAAATATCTTTAACTTCTCTTAATAGAGATATATGCCTCACATTACTTACAATTACATCGTTTACAACATCAAATTCTCCACTTAAAAATCTATCCTTTACTATTGATGCAAGTTCTTCAATACCCTTATGGTATAAAGCAGATATCCAAACAACCGGCATATCAAAATTATAAGTTTTATCGTCTATTTTAGCATCTAGGTCTGTTTTGTTTAATACTACTATAGATCTTTCTTTTGGAACTAACTCAATTAAGTTATTATCTTCAATGCTTAACTCTTGAGAAGAATCTAAAACTAATAAAACCAAATCTGCTGAACTTAGTGCTTTTTTAGACCTTTCAACACCTATTTTTTCAACAGGATCTTCTGTATCCTCTCTAATACCAGCGGTATCGATTATGTTAAGAGGAATTCCTGCTAAATTAAGTGACTCCTCTACAGTGTCTCTAGTAGTTCCTGGTATTTCTGTAACGATAGCTCTTTCTTCTCCTAAAAGCATATTTAACAAAGAAGATTTTCCTACATTAGGCCTTCCTACAATAACTGTTTTTATACCTTCTTTTATAATCCTTCCTGTTTTAGCACTAGAAAGAAGTTCCTCTACCTCGTTATATACCAAATTTAATGTCTTATTAACAGAAGATAACGTTTTATTTTTATCCTCATATTCTGGATAGTCTACATCAACAGCTATTTTTGCTTGTAAATTTAAAAGCTGACCATTAATTTTATTGATTTCTTTTGATAATCTTCCCTGTAATTGCCCCAAAGACATTCTTAATGAACTATCTGTTTGAGATCTTATAATGTCAATAACAGACTCTGCTTGGGCAAGGTCTATTCTTCCATTTAGAAAAGCTCTTTTAGTAAACTCACCAGCTTCAGCTAATCGTACCCTTTGATGGTCTGCCAATACAGCTTCTAATACATTCATTATTGCTTGCCTTCCTCCGTGGCAGTTAATCTCTACTACATCTTCGCGAGTGTAAGTATTTGGACCACGCATAAGACTAACTAACACTTCATCAATTACATTTCCTTCATGATTCTTTATTTTTCCATAATATATTTTGTGAGAATCTAGTTCATGTAGTGATTTCTCCTTTATATGCATAAATAATTTGTCAACTACATCAATTGCTTCATCTCCACTAATTCTGATAATACCAATTCCACTTTCTCCAAGTGCGGTGCTTACTGCAGCAATTGTTTCCATAATCACACCTCCATATTAATTATAATATAAAAAGGTTGTGGCTTACACCACAACCTCTTAGTTGCTTATCTCTTTTTAATTCGATTGTCATATTTACTATAATAGTGTTCATAAGGATTGTCTTTTTGTTGAGCTTTTTCGTTTTTTGACTCTTGGGTTTGACTAATTTGTTCGTGCTGTTTCTCTAGTGCTTTGTAGCTTCTTTCTTCTCTAGCACGTTGTTCCTTAATTTTTTCTTTTTCACTATCATCATTATCTTTTTTAGAGTCGTTTTGTTTATATCGGCTCTTATTGTTTTTCTCTGTTGAAGTTATAACAATCTTTCTATTTGGTTCTCTTCCTTCACTAAAGGTATTAATCCCACTAATCTTTTGCAAAGCAATGTGAACTATTCTTCTTTCGTAAGAGTTCATTGGCTCTAAGGAAATTCTTCTTCCTGTGTTTTTAACTTTGTTAGCCATTTTTAAACTAAACTCTACTATCTTCTCTTCTCTTCTTTTTCTATAGCCACCAGCATCTACATTAACTCTTTTGTAGCTTTTAATATTATTATTGTATACCATTGCAGTTACGTATTGAATGGCATTAAGAGTCTCGCCATGCTTACCAACAATTAAACCAAGGTTGTCGCCTTCTATTTCTAAGTTGATCTCATCTTTATCTTCATAAGATTTACTAACTTCACAACCAGGCATAATATGATCGCAAACTTGTTGTAAAAAGTCTACGACATCAAAATCTTCTTGTTCTTTTTTACTTTTTTGTTTTGGTTCATTATCTAATTTTTTGGGTTTAATATCTTCTTTTGGCTTTTGCTTTGGCTCTTCAATTTTTTGTTTTACTTCAGGTTTTTCTTTTTTAGGTTCTTCTTTTACTCTTTTAGGTATCTTTTTAAGTTGCTCTTGATCTTCTTTCTCTACAACTTTTACTATTGCTGGTTTAACTCCTAAAATTCCTAAAAACCCAGATGAAGGTTCTTCTATTACGTCAATATTTACTTTATCTTTCGTAGTGTCTAATTCAGAGAGTGCAAGTTTAACTGCTTCCTCTACTGTTTTAGCGCTTTTTATTACGCTTTTTTTCACTTTTTATAACTCCTTCTGCTGGTAATATTTCTTTATCTTCCATTACTTTGTTAAATACTAAGTGTTGTGCTATCTGTAAAAAGTTTCCTACAACCCAATATAATGCTAAACCAGAAGGGAATCTCAAGGTAATATAGCCCATCAACAATGTCATCACAATTGTCATAGTTCCCATGCTTTGCTGATTACCAGCAGCCATTATTTTAGAACTAGTATATGTAGTGATAACAGATAATATTGGCAATATTAAGTATTGAGGTCCGTAATTCCAAGCAAACACATTTGCTTCAGGAATAGTTAAATTTAATCCTAAAAACATTGGTTCAGAAACCTGATAAAGGGCTGGATCTCTCATTGCAGATATGACCATTATTAATATAGGTAACTGAATAAGCATAGGTAAACAACCAGATAGAGGGTTAACTTTATATTTTTGCCACAACTCTACCGTTGCTTGATTCTGCTTATCTTTATCGTCTTTATATTTTTTCTTAATTTCTTCCATCTCTGGGGTTAGTTTTTTTGATATATGCGTAAATTTCATACTGCTTATATTAAAAGGTAATATTACTAACCTAACTAAAATAGTCATTAAAATTATGCTAATACCATAGTTACCAGTAAACTCATAAAGTGTATTAACTATATTAACGACTATATCACTAAATGCTCCCATATTCAGGCGAGCCTCCTCTTTCTAATTTTCGGATTATTTCAAAGGGTCGTATCCGCCCTTACCGAATGGATTACATCGAAGTATTCTCCATATTGATTTTATACCGCCTTTAAATACACCGTATTTTTTAATAGCCTCATACGAATAATCAGAACAGGTAGGTCGAAAGCGGCATGACGCACCCTTTATAGGCGAAATCTCTTTTTGATAAAACTTTATTAGTTGCAATAAAATTTCACGCAACTCTTTCATCTCCTTATATCACAGTCAATTACATTTAAACTTTCTAAGTGTTTTAGAAATGATTTTTCTAGCATATGATAATCAGCATTTGCAGCTGCTTTTCTAGCAACTACAACTACATCAAATGTATTTTTAAAATTAAAAACATTCTTGCGAAATATTTCTCTTAAACGTCTTTTTATTTTGTTTCTAATGACTGCATTCCCTACTTTTTTACTTACTGAAAATCCAACACGGCTATTTTTGTTGTTGCTTTTTGCAACATAGACAACTAAATTGCTATCTACTTTAGACTTTCCATATCTATAAACTCGTCTAAAATCTCTATTTTCTTTTATAGAATATTCTCGGCGCATGATCGCGCTCCTTTACTTTTTACAAACTCAAAAGACCACCAAAAAGATGGTCTTTTTACACAGTCAATTTTTTTCTGCCTTTTTTGCGTCGTCTTTTCAAGACTTTACGCCCGTTAGCTGTCTTCATACGACTGCGAAAACCATGCTTCTTTTTACGCTTTCTATTATTTGGTTGATATGTTCTCTTCATTGTTACACCTCCTATATTAGATTCTACATAATTATATGTATTATATCGCTTAAGGTCAAGAAATCTAAGTATACATAAACTTAAGAATACTTCTTAAGCACAGATGATTATAACTTTAAAACTTATTTTGGACAAATCAATTTACTTGATTTCACAAAAAATCGGTCTTTTTTTCAGTTTTTTTCGTCTATGTGCATTATATTCGTATATATTTAAATTATTATTATAAATTTATCAAATATATGTAGTTTTCCACAGTTTTTTTGATAGAATAAAAATAATAACTGAAATTGTTTTTATTCTTAGTTTTCCACAGTTTTTTTTCTGCACTATAGCTTTTTTGAGTTTATATTTATTAATCTTTTCTGAATAATAATTATTATCACATATAATAACGTGTCTTATTGCTCTAAATTAATAATTTTGTTATTATAATTATTACCTAATTAAACCAATTTCTTAATAACCTGTGGAAAACCAATGAGTTTTCCCCAATTTTTTATTTTTATTATTATTCTCATCTACATTTCATACAATTTATTAATATAGTTTATATTTAATATAAGAAAGTATTATGGACTGTGGACAACACACTAAAAACTTATTGATTAGTATTTTCTTACCTGTGGATAACTTGTATAATTGACGTGTAAAGTGGTTATGTAAAAATATTTAAATGTGGATAACTTGTTATAAATATGCCTATGATGGAGTGAAAAATATGTCTTTAAATGTAGAAACTATTTGGCTTCGAGTTTTAGAATTAATGGAGTCAAGAACTAATAAGAGTGAGTTTGATATTTGGATAAAAGAAACAAAAGCTATTATAAAATACGATAATATTATTGCTGTTGAAGTTCCAAATGCTTTCTTTATTAACTGGCTAACTAAAAATTATTTGGATTTATTTAAAGAGAGCCTTTTTGAAGTATGTCAGGAAGACTTAGAAGTTGAATTTATAGAAAAAAGTGAAGTAGAAGGTTACCTTAATATTATAAGGTCTCATAAAAAGCAACAAGAAGCTTCTACTAGCCAACAATTGCAACTTAAGATTCCTAACGACAACCCTCCATTGCATGTTTATAACGAACTTCACTTAAACCCAAAGTATGTCTTTGATACTTTCGTTATTGGTGAATCAAATAGATTTGCTCATGCTGCATCTTTAGCTGTAGCAAAAAATCCTGCTGAGTCATATAATCCCTTATTCTTATATGGAGGAAGTGGGTTAGGAAAGACTCACTTAATGCATGCTATTGGCCATTATGTAATGGAAAAACATAATGATTTGAAAATAATCTATATTTCTTCAGAAAAATTTATTAATGAGTTTATTATTGCCACACAAAACAACACAACTTCTCAGTTTAGAAATAAGTATAGAAATGCAGATATTCTTATGATTGATGATATTCAATTTCTTGAAAACAAAGAAAGAACTCAGGTAGAATTCTTCCATACTTTTAATGATTTATATAATTCAAAGAAACAATTAATAATTTCTAGTGATAGACCACCTAGAGAGTTAAGAGAACTAGAAGAAAGGCTTAGATCTAGATTTGAATGGGGTCTACAAACGGATATTCAAAAACCAGAATTAGAAACTCGTATTGCAATTTTACAAAAAAAGAGCGAGATTGAAAATATTGAAGTTAGTCGAGAAGTGACATTTTTCATAGCAGAACATATAACAAGCAATATAAGAGAGCTAGAAGGTTCCTTGACTAGGATTAATGCATATGCAGAGATTAATAATGTCCCAATAACTTTAGATCTTGTAAAAACAGTTTTAAAAGATATTTTACCAAAGAGTAATTTTAAACCTATAACCATAGACTCTATAAAAGAAATTGTAGCTGACTATTATAATATGACGACTTCAACTTTGATTTCCAATAGACGTAGTAAAAATATTGTTTTACCTAGACAAATAGCTATATATTTAGCAAGAGAACTAACAGATGCATCACTTCCTAAAATTGGAGATGAGTTTGGCGGTAGAGATCATTCAACAGTCATACACTCATGTGATAAAATTTCTAACCTTTTAGATGAAGATGATAATATTACTGGAATAGTCAGAGAATTGAAGAATAAGATAAAACCATCCTAATGTGGATAACCACAACTTTATGCTAATTTTTTCAACAAGTTATAAAGTCTATTTTTACTTATAACTGTAATGTTTTTAAGGGTTTTCCACACTTTCAACAGACATTATTATTACTATTAATCTTATATATATTAATAAGGAGGACTATCAATGCAAATTATTGTTAATAGAAATGACCTCAATCAAGCTGTTAGTATTACTTCTAAAGCTTCTTCAAGTAAGGATTTATTGGAGGTTTTAGGAGGACTTCTATTAGAAGTTTCTGATAATATTTTAACTATAACTGGCTCAAATTTAGATCTCTCTATCCAAGCTCATATTGAATGTGAAACCGAAGAAGAAGGTAGTGTTATTCTACCAGCTCCTGTCTTTTCTGATATTGTAAGAAAGGCAGATGTAGAAAATATAAGCATTAAGGTTGATTATAATAACTATAGAACTTCAATAAGTGGAGATAGATTTAAGATGGAGCTAGCTGGTCTTCCAGGAATTGAATTTCCTGAAGTTACTAGTGGAGATTATGAGAAGGGTTTTAGTATAAGTAGTGATTTGTTAGCAACTATGCTTAATTACACAGTCTATGCTGCTGCAAAAGATGATATGAGACCAATTTTTACTGGAATTTTAATGGAATTAAAAGAAGATGAAATAACTATTAGTGCTACTGATGGATTTAGGATAACTTCTATAACTAGAGATATTTTATACAAAGGACCTAATAAGAGAATAGTTTTACCAGGAAATAATGCTCATGAGATACTTCGTTTAATTCAAAGTTCAGATACAGAGGAAGTTATTTTTAATTTTGGAAGTGGACAAGTAGCTCTTAATATTGATGGTATAAAGGTATATTCAAAACTAATTGAAGGACAGTATCCAGATATTATTCAATATTTACCTAATGATTATCATTCTAATATGCAGGTAAGTCGTTCAAGCTTAGATCAAAGTTTAGAAAGAGCTTCTTTAATTGTTAGAGATGTAAAAAAGGGAGTAGTAAACTTAAACTGTGTAAATGATACTCTAACAGTTAATGCAAGAGCAACAGACTTGGGACAACATACCGAAATAATAGCTGTAGAAATGAAAGGACAAGAAATAAAAGTTTCTTTCACCTTAAGATACTTAAGAGAGTTAGTAAAACATAATGAGGATGATAAACTGGTTATGCAGTTTGCAGAAAAATACAATATGTTGGTAGCAAAGCCTGAAAAAGATGAAAGATGCTTCTCTTTACTTATGCCAGTGGCTGGAAGAGATTAATATGGAAAAAATTCAGATTACAACAGAGTATATCAATTTAATGCAATTTCTCAAACACGCTAACATTGTTATGAGCGGTGGTGAAGTAAAAATGTTAGTAGACCAAGCTATGGTTGTAGTTAATGGAGAAATTGAAACAAGATATAGAAGAAAGCTTTATCCAGGAGATATTGTGATAGTCGATGACCAAATAGAATTGGTGGTTGTTAATGATAATAAAGAGAATTAGTTGTTACAACTTTAGAAATATACAAAGAGTGGATATAAATCCATCTCCTAGATTGAATATACTAGTTGGTAAGAATGCACAAGGAAAGAGCAATTTATTAGAATCAATAAATATCTTTGCTACAGGCAAGTCACATAGAACAAACAAAACTGATGATATGATTAACTTTAACTCATCCCATGCAGAAGTAAGTATAGAGTTAGAAAAAAAACAAAATGTTCACCAACTTTATTTACAACTTAGTCCTAGTAAAAAAAATCTATCAATAGATGGTGTTTCTAGAAAAAGAATATCAGATCTTATCGGCTATTTGAATGTTGTTTCTTTTTTTCCAAAAGATCTAGAGTTAGTAAGTGGAGGACCAAGTCAAAGAAGAGATTTTATAGATATGGAAATCAGTCAGGTTAAACCATCTTTTTATAAATTATGCAATAAGTACTCAAGATTAATTAGACAAAGAAATAGATTTTTAAAGCAAAATTATAAGCAAGAATACCAAGGTACACTTTTAAGGTCTTATGATGATCAACTAATTGAATTAGGAAGTCAAATAATTAAAAAGAGATTAGAAACTTTGTATAAAATTAGCCTTTTGGCAAGACTATCACATAGACAAATTACAGAAACTAAAGAAAATTTAGTAATTAATTATGTTTCTAATATAGGAATTGATGATCCACTTGTTAATATATATAAGCATACAAAGGAAGATATAAAAGATTTATTGCAAAAAAAATTAATCAGTGTAAAGGCAAAGGAAAAAGAAAGGGGAACTACCTTAGTAGGACCGCATTTAGATGATTTTACATGCTTACTAAATGGTAAAGATGCTAGAAGATTCGGATCTCAAGGCCAGGTAAGAACGACTGTTATTTCTTTAAAGTTGGCAGAATTACAATTTATGCGATCTGAAACAGGAGAGTTGCCAATATTAATTCTTGATGATGTATTAAGTGAGTTAGATAAAGAAAGACAGCATCTACTACTCAATAATGCATCAGGAAATGCGCAGACTTTTGTAGCAACAACAGATATAGAACTTTTAAGTCAAAGTATAATAAAAGAAGCATCAGTTTATAGGGTTAATAGCGGTATTTTTTCGCTTGATTCATAGGAAAAATTTTTCTGTGATTGAAATGCGAAATGATAGCTATAACCCTTTTTAATTTGTTGTAAATGTGGTACAATATAATAGTGATTAAAACCGCTTTAGCTGCGGTTTTAAGACTTTTAATAGGTAAACAAAAGGGTAGGATGAGATA
Organism: uncultured Clostridiaceae bacterium; assembly: GCA_964497955.1. GTDB lineage: Bacteria > Bacillota > UBA994 > PWPR01 > PWPR01 > PWPR01. The sequence goes on from CAZCFQ010000010.1 coordinate 19,916, forward strand.
TTCATTCACCAAAAAAGGAGATGACGCCTTTGAATCAAATTAAACCTGGTGTTTATGATGAGTCGCAAATTAAGGTTTTAGAAGGTTTAGAAGCAGTTAGAAAAAGGCCTGGTATGTACATAGGTTCTACATCCATAAGTGGATTACACCACTTAGTTTATGAGGTTGTAGATAATAGTATAGATGAAGCCATGGCTGGTAGATGTGATGAAATTGAGATTAAAATATTAAAAGATAATACCATAGTTGTAAAAGATAATGGTGTTGGGATTCCAGTAGGTCCCCATCCAAAAATGAAAAAATCAACTCTAGAAGTAGTTATGACAGTACTTCACGCAGGAGGTAAGTTTGGAGGAGAAGGATATAAAGTTTCTGGAGGTCTGCATGGAGTAGGTGTTTCTGTAGTAAATGCTTTATCAGAGTATTTTAAAGCAGAAGTCCATAGAAATGGCGGCATTTATATCCAAGAGTATAAAAGAGGAATACCTGTAACTGAAGTTAAAAGAGTTGGTGATACTAATATATCAGGAACCATTCAAACTTTCAGAGCAGATTCTGAGGTTTTTGATACTTTAGAGTATAAATTTTTAACTCTTTCTGCAAGATTTAGAGAATTAGCTTTTTTAAATAAAGGATTAACAATTACATTTATAGATCAACGCCCTGAAGAGCCAAGAACTGTTGAGTATTGTTATGAGGGCGGTATTGTTTCGTTTGTAGAAAAGTTAAATGAAAATAAGGGTGTAATTAATAGAGATGTTATTTTTGTTGAAGCTAGTGATGGGGACAATGAGCTAGAAGTAGCTATACAGTTTAATGATGGTTACTCACAAAACATATTATCATTTGCTAACAACATTAAAACTACTGAGGGCGGAATGCATGAATCAGGATTCAAATCTGCTCTAACAAGAACAGTTAATAAGTTTTCTAGAAATCAAGATCTTTTAAAGGATAAAGATCCTGATATAACAGGAGATGATATTAGAGAAGGAGTAACTGCGGTATTAAGTGTAAGATTAACTGAACCACAGTTTGAAGGACAGACAAAGACAAAACTTGGTAATAGTGAAATGAAAGGCTTTGTTGAATCAAGCTTAGGTGATAAATTATATACCTATTTATGTGAACATCCTTCAGAGGGTAAAAAAATAGTAGAGAAATCACTAAGAGCAGCTAGAGCTAGAGAAGCAGCTAAAAAAGCTAGAGAGTTAACGAGAAGAAAGAGTTCTCTAGAAGTATCAGCCTTACCAGGTAAGTTAGCTGATTGCTCAGTAAAAGATGCTTCACTATCAGAGTTATATCTGGTAGAGGGAGATTCTGCAGCTGGCTCTGCTAAAATGGGACGAGACAGAAGATTTCAAGCTATATTACCAATAGGTGGAAAAATAATAAATGTAGAAAAAGCAAGATTAGATAGAATATTAAATCATAATGAGATTAGGACAATTATAACTGCTTTGGGTACTAGTATTGCTGATGAGTTTGATATTGAGAAATCTAGATATCATAAAGTTGTTATAATGGCAGACGCCGATGTAGATGGATCTCACATAAGAACATTGTTATTGACTTTCTTCTTTAGATATATGCAGCCTTTAATTGATGCAGGATATATCTATATCGCACAGCCACCTTTATATCAGATTAAAAGAGGTCGTGCAGAGCATTACGCTTATAGTGATGAGGAAAGAGATAATATCTTGGATGAAATTGGCAGACATGGTGTTAGAATCCAAAGATATAAAGGTTTAGGAGAAATGGATCCAGATCAATTATGGGATACTACAATGAATCCAGACAATAGAATCTTACTAAGAGTCACCATGGAAGATGCTATAGAAGCTGACAATTTATTTACTATATTAATGGGAAGTAATGTAGATCCAAGAAAGCAATTTATTTTAAAAAATGCTAAAAAGATGAAAGAACTAGACTTGTAGGGGTGGTTAAATGGCTGAATTTAAACATGGTACAATTTTACCAGTAGATATTACAGACGAAATACGAAAATCCTATATGACTTATGCTATGACTGTTATTGTAGGTAGAGCTTTACCGGATGTAAGAGATGGATTGAAACCAGCTCATAGAAGAATATTATATGCTATGCATAAAATGGGATTGACCCCTAATAAACCTTTTGTAAAATCCGCAAGAACAGTTGGAGAAGTTTTAGGTAAGTACCATCCACATGGTGATACTGTAGTGTATAGTACAATGGTTAGGATGGCACAAGAGTTTAATATGAGATACCCACTGATCAATGGTCATGGAAACTTTGGTTCAGTAGATGGAGATTCTGCTGCAGCAATGCGTTATACTGAATCAAGGATGGAAGCATTAGCATTAAAGTTATTAGAAGACTTAGATAAAGATACAGTTGATTTTAAACCTAACTTTGATGAAGAGTTAGAAGAGCCTGTTGTTTTACCATCTAGATATCCAAATTTACTAGCTAATGGCTCAAGTGGTATTGCTGTTGGAATGGCAACAAATATTCCACCTCATAACTTAGGTGAAGTAATAGATGGTTGTATTGCCTTTATAGATAATCCAGAGATAACAACAGCAGAATTAATGAAACATATACCAGGACCAGATTTTCCAACTGGTGGATATATTATGGGAAAAGATGATATTAGAAAAGCTTACAGAACAGGTAGAGGTGTAATAACTACAAGAGCAAAAACTCATGTAGAGAGCATGAGAAATGGAAAATCTAGAATTGTAGTAACTGAACTACCTTATAATGTTAATAAAGCAACAATGATTGAGAAAATAGCTGGTTTAGTAAGAGATAAGAAAGTTGATGGCATTACAGATTTACGAGATGAAAGTGATAGAGACGGTATTCGAGTTGTTATTGAACTTAGAAAAGATGTTGAACCAAACGTTTTATTAAATCAACTCTACAAAAATAGTCACTTACAACAATCATTTGGGATAATAATGCTTGCTCTTCATAATAATGAACCAATAGTAATGACTTTAAAGGAAATGTTGGGTTATTATATAGATCATCAAAAAGAAGTTGTAAGAAGAAGGACAAAGTACTTATTAGATAAAGCTAATGCAAGAGCTCATATATTAGAAGGCTATAGAATAGCTTTAGACAATATAGATGAGATAATTAAACTAATAAGAGCTTCTGATACAACAGATGAAGCAAAAGAAGGATTAATGGAAAGATTTAGTTTGTCTGAAATCCAAGCAAAAGCTATTTTAGATATGAGACTTCAAAGACTCACAGGACTTGAAAGAGACAAGGTTGAAGAAGAATATAGAGAACTTCTAAAAGAGATAGCAAGACTAGAATCTATTTTAAGCAATGAAAACTTATTAAAACAAATAATAAAAGATGAAATGCTTGAGATTAAAGATCAATTTGACGATGGTCGCAGAACAGACATATTACTACAAGAAGGAAATTTAGAAACTATAGATTTGATTGCAGAAGAAGATGTTGTAATAACAATTACACATCAAGGATACATAAAAAGACAAGCTCTTGGCGAGTATTCAAGTCAAAGAAGAGGTGGTAGAGGCAAGACTGGAGTTAAATCAACAGAGAAAGACTTTGTAGAACAGCTCTTTATTACCACTACACATCAAAATCTACTTATTTTCACTAATGCAGGAATTATGTATACTATTCCGGTATTCAAGATACCTGTTACAGGCAAGAGGTCTCGTGGAGTTTTAATACAAAATATAACTGCAATAAAGAGAGATGAACAGATTACAGCTACAATGCCTATCAAAGAATTTGAAGAAGATCAATATTTATTAACTTGTACTAAGAATGGTTATGTTAAACGTACAGAGTGTACTGAGTATAACTCTATGAGAATGGGTGGTTTAATTGCTCTAAACTTAGAAGAAGATGATGAATTAATTAGTGTTAAAATCACAGATGGGAATAACGATGTAATTGTAGCAACAAAAAATGGTAAAGCAATTCGTTTTAGTGAAGATCAAGTTAGACCTATGGGTAGAGCTACTAGAGGTGTTAATGCGATTAAGCTTGACGATGATGATTTTGTTAAAGATATGGAGATTGCTATACCTGGCTCAACTGTTTTAAGTATTACAGAAAAGGGATATGGTAAAAGAACAGAGATGGAAGAGTTTAGATCTCAAAATCGTTACGGTAAAGGCGTCATAATGATGAAAACAACCAAAGAAACAGGCAATTTGATTGGATTTATGATAATAGATGATGGTAACGACGTGATGATGGTTACTGAAAAAGGCATAATCATTAGAATTTGTGTTGATGAGATACCTAAGTATGGTAGAAATACCAGAGGTGTTAAGATTCAAAACCTTGAACCAGGAGATACTATTAGAGGAATAGCAAAAATCACATTTGATGATTAAATATAACGTTTCACGTGAAACGGCACTTCAAAAGAGGTGCCGTTCTTTTTTTACGTTTCACGTGAAACGATCAAAATAATTAACATAAATGATTAAAGAAGCATATTTTTGATGTATAATGTTAATTGAGTTAAAAAAAATATGTCTGGAGTGAGACTATGACCAAAATTTTTGCACTTGCAAATCAAAAAGGAGGAGTAGGTAAAACTACTACGGCTGTTAATCTAGCAGCATCAATAGCTGATATGGGAAAAAAAGTACTACTTGTTGATATAGATCCGCAAGGAAATTCTACAAGTGGGTTGGGTACTGATAAGAGCAGTCTAGAATACTGCATATATAATGTTTTAATAGATGATTATCCTATGGAGATGATAATTCAAGAAACTGATTTAGATAGTTTATATATTGCACCAGCAACAATTAACTTAGCAGGAGCAGAAATTGAACTTGTTCCTAAACTATCAAGAGAAAGTAAGTTAGATGATGCGCTACAATATATAAAAGATGACTATGATTATATTTTTATTGACTGTCCTCCATCTCTAGGATTGTTAACTTTTAATGCTCTTACAGCAGCTACACATGTCCTTATACCAATACAATGTGAGTTTTATGCTTTAGAGGGCCTATCACAACTATTAAACTCAATAAAACTTGCTAATGAGTATCTAAATAGAAATCTTAGAGTTGGTGGTGTAATTTTGACAATGTATGATAGTAGAACGAATCTATCGGTTGATGTTGCCGAAGAAGTTAGAAGCTATTTTCCAAAAAAAATTTTCAATACAATTATACATAGAAATGTAAGGCTAAGCGAAGCTCCAAGTCATGGTAAACCTATAATTATTTATGATAAAAGTAGCCGAGGTGCTAAAGCATATATCGAGTTGGCAAAGGAGGTGTTGTTAATTGAGTAAAAGAGGTAAGACACTAGGAAAAGGATTAGGTGCACTATTACCAGATAAACCATTATATGAAGATCAAGAAAAAACTAAAGATTTAGTTAGTTTGATAAGTGTTGATTTGATTTTTCCAAATAAAGATCAGCCTAGAACTGGATTTAATCAACAAAAATTAATTGAACTGAGTGAATCAATTAAAGAAAATGGTATAATACAGCCTATTGTAGTAACACCAAAAGGCAATAAGTTTATGATTATAGCTGGTGAGAGGCGGTTTAAAGCAGCTAAAATAGCGAAAATCAAAGAGATTCCTGCTATTATAAGAGATATTCCAGAAGGAAAAATTCTTGAGTTTGCATTGATAGAAAACATACAACGTGAAGACTTATTACCCATAGAGGAAGCAAGAGCTTTAAGTTCATTGCTTGAAAAACTTAAGTTGAGTAAGACTGAACTAGCAAAGAGAGTTGGGAAAAGTAGATCATATGTATCAAACATGATTAGGCTTTTAGAGTTAACTAACTATATTCAAGGGTTATTAGAAGAAGACAAGCTAAAAATGGGTCATGCAAGAGCATTACTACCAATCATTGACCTTGATGAGGTTAATCAAATTGCTGATAAAGTAGTAAAAAAAGATCTTAGTGTTAGGCAAGTTGAAAAACTTGTAAAAAAAATATTGAAAAATAAAAATGATAATCAAAACGACAAGAATAATGAAGTAGTTAATTTGATATTAAAAGAGTATGAAGAAGAACTTCAAAGTAGTTTAAAAACAAAAGTAGATATCAAATCTACAGGCGATAAAGGCAAAATCATTATTCAGTACTATTCTACTGAAGATTTGGAAAGATTAATTACAAAATTAAATGGAGCTAAGGATTAATATGTTATTTGGAAGTATAGTAAATGTGATTTTAATATTGTTAGGTTCTTTTTTAGGGTTGCTTTTAAGAAAAGGATTGCCAGAAAATTTAAAATCTACGATAATGCAAGGTATGTCTTTGGCTGTTATTCTTATTGGTTTTCAAATGGCACTTAAAAGCGAAAATATATTGGTGGTCATTTTCAGTTTAGGAGTAGGGGCATTAATAGGAGAATTGATAGATATTGAAGAAAAGTTAGAGAAGATAGGTAGGTGGATTGAGAAAAAATTTTCAAAAAGTAGTCAAGATGACTTTGCTAGGGCATTTGTAACAAGTAGTTTGGTTTACTGTGTGGGAGCAATGGCCATTATGGGAGCTTTACAAAGTGGACTAGAAGGGTCTCATGAGACTTTAATTGCAAAGGGTATGATTGATGGAATAACATCAATAGTTTTTAGTTCAACTTTAGGTGTTGGAGTTATGTTCTCAGCTGCACCAGTGTTTATATATCAAGGTAGTATTACTCTCTTAGCTGGCTGGCTTAACCAATTTCTTTCTCCAGAAATCATATTGGAGATGAGTTCTGTTGGAGGTTTACTAATTGCCGCTATTGGATTCAATATATTAGGAATGGTAAAAATAAAAGTAGGCAATTTGCTGCCAGCTATTTTTTTACCAATAGTAATTATTCAAATAATAAATTTGTTTTAAAAGAAAGGATTTAACATGAATTTTTTACAAGAAGCAATGAAATTAAAAGATGAAATTGTAAAGTTTAGAAGAGATTTTCACAGAAATCCAGAACTAGGCATGGAAGAAAGTAGAACATCAAAGATTGTAGCAGACTATTTAACAGCCTTGGGATTAGAAGTTAAAACGGGTGTTGCTAATACTGGTGTTGTTGGATTATTAAGAGGTGATAAAGATGGCCCTACTGTTGGTCTAAGAGCAGATATGGATGCTTTGCCAATTAAAGAACAGAGTGGAGTCGAGTATGCTTCAACAGTTGAAGGTAAAATGCATGCATGTGGTCATGACGGACACACCTCTATATTAATGGGTGCTGCAAAACTATTATCACAGCATAAAGATGAAATTGCTGGTAATGTGAAGTTTATATTTCAACCAGCAGAAGAAGGACCTGGTGGAGCTTTACCTATGATTGAAGAGGGTGTTTTAGAAAACCCTAAGGTAAGTGCAATGTTTGGGTTGCATATAAATACTACTTCTGGTGGAGCAGGACAAATAGAGTATGGTTCTGGCCCAAGGTCAGCAGGAACAGGTACTGCTAGAATAAAAATTAAGGGATTTGGTGGGCACGGAGCTCATCCGCATAAATCTGTAGATGCAATAATGGCTTCTGCTCATGTTCTGACTACGCTGCAAACAATTATTTCCCGGGAAATAGATCCACTAGAGCCTGCAGTTATTACAATGGGCACAATTAATGGAGGATATAGGCATAATGTCATTGCTGATGAGGTAAAGATGACTGGTACAATAAGAACTTTAAATGAAGAAATAAGAAAGTCTATGCCGGAAAGATTTGATAGGATAATTAAAGGAGTATGTCAAAGCTTAAGATGCGAATACGAACTAGATTACACTCTAGGCATACCGTCAGTGATTAATGATGTAGATATGACTAATATAGTTAGAGATGCAGGAGTAGATTTATTAGGAGAAGATAATACAATAGAAGTAACGAAGCCTTCTATGGGAGGAGAAGATTTCTGTTATTTCTCTCAATCAGTTCCTTCTTCATTTTTTAGATTAAGTGCAAGAAGTGAAGAAAAAGGTTGTACTTATCCAGGACATCACCCAAAATATAATTTTGACGAAGATAGTATTCCATATGGAATGGCAATGTTTGCTCAAATTGTAATTAAATACCTAAACATATAGCTTAAAAATATTTCTGCGTACGAAAAGATGTGGTATAATCTTTTTTTAGAGGAGCAAAAAGCATGAATATTAATATGTTAAATTTTGGGAGGTGCGCTAATGCGTATAAAAAATCACCCTATTTTATCTTGGGAAAAAGGTAAAAAGGTAAAGTTTTACTTTGAAGGGCAAGAACTAGAAGGTTATGAGACAGAAACTATTGCAGCAGCTCTTCATGCAAATGGAATCAGAGTTTTAAGAGAAAGTGAAGAGTTACATAGGCCTAGAGGCTTATATTGTGCTATAGGTAATTGTTCTTCATGTCTTATGGTTGTTGACGGTGTGCCAAATGTTAGAGTCTGTGTTACAAAATTAAAAGAAGGCATGACTGTTCAAAAGCAACTAGGGAAAGGAGAGTTACCTAGATGATAGAAACACAAGTAGCTATTGTTGGCGGTGGCCCTGCAGGGTTGATGGCTGCCATAACTGCAGCAGATTTAGGAGCAGAAGTCGTTTTAATTGAACAAAATGATACTCTAGGTGGTCAACTGGTCAAGCAAACACATATGTTTTTTGGAAGTGAGAAGCAATATGCAGGCACTAGAGGAATAGATATTGGATATATGTTGATTGATAAAGTAAAGTCTCATGAGAAGATAAAGGTTTTACTAGATTCAACAGCTATGGGATATTATCCTGATGGAGTTCTAGGAATAAATCAGCTTGAGAAGTTTATTAAGATTAAACCTAAAAAGCTAATTGTTGCAACAGGAGCTTCAGAAAAGACTATTGCTTTTCCAAATAATGATCTTCCAGGAGTATATGGTGCAGGAGCAGTTCAAACATTAATGAATGTTTCTGGTGTTAGACCAGGTAACAAAGTTTTAATGGTCGGAGCTGGGAACATCGGTTTAATAGTAAGTTACCAGCTATTACAAGCTGGTATAGATGTGGAAGCAATTGTTGAAGCATCTCCAAAAATTGGAGGCTATTTAGTCCACGCTTCAAAAGTTAGAAGAATGGGTGTTCCAATTTTAACCTCACACACAATAGTTGAGGCTTTGGGAGAAACAGAAGTAACTGGTGCTATTATTGCACAACTTGATGAGAACTGGAAAGTTATTGAAGGAACAGAAAAAGAAATTGAAGTAGATACTATTTGCTTAGCAGTTGGATTATCACCATTAACTGAATTAATTAATCAAGCTGATGGCAAATTGAAATATATAAGAGAACTAAGCGGGTATGTGCCAATTCATAATGAAGATCTAAAAACTACTATAGAAGATATTTATGTTGCTGGTGACATAGCTGGTGTTGAAGAAGCGAGTAGTGCCATGGTTGAAGGAAAATTAGCAGGGGCAAAAGCAGTTTCAGATTTATTAATTAATCAAGAAAAGGCTGAAGAAATAGTTTTTGAAGCTCACCAGGAGTTAAAAGAACTCAGAAGTGGTCCTGTTGGAGATATTATTAGAAGAGGCATACAAAAACTAAAGGAGGTAGAATAAATGTTAGAAAAGACAGGAGTTCCATCTCCGGAATTGGTTAAAAGTGTTACTCCAAGCGAGGAAAGACTGAATAAAGGTGCTGTAGCAGTTATAGAATGCTATCAAGAGATACCATGTAACCCATGTACTACAGTGTGCCCAAGAAATGCAATTAAGCCAATGAAAGATATTAATGAGAGACCTACAATTGACTTTGAGGCATGTAATGGCTGTGGACTATGCGTAGCTGCTTGCCCTGGACTAGCAATTTCTGTTGTAAATACCGTATATAATGAAGATCAAGCTTTAGTAAAGCTTCCTTGGGAATTCTTACCTGTTCCTAAAAAGGGAGATACAGTAAAAACTCTTGACAGAGCTGGTAAAGAAGTTGGTACAGGTAAAGTAGTTGCAGTCCAAGACAGTAAAGTTTTTGATAGGACAAAAGTAGTTCAAATAGTAGTTCCAAAAGAGCATGCTATGATAGTTAGAAGTCTTGATAGGAGGTCTATCAATGAGTAAGAGTAAGGGAGAAAATATTATTGTTTGTAGGTGTAGTGATGTTACTTTATCTGAAATTAGAGACCTCATAAAAGAAGGATATACAAGTGTTGAGGAGATTAAAAGAATCACAAGAGCTGGGATGGGTCCTTGCCAAAGTAAGACTTGTGGTCCAATAATTGAGAGAGAAATAGCTATAATGACTGGAAAACCCATAGAACAGTTCTCTCCAGGTAAACAAAGAGGTCCAATAAAAGGGGTTAAGCTAGGAACTATGGCTGCTGCTAATGAAGGAGGAAAACATCGTGAAGAATAAAGATGCGGTAATCATTGGTGGTGGAGTAGTTGGATGTGCTATAGCATATGAGTTAGCTAAAAGAGGTATGACAAATGTTACTGTTGTAGAAAAAAACTTCTTAGCAAGTGGCGCTACTGGTAGATGTGGCGCTGGAGTAAGACAACAGTGGGGTTTGGAAAGCAATATTTTACTTGCTAGAAATAGTTGTGAAATACTTGAAAATATGAATGAGTCACTTGATTATGATAGAGATATTGAGTTTCATCAAGGAGGATATCTTTTATTAGCATACAGTGAAGGCCAGTGGCAACAATTTTTAAAAAATGTTGAGCTTCAACATAAAAATGGAGTTATGACAAAGGTTAAAACTCCAAAGGAAGCAAAAGAAATTGTTCCATTTCTAAATACAGAAGGACTCAAAGGTGCAACATTTTATGAAAAGGATGGTCATGCAGACCCTTTTAAAGTAACAGATGCCTATTACAAAGCTGCAAAAAGGCTAGGAGTAGAGTTTTTATTACATACTGAAGTATTAGATATTGTTACTAAAAATGGAAAAATAGAAAAAGTTATTACAACTGGTGGAGATATATTAACTGAAAGAGTTGTAAATGCTGCTGGTGGCTGGTCAAAAGAAGTAGCTAAAATGGTTGGAGTTGATATTCCTGTAGTTTCAGAAAGACACCAAATACTAGTTACAGAACCAGTTGCAAAAATGATGGATCCAATGGTAATGTCATTTGAACTAGGAATTTACTGTCAGCAAACACCTCATGGTAGTTTTATTATGGGTCTGGGTGATCCTAATGAACCAAAAGGACATAATATTGATAGTACATGGCAGTTTATGCATGAAATGTCTTCAATTATCACTGATGTTTTACCACCACTAAAGGAACTAAGGATAGTGAGACAGTGGGCAGGACTATATAATGTTACACCTGATGCAGCTCCTATACTTGGTAAAACAGATAAGGTAGAAGGTTTTTATCAAGCAGTTGGCTTTAGTGGGCATGGATTTATGATCGCACCAATGACAGCAATTTTAATTGCACAACAAATGTTAGGTTTAGAACTATCTTTAGATATAACTACTTATGATCTTGGAAGATATGATAGAGGAGAATTAGTGGTTGAACCAAGTGTAGTTTAAGAAATGATTAGACACCCTTAACGGGTGTCTTTTT
>CAZCFQ010000011.1:0-29770 GCA_964497955.1 uncultured Clostridiaceae bacterium
TTCTTCATCTAAATCAATGTGCCCACCAATAATTTGTTTTACTGGTTTTTCCATTAATTCTGCAAGTTCTAGTGCTTTGGTATTTGCTACACTAATATGACCACAAGCTCTTCTTAATAAGATTGGTTTTTCTGTACTAATTTTATCTAAGTCTTCTCTTGTTGGCATAAATTGATTTGGATAATTTGATTGGTTCCATCCTCTACCTAAAATCCATTTTACATTTGGATTATTTTCAAAAAATTCAGTGCATTTTTTAGTTAAATCATCAATTGATTCTGTATTCTCAAGCCCTACTTGTTCTAAAGCCATTCCTATACTCATTAAATGCATGTGACTATCATTAAATCCTGGAACAACTGTCTTACCTTCTAGATCAACCTTTTCAGTGTTACTATCCACTTTTTGTAGCATCTCATCACTAGTACCACTAGCTTTAATTACACCATCTTTAACAAAAATGGCATTTACCCAACTATCTCTATTTTCCATCGTATGAATATTTCCATTATAAAATACTTTTTTCATTTCAATGCCCCCATCTTTTATAAACATCATTATCATTCTATCTTAATTTTTTAAATAAGAAAAGAGAAACTATAGTTTAATAGCTTCTCAATTAATCTAGTATTTAGGTTTTATGTCTACTCTTTTTAATAGATTAGCATTAGTCACTACTGTTACAGAACTAGTTGCCATTGCAATTTCTGCAATTGCTGGGTGAAGTGTCCCTGAGATTGCAAGTGGTACTGCAACTAAATTGTAAATAAATGCCCAAAACAGATTTTGTTTAATCTTTCTAAATGTAGCTTTAGATAATTTTATTGCACTTACAACAGACTGTAAACTACCTTGAACTAATGTAACATCTGATGCTTCTATTGCTATATCAGTACCTGTTCCTATGGCCATTCCTACATCTGCTTGGGTAAGCGCTGGAGCATCATTGATACCATCACCTACCATTGCAACTAAACCAGTAGATTTTTGTAACTCTTTTATCTTATTTACTTTACCCTCTGGTAAAACTTCAGCTACCACTTCTTTTATACCTGCCATATTTGCAATAGCTTGAGCTGTCCTTTTATTATCTCCTGTAAGCATTACTGTCTGAATTCCCATTTCATTTAGTTCTTGTATTGCTTTCTGAGAATCTTCTTTTATTGCATCAGCTATAGCGATTAGGCCTGCATATTGATTATTTATTGCTACTGCAATAACAGTTTTTGCTTCTGTTTCTAGTCTTTCAAACTCTTCTATATTACTTGTATCAATATTATAATCTTTCATTAACTTTAAGCTTCCAACCAAAACTGTTTTGTCATCAATTAATCCTTTTATACCTTTACCTGTGAAGGTTTCAAAATCATCTAACTTTTTTAGTTTTAATTTATTTGACTTTGCCATATTCACTATTGCAGAAGCTAAAGGATGTTCAGATCCTTGTTCTGCACTGGCTGCTAATATTAACAAATCATCTTCACTTACTGTTTTAGTAACTATATCAGTAACCTCCGGTTTTCCCTTGGTTATGGTACCTGTTTTATCAAATACAATTGTTTTAACTCTTTGTAACTGTTGAATAGCCGCTCCATCTCTAAATAAAATACCAGCTTGTGCACCCATGCCACTTCCTACCATCAAAGCAGTTGGTGTAGCAAGCCCAAGTGCACATGGACAAGCTATTACTAATACAGCTACCATAGCATAAATGGCTTGAGCTACTCTTGATAGTTCACTAGTAAAAGTCCACGGGAATACTGTTTTTAGTATATCTATGAGTGGAGCAAAGACAGTACTCATTTGACTTGGAAAAGCTACCCACAAACTAAAAGTTATTATTGCCAAAACAATTACAATCGGCACAAAAACACTAGTCACTTTATCTGCAAATTCTTGAATTGGAACTTTTGTCCCTTGTGCATCTTCAACCATCTTTATCACTTGAGATAAAAACGTATCCTTACCTATCTTAGTAGCTTTAACGTGGATGAGGCCTTCTTGATTAACTGTTGCACCAATAACCTCATCTGATACTTCTTTAGTGACGGGCATTGACTCGCCTGTAACCATTGACTCATCAACTGCACTTTTTCCATAAACTATTTCACCATCAGTAGGGATTGAACTACCTGGTTTTACAACCATTATATCTCCAATTTCAACTTGTTCAATAGGAACTTTTATCTCTTTTCCATCCTTTAAGATAATTGCACTTTTTGCACCTAATTCTAATAGCTTCTTAATTGCTTGTGATGCTCTACCTCTAGCTTTAATTTCTATATATCTACCAGTTAAGTGAAATGCCATAATCATTGTAGCAACACCTGAGAAGTTAGGTAATTTGACAAAATAGTGCATTATTCCTGTAGAAAAAGCGGCACCTGTTCCTAGTGCAATCAAAGAATCCATATTGGGTACTTTATTAAAAATAGCTTTAAAACCTGAAACTAGAGTATCTCTACCCGGTATAAAAAGAGCTAGAGAAGCCAATACAATCATACCTATGTTATGAAAATCTGGTAGGGGCCAACCTTGTACATAACCGAAAAACATACCAGGAATCATCCAAAGCATAGTTGGGATTGTTATTGACCATACCAAGATCATCTTTTTTCTAGCCTCGTTGATCATTACCTCATCTTTATCAACATCATCTTTTTCTAATGAATCTAATTCTATTGTATATCCAATATTATCAATTGTTTTAATCATTTGATTAATGCTTATTACATTTTTGTCATACACAACTTTTAGTTTATCTTGTGCTAGTGAAACGTTAGCTGAAAATATACCATCTTTTTTTGAAAGAACTCTTTCAATGTTTTTAGCGCAGGATGCTCAAGTCATACCATCTACATTAAAAGATGCTTCCTCTTTGTTTTTATTTACTTCTTCTGGCGTATAGCCAGCATTTATAATTACTTCAAACAATTTTTCTTTGTCAACTTTAGTCTCGTCATAGTTTACTTTTGCATTCAAAGTTGCCAAATTAACATTTGCTTTAGTTACACCATCAGTTTGATTAAGAACTTTTTCAACCCTAGATGAACAAGCTGCACAATGCATGTCACCTACTCTGATTGTAATTTCTTTCATAATCATCTTCCTTTTATTTTTTTAATAATCTCATTCCATTAAATATTACAACTAAAGCTGCGCCAGTATCAGCCAATACTGCTATCCATAAGGTTAATAAACCAGGAAATACTAATAAAACAGCAGCAAACTTTACAACTAAGGAGAATATGACATTTTGCTTTATTATTCTAAGTGCTCTTTTAGATAAGTTCATAGCATATGACAATTTTGATAAATCATCTGCCATTAACACTATATCTGCAGTTTCAATGGCTGTATCAGTTCCAGCACTGCCTAAAGAAATACCTACATCTGCTAAAGCTAGTGATGGTGCATCATTAACTCCATCTCCCACCATTGCAACTGTGTCGTAATCATTTTGCAACTTTTTAATAATGTCTAGTTTCTCATCAGGCATTAGTTTTGAGAAGTATTTGTTTATGCCAATTCGATCACTTATATTTTTAGCTGTCGCTTCATTATCTCCTGTGAGCATTATTAACTCATTGTAACCATTACTCTTTAGTTCTTTTATTGTTTCTATTGTTTCGTTGCGTATTTCATCAGCTACTGAAATATATCCAACTAACTCTCTATTATAAATAACAGTCATTACAGTTTGACCTTTTTGTTGCAGATCTTTAATCTTTGTTTTATATATATCATCTATTCTGATATTTTTGTAAGCATATTCTGGATTAGTTACTTTTATATTTATTTCACTAATCATTGCACTTACACCTATACCAGTCATTGACTTGAAACTATTAATATCCATTAAATCTATATCATTATCATTTGCATATTTTACTATTGCTTTTGCTAATGGATGTTGAGATTTTGATTCAATACTTGCGGCAAGTTTAATAATCTCTCTGTCATTAAAGTTTTTAGTTAAACTTTTAAACTTAATTACTTGTGGTTTGCCCTTTGTCAAAGTCCCTGTTTTATCAAAAGCTATTGCAGAAATTTTTCCTGCTCTTTCTAAAAAAGCTCCTCCTTTAATCAAAACTCCATTTTTAGCTGCGTTACCAAGAGCTGATACTATGGAAACAGGAGTTGAAATTACTAAAGCACATGGGCATGAAACTACTAATAAAGCTATTGCTCTATAAAACCATGCACTAAATTCACTATCTAGAAAAACTGGAGGAATTACTGCTACTAAAACTGCTAAAGCTATTACTAAAGGTGTATAGTACTTGGCAAAAGTGTCAATAAATCTTTCACTAGGAGCCTTTTGGCTTTGAGCTTGGTCTACCAAATTAATTATCTTTGCTAAAGTAGTATCTTTACTTTCTTTAATTACTTTAGCTTCTAAGTAACCTTCTTGATTTATAGTCCCAGCATAAATAATATCATTTGCTTTCTTATCTTTTGGAACAGATTCTCCCGTTATAGGTGCTTGATTGACACTTGAAGAACCATTAATTACTTTACCATCAAGTGGAACTTTTGCTCCTGGCTTAATTACTAATATTTCACCAAGTTTAACATCTTCTACTTTCAAAATTACTTCTTTCCCATTTTTTAAAATTGTAGCAACATCTGGAGAAAGGTCCATCAAGCTTCTTATAGATTGCCTTGTTTTATCCATTGCATATAATTCTAAAGTATTACCAATATTAAATAATACAGCTACTGTAGCAGCTTCAAAGTATTCTTTTAGAATAATCGCACCAATTACTGCTATAACCATTAAGACATTCATATCAAGTGGCATCTTATTTCTTAAAGCATTAAGTCCTGCTTTGGCTGTCAAAAATCCTGCTAGAACTGTTGCTGTTAGTAGTAAAGGTACCACTAAATTTACATCAAGAGAAATAAAAGATGTTATTATTCCAGCGATCCAAAACACACTAGCAGCTCCAGTCATTATAACATTACTATCTTTCCACCAAACTTTTGACTCTGTTAAATCTTTCATGTTTTCTTTTATTACAATTTCATAACCCATTTTATTTACTATATTTATAATATCTGACTTTTTTATATCATGATCTACTTTCAATATAGAGCTACTAAAACTATATATAGCTTTTTTGACTCCATCCTTTTGAGCAACTGCTCTTTGTATGCCTTTAGCACATTCAGGTCAATCAACACCACTTACATAAAACTCATCATAACTTTGACCTTGTCTTTTGTTTTCATCAAATTCTAAAATATTATTTTCAAAATCTTTGTTTATACTGTCATTATTATGAGTACTATCTTTATGATTGTGGCTGTGTTTGTGATTATGAACATGATTTTTATGATCATTTTCTTTAGCTGTTGTTTTTTTGCTAGAAACTAATTGTTGTGAGATTTTATCATCCATTTTAATTATCCTTTATATATGATTTAAGTGTTCTATACCCATTTCTATTATTCCTCTTACATGATCATCATCTAGTGAATAGTATACTCTGCGACCTTGTTTTCTTCCTTTAACTAATCTTGCTGCTCTTAAATATCTTAAGTGATGCGATACATTTGACTGTGTAGTTTCTAAAACCTCTGCTAGATTACACACGCACATCTCACTTAGCGATAATGCATAAAGCAACTTAGCTCTAGTATCATCTGCTAATGCTTTAAAAAGCTCAGAGAGCCCATGTAACTCATCTACTTTAGGTTTTATATTTTTTACTAACTCTTCTTCTACTGATAATACTTCACATGTTTCAATTTTATCATTGTTCATTTAATCCCACCTCTGAATATATGATTATGTGTTCATATATTATTATATTTCTATTATAGAAAATGTCAAGTAAAAAAGCCTAGCACTTTTACGTGCTAGGCGTATAAAATATTCTATGCTCTTTTAATTTTTTTACTTAATCTGTCAAAGACAATATAAAGAGCTGGTATAAATACTAAAGTTAAGAGTGTTGCTAGAGAAATACCAAATATTACTGCAACCCCCATTGGAGCCAATAACTCTCCACCTTCTCCAATACCTAATCCTAGTGGCACTAGAGCTAACGCTGTAGTTAAGGTTGTTATAAGAATAGGTCTAAGTCTTATAGGGCCTGCATTAAGAATTGCTTCCTCTACCTCTTCTCCTTCTTTTCTTCTAGTATTTATATAATCTACTAAAACAATCGCATCATTCACTACAATTCCTGCTAACATGATAGCACCTATCATAGATGGCACATTCAAACTATTTCCTGTAACAAATAATCCTAGTGCAGCTCCTGAAAATGATAAAGGCACAGCAAACATAATTATAAATGGATGCAAGAATGACTCAAATTGACTAGCAAGGACCATATAAACTAATACAATACTTAAAATTAAAGCAAGTCCTAAATCCTCTAGTGCATTTTGGAGCTCTGTATATTCTCCACCAAATTGGTAGCTATATCCATTAGGCATATTATAGTCATCTAATAGTCTTTCAATATCTTGAGAAATACTACCTAAGTCTCTTTGATAAATTTGTGATGACACAGTAACTACCCTTACTTGATCTTCTCTATCTATTCTTGTTGGCCCTTGGGCTAAAGATATATCAGATACTTCAGACAAAGGTATCAATACTCCTGTAGGGGTATTGATTAATAAAGAATTCAAGCTTGCAACACCTTGATTATATGAGTCTATTCCTTTAACAATTACGTCAATCTCACTACCTTGATACTTATATCTTGTTACAGTTGAACCAGTCATTATAGTCCTAACAGAGTTTGCTATTTGTGCAGTAGTCAAACCATACTGGCTAGCCTGTAAACGATTTACTTTAACTTGAACTTCAGGAACACCACTTGTAAAAGAGGAACTAACCATTCTAGTCCCATCTACTTGTGATATTATCTGAACAAAATCTTGACTAATATCTTCTAGAGTATTTAAGCTATCTCCTTTGATTGAAATACTTATCGGAGAACCTCCCATTCCTCCTCCAGCTAGTGAAGTAGCTGAAAGAACTGACACTGAAATATCTGCACCAGCAATCTTTTTTACTTTACTTCTTAAGACATCAGCTGTATCTGCAGTACTACTATCAGTATCTAAATCAGTAACAACATTTATAGAACTACTTCCTTTACCTATTGTAGAGTAAACAGTTTCTACTCCGGGTATATCTAAAATCATATTCTCGACATTTACTGTTATTTCTTCTGTTCTAGATGTAGAAGTACCAGAAGCTAAATCAATACTAACGGAAAATTGTCCTTGATCTACTTCTGGAAAATATTCTGTTCCGACAAGAAATATTGTGCTAATTGATATGACAAAAACTAAAACTCCACTCAGAATTGTCTTTCCAGGATTTTTTATAGATACTTTTAGCAATTTCACATACTTATCTTTAAGTTTTGCAAATAGTTTAATAAATTTACTATCTTTTTCTTCTATAGTTTTTGTATTTCTTTTAATCAATCTTGAACTAAGCATTGGTACAACACTTAAAGCTACAACTAAAGAAGCTATTAATGAAAGAGCTATTGTTAAAGCTAATTCTCTAAAAATTTCAGAAGTTATACCTTCTACAAAAACAATTGGTAAAAATACAGCAATAGTTGTTATTGTTGATGCTGTTATGGCCATAGCTACTTCATTAGCTCCATTTACAGCAGCTTTTTCCTTTTCTACTCCTTCTTCTCTATATCTAAATATATTTTCTAAAACAACAATTGAGTTATCTACTAGCATCCCAATTGCTAAAGCTAATCCACCTAAAGTCATTAAGTTTAAGGTTATATTAGTAAAATATAGTAATACAAAAGTTGCTATAACTGAAATTGGAATAGCAATTGCTATTACAGATGTAGTTCTTATACTTCTAAAGAATAGTAGTAAAATGACTACTGCAAATAATGCTCCCAAAATAGCACTTTCAAGTAAATTATCAATTGATAATTCTATAAAATCAGCTTGATTAAGTACTGGAACTATCTCATATAAGGGGTTTTCTTCGATAATTTCATCTAATTGTTCAATTACACTTCTGGCTACATTTACTGTGTTTGTTCCAGATTGTTTGCTAACTGAAATGTCTAAACTTCTTTGACCATTAGCTCTAACTATACTTTGTTGGTCATCATCTACAAAGTTAACTTGTGAAATATCTCCTAATCTAATTTGACTTCCAGTGTTTAGCATAATTCTTAAATTCTTTATCTGATCTATTGAATTAAATTCACCAAGAGTTCTAATTGTATATTCTTGATTGCCTCTTTGGATGGTACCTCCTGGTAAATTAATGTTTTCTGCACTTAGAACCGACATTATTGTATCCATAGTTAATCCATAACTGTGGATTATAGCTGGATCCAGTTCTATTTCAATCTTTCTTGTGTATCCACCACTGACTTCTACCGATGCTACTCCATCAATTCTTTCAATTTGAGGTGATAATACCTCATCTGCAAAAACTTGCAAACTTGCTAAATCATTGCTCCCAGTTAAAGATATTTGTATTATTGGTAAGGAATCTGGGTCTATTTGCAATACTATTGGTGAAGAAGCTTCTTCTGGTAAGAATGCTTTTATTGTATCCACACGTTCTCTTAATTCTAAAGCTGCTTTATTCATATCAGTTCCAAATGAAAATTGGGCAATTAAAATTGAATTTCCCTCAGAAGACCTAGTAGTTATACTTTCAATACCATTTACTGTTCCTATAGATTCTTCCAGTGGTATAGAAATTAGTGATTCTATTTCTTGTGGTCCTACTCCTTGATAATTAACTGAAACAGCCATTACGGGAAGTTCTAAATTTGGTAATAAGTCTATTGGCAATCTAGTAAGGGAAATAAATCCTAATAGTAAAACTGCTAAAGTGACCATTAGTATTGTAACTGGTCTTTTAACTGCTAATTTTGGTAATCCCAAACTACTCACCTCTAACTACATTAATCTTATCGCCATTACTTAAAAAGTTTTGCCCCAGGACAATGACTTCTTCAGCTACTTCTAAACCATTAACTATCTCAATAGTATCACCATTATCTATTCCTGTTTTTACTTCTTTTTGAATTGCTACTTGATCTTCATTAACAAACACAATCTCTATATTACCTCTTAATAAGACTGCTTCGGATGGTATTATCAGTGCTTGTTCTTTACTATCTGTAATAATTTGCACTTGAGCTATCATACCAGCTTTTATACTGCTTTCATTGTTAGAAACGGCTACTTTGGCTGGATATAACATAGTATTTGTATCTATTGTTGAGCCAACTTCATTTACAACTCCATCATAACTCATTTCAGTTGCCAATATGTCTATTCCTACTTGATCACCTTGAGAAATTTTATTCACATATTTTTCACTTACGTTTAACTTTATTATGAGATCATTATTATCACTAATCATCATGGTTGGTTGAGTATTAGATGCAAATGAACCTTCTTCAATACTTATTTCACTAATTGTTCCAGAACTATTTGCTTTTACAACTGTATCGCTATATGAATCTTGTGCAGTCTCTAAATTTAACCTTGCTTGATCTAGTGCGGCTTGAGCTGAATTTAAAGGCTGCTTTGATGCTTGTGCCTTGGTTTGTTCTAATTGACTTTCTGAAACAGCACCAGCTTCAAAAAGTTTTTTAGTTCTTTCATAGTTTTCTATAGCTAAATTTAGCTGATCTTCTGTTTGTAAATAGTTTGCATAAGCACTATCATATGAAGCTTGTGCTTGTTGCAATTGCCTTAAATTATTTGTGCTAACAAGTGAAAAGAGTTTATCTCCCTTTTTAACATACTGATTATTTGAAACATAAATCTCATCAACTTCACCAGGTGTTTGAGTTAAAACTGGTATAGTTTTTTCTGATTGAACCCTTCCTGTAAAGGTTGTAACTAGATTTATTGAATCTAACTTTACTTCTGATACTTCTACAGAAGTACGTATTTCTTCTTGTTCTTGCTCTACCTCTTGATTACATCCTGACATGATAAATATTATCATCATTATTATTAATACTATTTTTTTCAAAATTTCCACCTCACATACTCTATCATTGTATAATACATCAAAATATACACTTAGAGAAGAGGTATAACTTAATATCAAAATTATAAGACAAAAATATATTATTTGTTGCATATATTAATTAAGTATTTACAAAATTATAAAAATGTCTTGTTGGTATTAAAACTTTGTTGTTTTATAGGCTTTTTAAGATAAATTTAATTTTATAATCTTATTAGAAAGTCTTTACTGAGTTTAACAGTGTTTAAAAACATAAGAAAGAACGACCTTAATCGATATAAATAATCTCACCATCTACTATAGTCATTTTTACTGATATATCTTTTATTTCTTCTTTAGATAATTCTTTTATATTACAATCTAAAACTACTAAATCTGCCAGCTTATTAATCTCTAAACTACCCTTAATGTTTTGTTCACCAGTTAAATATGCTCCATTATAAGTCATCATCTTAATTGCTTGATTGATTGTAATACATTCTTCAACCCCAGCTTGATGACCTAGTGCACCTTTTCTTGTTACTGCGCTATATAGATTAAAGAAAGGGTTAAAATGTGCTGAAGGCATATCAGTACTTATCGCAGTGATTATTCCGTTATCAAGATAAGCTTTGGCAGGTGTAAATGAGTTAATTTTATCTTTTGGTAATAATTCATTATACCCGGCTGCTTCTCCGTAAATGAAAGCAGGTTGTATAGCTGCTATTATCTTTGCTTCTCTCATCATTTCTAAAGCTCTTTGAGTAGGATAATATCCGTGTATTATCTGATGTCTTCTATCTTGAGGGTTATCCTTATATGCTTTATATATTGCTTCTACAGCTTTTTCTTGAGCAATATCACCAACGACATGTATCCCAACACTCCAGCCACTATCATGAGCATATTTCACCCATTCATCCAGTTTTTTTATATCAAGTCTTAGTTGTACATCTCTAACTTCTTCTTCATTTTTATATGGCCAACTTAAAAGAGCAGTTTTTGATGTTAAGCCTCCATCTATAGCCATCTTGAGACCACCAAAACTTAAATATTCATCACCAAAGCCTGTATATATACCAAGTGTTGGAACTAAACTATCAATTTTATCTAACTCTTGCTTTATGTGAAATCCATACCAGTTTGGCATTAGATTTGTTCTTACCTTTAGTTTACCTTTGTTATATAGGTTTTGATAAGCTCTACTAATCGCAGGTGTAACTCCTGGCTCTACAATACTTGTTATTCCATATTTTAAGTATTCTTTGTGTGCTATTAATATAGATTCTTCTATTCCTTGATTTATTCCTAAATCATCAGAACCAAATGGACCTGGCATAATATCTCTCACTAACTGTTTAGCTGATTTAAATAATAAGCCATTAGGTTCTCCATTCTCATACCTACCAATTTTGCCATCTTTAGGATCTGGTGTGTCTTTATTTATTCCAGCTAACTGTAAAGCATTGGTATTTGCAACACTAGTTGAAAAAATCCGTTCAAGTACTACTGGATGATTCTTTGAAACAGGATCAATATCTTCTTTAGTTGGCATTCTATTTTCAACGAATTGAGTTTCATTCCATCCACCACCTTGAAGCCAACTCCCTTTTGGAAGATCGTTTAATTTAGCTTTTATTTTTTCTCTTAACTCGTTAAAATCTTTAATTCCAAAAGTAACTAATCCACTAATTAATTTCCCAGCTTCCCAGGCGTGGTTATGAGAATCAATTATTCCTGGAATTACTGTTTTTTTATCTAAGTCAAACACCTTTGTATTTTTACCTGCTAAGGCAATTATCTCTTTATTTGTCCCTGTTGCCATAATTTTGTTACCTAAAATCGCAATAGCTTCAACTTTTGAATAATCTTGATCTACTGTATGTATATCTCCATTTATAAATATTATATTAGGTCTAAAATCTAACATTTGCATATTTTTACCTCCCAATTAATCATTAATACCTTCTTTTATTTTTCTTGCTACTTCAAGTGGGCTTATATTCGTTGTATCAATTACTAAATCAGACTTTAACTTATTAATCATCTCATTCAAGTTGAGTGCTTTTTCTATACTTATTAACTTTTGTGAGTTTCTTTTAACCAATCGTTCTTTAAGTTCATCTTGACCACATATCAGTTTTATGTGATAAATATTGACTCCATCAGTTTTAATAAGTTTTTTCATTCTATTAATTCTATCACTAGAAGGAAATACAAAAGATATAAATATATTTTCATAATTGTATTTTAGAAAATTCTTTACACAACAGGCTATGTTATCTTGCATAAGATTTAACCATTTAACTGTATTTTCAAAAGGTATTACTCTTGCCAAGTCGTCCCCATCAACAAATGCACTTTTACTATCCAATAAACCTTCTAATAGTTTAAGAGAAGTTGATTTTCCTACTCCTGGTGCTGAATTTATTATT
Organism: uncultured Clostridiaceae bacterium; assembly: GCA_964497955.1. Lineage (GTDB taxonomy): Bacteria > Bacillota > UBA994 > PWPR01 > PWPR01 > PWPR01. The sequence continues at coordinate 12,430 of CAZCFQ010000011.1, forward strand.
AGTATCTTAATTATTATCACTTCCATCTTTTTTACATAAAAATACTGCAAGAATTAATCCTTGCAGTATTAATATTTTAATTTACTTATTTCTAAGAATTACTTGTTTTCCTTTTTCCAAGATTCAAATTCTTCTTTTGCTGCTTTTAGGTGTTCTGGTTTAGTAAACAAATCGTAAGCTATACCAGCCATGCTTTTAGCTCCAAGTAAGATTGCTTTATGTCCTGTTTCACTTACAGTTGCATCAGCTAAATCAGTACTATGACCATTTAGTTTTTCTTTAGAAACACTTATATAAGGATGCATTCCTGGAATCTCTTGAGTAACATCTGACATATCAGTTGATCCAGCTCCATGACCAGCTGATGGTAAAACCTCTTCTCCTAAAGCTTCCATGTTTTTAACAAATAAATCGCTTAAAGCTTTATTATTAACTATGTTTTTATATGTATTAGCAGTTTTTCTCATTTCTACTTCTGCTCCTGCTGCTAATGCACCTGCTTTTGCACAATTTTTAACCTTTTCAACTACTTCATATAGATAATTAATATCTTTAGACCTTGCATACATTCTTATAACTGCACGATCTGGAACTATATTTGGAGCTTGTCCGCCCTCTGTAATAACTCCATGGATTCTAACATCTTCTTTAACATGTTGTCTAAGAGCATTCCAACCATTAAAAGTTTGAATAGCTGCATCTAGTGCGTTAATACCCTCGTGTGGTGCACCAGCTGCATGGGCAGTTTTGCCTTTATAAACAATTTCCATTGCATATCTAGCATTAGAAGTTGATCCTAATCTGTGCTCAGTTGTAGTTGGATGAAACATTATTGCAGCATCAATGTCTTCAAATGCACCTGCTTGGACTAATAATACTTTACCACCAGCATTATCAACTGCACCTTCTTCTGCAGGGCAACCCAACATAACAAGTTTACCAGGTAAGTCTTCCATTGCTTCTTTAAGTGCTATTGCTCCACCAACAGTTCCCGTGCCAATCACATTATGGCCACATCCATGGCCAATTCCAGGTAAAGCATCATACTCAGCTAAAATAGCTATTGTAGGACCCTCATTACCTGTGTCATACTCTGCTCTAAAAGCTGTTTCCATTCCTCCGTAAGGCTTTGTCACTTTAAATCCATGTTCTTTCAATAAATTTGCTAACTTTTCACTTGACTTAAATTCTTGATGTCCAATTTCAGGATTATGATACATCCAATCATTAATCTCATATAATTTTTCTGCTATACTTTCTGCTTTTGCATAAATAGTCTCTTTATTCATTAATAACCCTCCATTTTGTATACTCACTTTATAATTTCGACATAAATATACAAAAACCTTTATATTTAATTATCATTTTTATTATATATTTTTTCAAACTCTTCTTTAGTCATTGAGTAGCATAAATCATCATAAATAGTTCCATCATAAATTTGTGAAGCTTGTCTCAATGTTCCTTCGTATTTAAATCCTAACTTTTCAATCACCCTTTTTGATCTATTGTTAAATGGATAATGATAAACTGCTAAGATAGAAGCTTCTTTAACTTCAAATAGAAATCTGATTACTTCTTTAGCAGCTGCAGTCATTATCCCTCGTCCCCAATACTTACTGTTTAAGACATATCCTATTGAGTAAGCAGTTTTAATAGTCCTTTTTCTATCAGGATCAAAACCTATTGCTCCAATTACCTTATTTTCCTCTTTTAGTTCTATTGCAAAAACTTCATCAGAGTTACAAAATTGCTTAAAGATCTCTCTTGACTCATCTTCATTTTTATGAGGAGCCCATCCAGCATTGGGCCCTACATTTTTATCTATACCATATTCATAAAAATCCTTGAAATCTTTATTATTAAATTGTCTCAAAACTAATCTACTTGTTACTATTTCTTTCAACTTAATACCTCTTTTCTTCCCATTATTTTATTTAAATATTTTAAAACAAAAACCATCATTAATATCATTAAGGTTCCTATTACAAAATGTGTTAAAAACACATTCCCATTGTCTTGCAATAAACCAAGTAAAGGATAACTCAAACTACTAGTTAATCTTGTCAATAAGCTTGCAAATGATAATACAGTTGCTCTTTTATCACTCTCTAAGTATTTATTATAATATTTACGTGTAACTGGTAAATATAATCCCCTAGCCACTTGCTGTAGTAAGATAGCTAAAAACCCATACCACAATCTAATAACAGACATTAAAAGAAATGATAAGAATATTAAACTTGCTAAAACAGTTAATGTTTTTCTCTTTGTTTTCTTTATTATTTTATGACTATTTCTTGAAGTTAAAGCTGCTACCATATTAAAAACGAAGAAAATTACTCCAAAGAATTTTACATCAATACTTATTGATTTCATATATGGCTGGTATAGCATAAAACCCATCCGATAGAATATATAAAAAACCATAGTATAAATCAATAATCCTTTAATTTTGCTATGATTAATTGCAAAAGTACAACTATCTTTAATTTGACTTAAGTATCTAGTCTCTAAATCATTTTTAGTTTTATTTACCTCTTTGAAACTAAAAGCTATTAAACCAGCAATGAACATGAAAAAAGCTGACACTAAAAGTGGCAAGTGCACATTAATTGAATAGATAAAACCTGCAACTATTGATCCCACTGCTTGTACAAATAATTGAATAGAGTGTGCTTTACCTGTTATTTCTTGAAACATATCTTGCTGATTATACTCTTCTAAAGATTCGTATAAAATAGCACTATCAGCACCAGATATAAAAGAAAAACCTAAAGCAAAAAATATCTCAACAAATATTAATCCATAGAAAGATTTTGCTAAAGTAAAAGATAATAAACTAATAGCTAAGACAAATCCACCTAGAGATAAACAAAGTTTTCTTGAGTAGTGATCTGCTAAAGCACCTGTAGGAACATCAAACAAAACTAATGCTAATGATGAACAAGTATTAAGGATCATTGCCTGTGTAAAGGTTAACCCCTTAACTTCCAACAAATAAATCATAATAATTGGACCAATGATCATTGCTCCAAAAGCAGCTTGAAACCAATAAAACCTACGCACATTTTTAATCCTTTCCACGACAATTCTCCTTTCTGTAAAAAAATAAAGCCCAGAGGATGAGTTTTAAGACTCGTCCTCTAGGCTTTTATCCTAAAAGTGTAGCTTTTACGCCTGTCACCGCTCGGACCTGACATATTTTAGTCAATATCGGAACCCTAGGTGCACTCTTAATTGAAAAATATAATATTAAAAATATATCATTCAGTCAAGTACTTTATTTCAATATTTATTTTTTTAACAGTTTTGTAACATTAGTTATTTTGCTTGGTATATAACTTAACAACTTCAAGCATTACTTCAACTGCTTTTTCCATAGATTGAACTGGAATAAATTCACTTTTGCCATGTGCATTGTGTCCACCAGTAAACATATTAGGGCAAGGTAAGCCTTTGTAAGAGAATCTTGCTCCATCAGTTCCTCCTCTTACTGGTGTTATTTTTGGTTTTATACCTAGATTTTCCATTGCTTTTTTTGCTGTGTTAACAATATGCATAACTGGTTCAATTTTTTCTCTCATATTCTTATATGAATCAGTCATATCTAAATTAACTCTATCACCTTGATACTTTTTATTCATAAATTCAACAGCACTTACCATAATTTCTTTTTTCCTATTAAACTTATCTCTATCATGGTCTCTTATAATATAATTCATTTCTGCTTTGTCTACATTACCATCAACCCAATTAAGATGGAAGAATCCTTCATATTCTTCTGTATAAGCTGGCTTTTGCGCTTCTGGTAATAAAGAGTTTAACTCCATAGCCATTAAAATGGCACTTACCATTTTTCCTTTAGCACTACCTGGATGAATATTAGATCCTTCAATTTTTATTTTTGCTGTAGCAGCATTAAATGTTTCATAGTTAAGACTACCTACTTCACCACCATCAATTGTGTAAGCAAAATCTGCCCCAAACTTTTCAATATCAAAATACTTTGTACCTTGCCCAATCTCTTCATCAGGAGTGAATCCAATTTTTAATTCTCCATGTTTAATTTCTGGATTAGTTAATAGATACTCTGCAAGTGCTAATATCTCTACCATTCCTGCTTTATCGTCTGCTCCTAAAAGAGTCTTACCATCTGTTGTAATGATATCTTGACCTACATAGTTTTTAAGAACAGGAAAATCACTTACAGATATTTTGTATCCGTCATTATTAAGAACTAAATCACTTCCATCGTAGTCTTTAAATATCTGCGGCTGAATATTATCTGTAGGCACTGAGCTAATGATGTCCATATGGGCAATAAACCCTATAGTAGGGACGTCATAATCAACGTTTGATGGAATTGTAGCCATTATATAACCATATTCATCAATTTCAGCATCTTTAAGACCCAAATCTCTCATTTCTTTAGCAACTTGTTTGCCAAATGCAATTTGGCTACCTGAACTTGGATATGTATCACTGTTTGGATCAGAAGCTGTGTCTACTTTACAATACTTAATAAATCTATCTACCATATCGTTAAATATTTTTTCCATTATAAATCCTTTCTAAATTTTATAAAATTCTTTAAAAGCTGCTAGTAGATTAAATGTGTCTTCTACACCAGCTAATTCTCTAATTGAATGCATAGCTAACATTGGATTTCCAATATCGAGTGCTTTAACATCTAACATAGATGCTACGATTGGACCAATAGTTCCACCACTTTTGGCATCATTTCTATTATGAAACTCTTGATACTTAACTCCCGCATTATCACATACAGCTTTAAATACAGCAGCAGATTCTGCATCGGTGGTATATTTTTGCCCATGATGATACTTAATAACTGGGCCTCCATTAATTACAGGTTTATTTGTTGGATCATGTTTTTCAGGAAAACTTGGATGCATTGCATGAGCCATATCACAAGAAATTAAGAATGATTGATATCTAGATCTTAAAATTTCTTCTTCATTTGCACCTAAAGCTTTTGCTACTCTATCAATTATTATTTGAGTCAATGCACTTGCTGCACCCTGTTTTGTTTTACTACCAACTTCTTCATTATCATAGCAAGCTGCTACGATGGTGGCATTTTGTGCTTTAGAGTCTTTAATAGCACTTAATGCTACATAACTCATAGCTACATCATCAATTCTTCCTACATGGATGAATTCATCATTCATTCCATTAATTGTACCTTTTTGGTAATCATAAAGATACAAATCACAGCCTAAAATATCTTCTTTATTTACATTACACTCACTAGCTAACATTTCCATAAACCAATCATTTGCCAAATCTTTTTCTTTAGTGAAACCAACAAGAGGTAATAAATCTTTTTGAGGATTATATTCATACCCGCTATTAATTTCTCTGTTAATATGAATAGCTAAATTTGGAATTGTAGCTATTGGTTTATTAATATTTAATAACTTCATTTCAGGTTTTAGCGCATTATCACTTCTTATTGCAATTCTTCCTCCAATTGCTAAAGGCCTATCTAACCAACTACTATAGATGAGTCCTCCATAAAGCTCTACATTTAAGCTTAAATAACCTTCTTTTTTAATCTCTGGATTAGATTTAATTCTAATAGCAGGTGCATCTGTGTGAGCACCGATCATTCTAAAACCAACTTCTGCTGGATTTTTTAAACCTGCAATAAAAGCAATAATTGCTGAGTCATTTCTAGTAGTAAAATACTTTCCACCTGGTTTAACATCCCACTTTTCATTAAGCTTTAACTCACTAAAACCTGCCTCATTAAGCATTTCTTTTCCGCTTTTAACTACATGAAAAGGCGTTGGGCTTTCATACAAAAAGTCAATAAGATTCTGTGCATACTTCTTTGAATTCATTTATACATCCTCCTTTAATATTAGTTGAATTGTCTTGTTCATAATTTTTGGTGTGTTATATAATAAATCAGGCAAATAAATTCGCTCTGACATCATATGTAAATCTTTCCCCCAAGGTCCCAGATTAATTGATGGAATTTGAAGTTTAGCCATTATATCAAGTGGAATTTCATAAGCACTACCCCATAAAGGCATATTTGGTTCTATAAATCCAATTACTTCTTTTGAATCAACTAATGAAGCATAACTCATATCAGAAATACCTGTATAAAAATTCTTGATTATTAGCTCTTGATTATACTCTACTTTTATAAAGTCACTTAATGATTCTTCAAGCTTTTCTACTCTTTTATCTAAATCATCAATATATTCTAAAATTACATGAGGATAATAAGGTGGTGCTATAGCAATAATTACAACTGGATCAGTACTTTTTATTCTATTAGCTAAAAACTCACTTAACAACCCAGATGCTTTAGGCATATTTATATCTTCATTTAATATTTGTGTTCTAACTTCAGATAAATACTCATTAAATTCTTTTTCAAAACTCACACCTTGTTCTTTTTTTAATATGTTATATAATTCACTGAAAAGATAAACTTTATTATCCCATTCTTTTTCTAAAGGTTTATTATAGTAATTTTCATATCCTTTTTTATATCTTATCAAACACTTATTAAATGCATTTTTTGAAATTTCTTTTATTTTATTTAGAATTTCTTTTGGAGTAGAGTTAAAAGTTAATATATTTAAATAAGCATATGCGTTTTCTGGAAGTGATACATCATAACTCTTTTTACCATCTCTTAGATATAGCCAAGTAGGTCCAGGTGTTTTCTCATCTTCATAATCATCACATAAATCTTGGTTTAGTTCTATATCTCTTACAATTTCTGACGTTATTGCAATCGGGTTTAATCCTTGATAAACATTTCCTACATGAGCTCTAACTCCCTTTACATAAACTGTAGGCATAATTTTTCCAATACTACCTTTATATAAGACTGGTTTGTTCTCATCTTCTCTTTTATGAGTTTCAGAATCAATCATAAGTTTATAATTTAGAGAGTATTTCTCTTTTAATTTTTCAAGAAGTTTTACAGCTTGTCTCATACCACTAGATAAAGTCTCTTCATCAGGGACTGATAAGTATAAAATTGATCCACTTTGAATGTTTTCTATATGATGCTTCATAACAGATAATTGAATAGCTGCTCCGCCTTTCATATCAGCTGCACCACGTCCAAACATCCAATGACCACTTGTTAAATCTTTCAAACTATCTTTAGTAAGTCCTAATTCTTTAATCTCTTTCATCAACTGTTTTGGTTTAATAGAAATATCTCTAAGGTCTTTAAAATCCCAGGTATCAACTGTATCATAATGATTAATTAAAATAACAGTGTTAGTGTTATTAGGGTCTAGATATAAACCCCAAGCTACAGCCCTATCTAAAGGATCATCTACCACACTTTCTAGACCACACATATTTTTCTTATTATTAAAATAGTCTATTTTCTTAATAGCTTTAAGCATAGTTTTACCCATGATAACTTCTTGTTGTGTTGCTGTTTCAGACCTGACGTTAACTAATAATCTCGTATACTCTAAAATTGAATTTGATAAATCCATATAAGCACCTCCACTTTCTAACCATATAAACTTCTATACAAATAACAAAAATCCTGCTAAATAGATTATTTTGAACTAATTTTAATTAAATTTTTTATTAATTTCTATGATTTTTAGGCTTTTTTTAGTTTATTTTTATATAGACATATGTTATAATACTTACAGAATTTCAAAGGAAGGATGTTTTTAATAATGAAAAATATAAAAGTATATGTAAGTAACTCTTGTCCTTATTGCCACATGGTGAAAGAATTTATGAATGATCAAGGCTATGACTTTGAGGAAAGAAATATAACAACAGATCCAAGTGCTAGAGAAGAGCTTATAAAAATGAATATGAGAGGCGTTCCAGTAACAATTGTTGATGGAGAAAGAATTGTTGGATATGACCCTCAAAAAATAAAAGCTACAATAGATGCATAAATAAATTTGCCTTCATCGGGATTAAAACGATGAAGGCTATTATTTTATAACTCAGTCATTTGATAGAGCTTTGTAAAAATATTTGCTATTTCGGTAACGTCTATTTCTCCAAGCCTTATAAGACCTTTCTTGCTATTATATATGCCTTTTACAGCATTTTCTAGTTGGTCAGATGTTATACCATGTAGAATAGATTTTGACGCTTCCATCATAGCAGCAAGCTCATCTGCTAATCTTAATACTCTACCATTTACAATACTAGAGGTAGATCCATTTACAGTAATTTTTCTATCACTAAACTCATTTTTTGTAAATCCAGCTAACTCTTCTTTTATTACTTTATATTTATCTTCTTTTAGAAATCTAAACATCTCTTGTTCTACTATCTCTTTTTCAATTTTTCCAATAATCTCATCTAATCCTACAATAGCATGTTTTATAGGAGAGATAATATCTCTTGTTACAGATTCAGGTAAGTCATGAAAAAGTCCTGCATAAAAGTTGCAAAACAAAACTTCTTTGGAAGTAGTTATTTGTTTAGTAAACAAAAACATCAGTACAGCGACAAATACTGCGTGACCCATCACTGTAGTCTTTGGTATTCTAGGTGTTTGACTCCAGCGTACTTGATAACGTAATTGTTCAAATATTAAATTGAACTTATAAAGATCTTGCTTAGCTAACATCTGCTGTAAACCTTCTAAATCCATAAAAGGTAATAAATCTTTATATATCTCAGCTTCAGTTTCTTCAAACAAAGAGTTTCTTTCTGCATATGCACCTAATATTTCAAATTCTCGTAAAGTAGCATACTTATGAGCAGCTCTTAATATTTTGTACTCAATTTTGGTCATATCCTCTTCATTATCTAAATAAAGTCTAAATGAATCCAAAAAATCCTTGCTAAAGTACTGTTTGTATTGATTTACTATCCAGTCATTTAAACGGCTTGTTAATTCTTCATCTTCTGAAATTTTTCTTTGAACAACAACTTTTATATCAGACAAAGCAATTTTTACTAGTAACTGAAAGACACCAGCTTCTATCAACACAGACCAATCAATTGGATTATTTTTTTCTTCTATTCTTCCAAATAGATATGCTAAGAACATTTTGTGTGATTCTTTTTCCATTTGAGAAAACTCATGAGGTCTAATCCTATCATTCCATCTAAGAATAGAAAATCCTTCAAACAATTTTTCTAACAGTTCAAGCTCTACAGAGATTTTTTTCAATTTTACACCACCTAATTTACTTTAATATGCAACTTATACCTTCTGGATGATAGCACTGACCGCAAGATATGCATTTTGATTCTTCTGTATCTCCGCTAATCCACCGGTGAACCAGGTTGGGTTCAGCAATAAATGGTCTTGACATTGAGAAGTATTCTATTTCAGTTTGATTTAGTATTTGAGTCAATAGGTTGTAATCTCTATGCTTTCCTACTGATATTACTGGAATCTTTAAAATACTTGCCAAATGAGCAGCATAATTAGCCAAGATAGATTGATCCTTTTTCTTTGTTCCTGGTGGTTTTGGCCCACTTAACTCAATTGCATCAAAACCTAAATTATCAAGTTTTTGGCAAACATATTGGCATTCTTCATATGTAAACCCACCTTCAGTAAAATCAGATGCATTTATTTTAATCATTATTAAAAAATCTTCTCCAACTAAGCTTCTAGTTTGTTCATATATTTCAGAAATTACTCGCATTCTATTATCTAAAGATCCACCATAACTATCTTTTCTATAATTAAAATTTGGAGATAAAAACTGACTTAATAAGTATCCATGAGCTCCATGTAATTCAATTCCATCAAATCCACACTTTTTAGCTCTTAAAGCAGCATTAGCAAAAGAATCTATCAAAGTTGACATGTCGTCTTTTGTCATCTCTTTAGCTATTACCCCTGTTTTTGGATGCTGTACTTGTGAAGGACCCCAAATTTCTCTGTTTTCAGTTTGAAATCTTGTTTGTGTTCCACCATATGCTAATTGCATTATAATACCAGTATTATATTGATGTACTGTATCAACTAATTGTTTATATCCTGGTATAAAGGAATCATTGCTCATACCCATCATTTTAGGATTTGGTTGTTCATTATCCATAATAAAGGCATAACCTGTGATTATTAATCCTACGCCACCTTTTGCTAACTCTGCATACAAATCAATTAATTCTTGGGTCACACTTCCATCCTCATTAGCCATTCTTTCCCATGTAGCTGCTCTAACTATTCTATTATCTAAAGTCAGCCCTTTAATCTGGGTTGTATCAAATAAAGTTCTCATCTTATCCTCTCCCTAATGTATATTATATCTTAAATACTCTATATTTACCTTATAAAATGTCACTTTGTAAAGAGGAATTCAATTCATTTAAGCGAATAAATATAAGTAGGAGGGATAAAATTGTTTAATTATTTAATTAAAAATGTAAAAATCTTAGATGGTGCAGGCAATCCTTGGAAATTTGGTGATGTCGCTATTGAAGGTGACACTATTGCAAAAGTAGGTAATATTTCTGAAAGTGAAGCAGATAACATAATTGATGGCAAAGGCCTTTATCTAAGCCCTGGCTTTATTGATATTCATACCCACTCTGAAAGTATTCTTTTTCAAGATGGTCGTGCTCATGCACATCTATTACAAGGTGTTACTACAAACGTATTAGGTCAATGTGGTAGTTCACCTTTTCCTATGAATGAAAAAAGAAAGAAAACTATTGATAAAAGTGACTTAGACGTAACTTGGGAGTCTACTGGTGATTTTATCAAACAGTTTCAGAATAAAAAACTTAGCATTAATGCTGTTCCAGTAGTTGGTCAAGGAGCAATTAGACACTGTGTAATGGGTTATGAACCCGATAAACCGACTGAAGAACAAATGGATCAAATGAAAGCACTTTTAAAAGAGTCTATGGAAAGCGGCTGTTTTGGTGTTAGTACTGGTTTAATATATACTCCAAGTGCTTATGCTGATACTGATGAGTTAGTAGAGTTGACAAAAGTTATTAGCGAGTATGATGGAATATATTTTTCACACATTAGAGGAGAAAATGATTTTGTATTAGACTCTATTAATGAAGCTTTAACTATTGGAAAAAAAGCAGACGTAGCAGTGCAAATATCACATCTTAAAGCAATGGGAAAACATATGTGGGGCAAATCAGTTGAGATTTTAAAACTTATTGATAATGCTAGAGATGAGGGTGTAGATGTAACTTTTGATCAATACCCATATAAAGCTAGTGCGACTGGATTAGGTGCAATATTACCTCCATGGGCACATCAAGGTGGTGCTACAGAGATGAGAAAGCGTTTAGCAGATAGTAAAATGAGAGATAAATTAAAGCAAGACATTATAAATGGTGTAGATGGTTGGATTAGCTTTTATAAAGGTGTAGGTTTTGAAAACATTTTAATTACTGATACTAAAAAAACTGATAAAAGCATTGTAGGAAAGACAATAGCTGAGATTGCTAATGATAGAAATGATGATAATCCTTTCAATACATGTTTTGATATTTTACAAAATTATATTGGAAGAGTTAGTATTGTATACTTTACAATTTCTGATGAAGATATAGAGAGAATTATGAAGCATCCTTTAATGATGGTTGGCTCAGATAGTAGTGCTCGACCAATTGATGGTCCTTTCACCTCTGGATTACCTCATCCACGAACTTATGGTAGCTTTGTAACTATTTTATCAACTTATGTTAGAGAAAAAGGTGTTTTAACATTAGAAGAAGCCATTAGAAAAATGACATCATCATCAGCTTTTAAATTAGGTTTAACAGATCGTGGTCTTATTGTCCCAGGCATGAAAGCTGATTTAGTACTGTTTAACTTAGATGAAGTTAGCACTAAATCTACTTATACTGATCCAATTCAGTTCCCAACTGGAATTGAAAAGGTATTTGTTAATGGTACTTTAGCTGTTGATAATGGTAAACATACTAACAAATTTGCAGGAAAGGTGCTGCTTAAAAAATAAATGAATTGTAAATGGAAACCACTTCTTAAAAAAATGCCTTCTTTATTTATTGGTTTATTTCTCTTTGCTGTAGGTATTTCACTTACAGTAAAAGCTAATCTTGGATTAAGTCCATGGAGCGTCTTTCATATGGGTTTAGCCAAGCATTTACCAATAACATTTGGTCAAGCTGCACAGCTAACAGGATTTATATTAATACTTTTGACATTTTTCATAAAAGTCATTCCTGGTTTAGCAACTATTTTCAATATGTATTTAGTAGGTTTGTTTGTTGATTTAATATTAGAAGCAAATATTTTACCAACCCCTAATCATATTATATTAAGAGTAATTGTTTTATTGTTAGGTCTTGTTTGCATTGGTTTTGCTTCATATTTTTATCTAAGAGTTGAATTAGGAGCAGGTCCTCGAGATGGACTAATGGAAGGATTAGTAAGAGTTACTAAAAAATCTGTTGGATTCATCAGAACTGCTATTGAAGTATCTGTATTAATTACTGGTTACTTATTAGGAGGACCAGTCGGTATTGGTACTGTAATTGCATCCTTATTTACTGGATCCATTGTTCAGTGGGCGTTCAAAGTAGGTGGATACGATCCTAATAAAGCTAAACATATTAATTTAGCTCAAATGTATAAAGTATATTGCAAATAGAAATAAGCCAGCTTTTGCTGGCTTATTTTCTTAATGTTGCTATTAATTTATTTTCATTTAACAAAAGCTTCAATGCCTGATCTATATCATTAACTGCTATATCGCTATTTAAAAGAGTCTGCGTAAAACAACCTTCAGATCCTATAATACATATACCTATTTCTGCTGCTTTTATCATTAAAATGTCATTATGTCCATTACCAATAGCTATTGTATTATCTTTAGATAACTTCTTAACAAAATCTTCTTTATCTTTACTCCCACTACCTTTTGAAATAATATGATACTTAACATCAACATCTCTTAACTCTTCTTTTACAGTGCCAAAAGTATCTGCAGTTACTACAAAGATGTTTAACTTGCTTTTAAGTTCATTTAGCAAAGATTTTGTTGACTGCTTAACCACACCTTCACTTGCTAATGTGCCATTAAAATCTAATACTATATTTTTAATATCAATCTCTTTATAGTTTGGTATATTAATCTTCATTAGTAACCATTCACCCAAGTAACTCCAAGTGACTGTGGTCCTGTATGGACACTAACAACAGGAGATAATTCACTAATACTAACTTTTAATTTAGGATATTTATCATTGATAAGCTGCTCCATTTTTTTTGCATAATCAAGACCTTTTGCATGTGTCAATAAGATATGTGTTTCATCTTTTACATCAAGTTTTTTGATTTTTTCTAAAACGTAGTGCATTGCTTTTTTCATCGTTCTAACTTTATTATCCTGTACAATAGACCCATTATCAAACCTAACTATAGGCTTTATTTTAAGCATCGCTCCTATTGAAGCTACCGCTCCACTTATTCTTCCTGTTCTTTCTAGATATTTCAGATCATCAACTATCAGATAAGCTTGATGGTTTTCCCTCATATTCTTAAGGGTTGTTAAGATATCTTCAAAACTTTTATTTTCAGATACATTCTTACATGCCTCTAAAACCATTCTTTTTTGAACTGTAGCTGTTAGTAAAGAATCAAAGACTGTTATTCTTTCAATATCTATTTGTTTTGCAATAGCAGAACTTGTTTGAAATGTTCCACTTATCTTTGAACTAATTGTTATATAAAATACTTTATCATATTCTTTTAATAAACTTTCAAATAGTTCTGTTGTTTTTCCTACTAAAGGCTGTGATGTTGTAGGTAAATCTGGATACTTATTAACAAAATCAAAGAACTCCTCCTGAGTTATATCCCCATCATAATATACATCTTCCTTAAAAATAATTTGTAATGGTAATGTATATAAGAATGTGTAATTATTAAGAATATCATTTGTAATTACTGCAGTACTATCTGTAATTATTGCAATATCTTTCATTCAATCACTCCTATTTTATCTAACTAAGTAACATATTATTTTTAAAGATACCATATATGCATAAATTAGACAAATCACTAATTCTTTAGATATTTATCAAAAAAAGCATTCATTCTTGGTAATGCATCTTTCCATGTTCTTCTATATCTAAATGTATGCATTTCATCAGGGTAATACACTGATTCGTGTGTTACACCTAGCTTAACACAATCTTTAACAATTCGATTTAGTTGATTAAAATCAACATTTGGATCTTTAGTTCCTTGGAGATTCATTAATGGCTTATTAAGATTCTCTTTATAAAAAACTGGCGAACCTTTGGCCCATAAGTCTGGCCTTTCCTCAACCATTCCACAGAAATTAGCATCACCAACATAGTTTCCATAAGTATCTCTAATCCATCTTCCCCACTGAGCTATATCCCAAAGTCCTGCAATATTAATACCCATTGCAAAACTTTCTGGATATTGTGTAAGTGAGTGAAGTGTCATATATCCGCCATAACTTAAACCGTATACAGCTACTTTGTTTTCATCAACATAGTCAAGAGATTTTAGATATTTACCAGCACTTACTATATCAATAGTATCATCTATACCTTTATTCTTATATAAACCATATCTAAACTCAGTTCCATAACCAATTCCACCTCTAAAGTTTGGTGATATTACAACATATCCTTGGCTAACAAGATATTGATTATATGCATAAAAATGAGAATATGTAGAAGATGGATGCCATGCCCCTCTCATTTGTCTCATTGGACCACCATGGACCCAAACTATAGCTGGATATTTTTTGGTCTCATCAAAATCTTTTGGTTTATATAGAAAAGCATCAATGTCCCAATCTTTTGCTCCTTTATAACTTACTAATTCAGACTCAACTAGTTTATCATTTAAACCTTTTGGCATGGAATTGCTTAACTGGGTCATTTCTAATGAATCTAAATCGATTACCCAAAGATCTCCATTTTCTTTTTTAGAGCTATGATTAAATGCTATCATTTTGCCATCTGGTGAATATTTTGGACCAACATTTGTAACTGGATAGTCTGTAAGTTGAACTTCATTTTCAGTTTCTAAATCATATTCAAATAGTTGCCTTTGAACCCTATGAGTTTTATTTGATGCATATACAAACTTTTTACCATTAGGTGAAACTGTAATAGAATCCCCCATTTGTCCCAAGTCTTCACATTTTCCAGTTGTTAGCTTTATTAAATCACTAGTTTTAAGATCGTATTTATAGTGATGATAAAAACCATCCAACTCAAGTCCAAATAGTAACATATCCTCTTCTATATTAGGTGTAACATTTGTATAAAATGCTCCCCTTTCATTATCTTCCTTACCAGAAACAATGAGTTCTTTATTTATAACAAACTGACTAACTGCGTTAATTGAACTATAGTCTACCCAGCTATCTTTTTTAGGTATAGAAGCGATATAGTACTCTGCACTTGATCTAAATCTTCCTGTAAGTTTATAGACAAATCTTTTATTGTCAATCCATTTAGCATCATTAATCTGTTTTGTGTGACCTTCAGATCTCCAAACATGTTCTCCTTCTATGGTTGTAATAGCTAAGAATGGTTTTTGTGCTTGATTCAAAAAGGTATATAAGAAAAGACTTCCATCAGGAGAAAAATAGAAGGAATCCATACTAACTGATTGACTAAATCTAGCTGCAAAAACTTCTCCTAAACCTTTAAAAGTAATATCAGAGTTATTAATCAAATTATAAAAGGTTATACTTTCTCCATCAGTATAAGCTAAAGTTGTATCATCCTTTGAAATATCAATTTTTGACCTAATATTACCTAATGATGTAATTTGACTTAGCTTTTGATCTTTATAGATATGAACATTTCCATCAATAATTAAAACTAAACCATTTTTACTCCATTTAATCCCTGAAACTCCTTTGCTAGCTTCAGTTATTTTAGTTCTTTTTTTATTAGTAACATCGACAACATAGGCATCTGTTACTCCACCATCATTTAACTTATAGCAAATCTTTTTACTATCAGGTGACCATTCATAACCACTTAGATATTTAACACTAAGAATTTCATCAATTGTTATCATTAATACCCCTCCATTTTTAATATATAATACTCACAAATTTTAATCATTGTATCAATTAAATATTCGATACTTTAATGAATAAACCTTCATTTAAAACTAAAAAACTGACCCAATTAGAGTCAGTTTCCATTTTTATAGCTTGGAACAATATTTTTAACTTGCTTAATCAATTTCTTTTCATCCTTATCAATATAGGATTCTAATTCTTTTAGTTGCTGACAAAGTTGATCAAAATTAAGATCTAATGGGTGTCCTATGAAAATTGTACTATTTTCTGTCTTTTGCAAACCTTCTTCATCCATTAATAATTCTTCATATAGTTTTTCACCAGGTCTTAGGCCAATAAACTGTATATCAATATCTTCATATGGTTCAAAACCACTGAGTCTGATTAAATTCTCAGCTAAATCTAAAATCTTTACTGGGCTTCCCATATCTAAAATAAATATCTCTCCACCTTTAGCCATTGAACCAGCTTGTATTACTAATTGAACGGCTTCAGGAATAGTCATGAAAAACCTTGTTATATCAGGATGCGTAACAGTTACTGGGCCACCAAGTTCAATTTGTTTCTTAAAAAGTGGTACAACTGAACCATTACTACCTAAAACATTACCAAATCTGACTGCAGAGTATTCAGTTTCACTTTTTTTATCATATGTTTGTATTATCTTTTCTGCTATTCTTTTTGTAGCACCCATTATATTAGTTGGATTAACTGCTTTATCTGTTGATATTAAAATAAAGCGTTTTACATTATGATTATCAGCCGCTTTTACAACATTAAATGTTCCAAAAACATTGTTCTTAATAGCTTCATGAGGATTTAACTCCATTAAAGGAACATGTTTGTGTGCTGCAGCATGAAAAACTACATTAGGCCTATATTTATCAAATACATCATTAATTCTCTCAAAATCCCTTATTGATGCTATAATCGGTGTTATAGTAACCATTGGATGTTTTCTTCTTAACTCATTTAATATATGGTAAATATTATTTTCAGAAAAGTCTAGAATAATTAACTCTTTTGGTTGATACTCAATCAATTGCCTACAAAGCTCTGATCCAATTGAGCCTCCACCACCGGTCACTACAATAGTTTTGTTATATATATATGAGTTAATTGCACTAATATTAAGATGAATCTCATCTCTACCTAATAGGTCTTCAATATCAACTTCTTTAATTTCTTTAATGTCGACCTGTCCATCAATTAATTCATAAATTCCAGGAACTTTTTTAACCTTACAGTTTGTTTTTTGACATTCTTGATAAATCTCTTTTAGTTCTCTTTTTGTTATTTTTGTTATATCAATTAAAATT
>CAZCFQ010000012.1:0-28057 GCA_964497955.1 uncultured Clostridiaceae bacterium
GGAAAAGCTATAAATCCCGGCATCATTGTAATTGAGCCTAAAAAGGCAGCAATTACTGTATTAACTATCAAATTTTCTCCGCCCAAATATTTGCTTATAACTTCACTTGGTAAAAGATATAAAACTATTGATATAAGAATGAGCATCAATAAAAATTGTGGTAATATCTTTTTTAATTTTTTAAAACCAATTTTAACACCTTTAATAGTTTTCTTTCTATCGATTATGAAGGAGAGAATAATAACTCCTATTGTAATTAGTAATAAATAATCCATCTATTTTATCTCACTTTCTTTTTTTAGTAGCTAAATATGAGCCAAGTAAAACTAATGAACCTCCTAAAATATGGTTTAATCCAAGAGGCTCACTTAAAAAGATGCTTCCAAAAATTAAAGCTGATACAGGATCTATATAGCTTAAAATGGAAGCCGTTTGTACTCTCACATGCTCAATACTTGGAAAGTATAGAAGATATGGTAATGTAGTATGAATAAAACCGACAATTAGAATAAAGAAGAGTTCATTATTAGAACTAATATTTAACTGACCTCTGTATAAAACTATAGGAATTAAAATAATTGAACTTACAATCATTTGAAATAAGACTCTATCAAAAGGACTAATTCCACTCATCTTTTTATTACAAATAACAACAAAAGCATACATAAATGCAGCAAATAAACCAAATAAAATTCCGGATAACTGACTTAATTCAAAACTATTATTTGCATTTAGTTGATAAATAATTATTAAACCACTAAAAGATATCAATAAAGATATCAAACCCTTAGCAGTTAATCTTTCTTCTTTTATTAAAAATGAAGCAAAAACAACAGCTAACACTGGAGCCATGTAATAACTTAAAGTTGCATTAGCAATTGTAGTTTTTTTATAAGCTTCGAATAAAAAGATCCAGTTTCCCGCTAGAAAAACTCCAGAAAGAACTAATAGTTTCTTATTATTACCTAATACAATTTTCTCTTTAATAAAGAAAAGCTTAATTAGTAAAACCGAACCACTGGCAATTATAGCACGAAAAAAAGCTATTTCTAGCGAAGGTAGGGATATAAACCTAACAAAAATTCCAAGGCTTCCCCAAATTAACATACTAATGAGTATTTTTATCTTTGCATTCATTTTTATTCCTCATTTATATCCTGATGTATATCATTTTAGATTACTAGAGGGTTAAAGTTAAGACTTTATTGTTAATAAATATTCATTTTACTTAGATTGTTTAATAAAATAGCACATTTATAGTTGATGATATATAATTTAGATAGAGAAATTCTGGAAAGCGGTGATATTATGAGTAAGAAGTTATCTATATTTGATATAACAGGACCAATTATGATTGGTCCATCTAGTTCTCATACAGCTGGAGCGTGTCGTTTAGGATTTTCAGCTAGAAAAATATTAGGAGAAGAAGTTAAGTCAGTAACTTTCCATTTATATGGATCTTTTAAAGCAACACTGGAAGGACATGGAACTGATAGAGCTTTGTTAGGTGGGGTTTTAGGCTTCCTACCAGATGATGAGCGAATAAAAGATAGTTTTAAAATAGCTAATGAAAGAAATGTTAAATATAAATTTGTAAAAGAAGATGAACAACCCGATCACCCTAATACAGTTAAAATTGAGCTAATTGGGAAATCTAATAGAAAAAGAACAATAAAAGGGCAATCCGTAGGTGGAGGAAATATCTTAATCACACAAATAGATCAAACTAACCTACAAATAGACGGTAAATATGATACTTTAGTAACTAGACATTGGGATAGAGTTGGAATAGTACAAGAGGTTACAGGTATTTTATATAAGAATAATATTAATATAGCCCAGATGTCTTTATATAGAGAAGATGTAAATGATCGAGCTTATATGATAATAGATGTTGATGATAAGATTAATCCAGAATGCTTAGAAGCAGTATTAGCAGTTGAAAAGATGGAATATGCAATAATAATAGAAAAACTTTATTAGGATGGTAAGTATGGATAATTATAGATTTAAAACAGGAAAAGACATATTAAACCTTTGTCAAAAGTATAATCTTTCGATAGGATCCCTTGCCATCAAAAGAGAAGCTCAATCCTCTAACGTAAGTGAAAAAGAGGTATATACGCAAATGGTAAATTCTTATCAGGTTATGAAAGATTCAGCAAAAAGAGGGGTTAAAACCTCAAAAGATTCAATGGGTAAGCTAATTGGTCATAACGGTAAAAAGATGTTTGAGTATAGTAAAAGTAGTAATATTTTAACATCAAGTTTTGTTTCTAAAGCCATTGCTTATTCTTTAGCAATTACTGAAGAAAATGCTAGGATGGGTAAAATTGTAGCTTGTCCTACTGCAGGAGCTTGTGGTGTAATGCCTTCAATTTTAGTAGCTTTAGCCGAAGAAAAAAATATTAATCAGGATGAAATTATAAATGGTTTATTTGCTGGTTCAGCTATAGGTTTAATCATTGCAACTTTTGCTTCAGTAAGTGGAGCAGAAGGAGGTTGCCAAGCGGAGGTAGGAAGCGCATCAGCAATGGCAGCAGCAGCTTTAGTAGAAATAATGGGTGGAACTCCTAGCCAAAGTCTCAATGCAGCAGCGATTGCTATAAAAAACATGTTAGGATTGGTTTGTGATCCTGTTGCTGGGTTGGTTGAAGTTCCTTGTTCTAAAAGGAATGCTGGTGGAGTTGGTAATGCTATAGTTGCAGCAGAAATGGCATTAGCTGGAATTACTAGTTTTATTCCTTTTGATGAAGTGGTAATTGCTATGGGAAAAGTAGGTAAAGCAATACCAGCTACTTTAAGAGAAACAGCAGAAGGTGGCTTAGCAGTTACTAATACTGCTAAAGAGTATATAAAGAATAGACATAAATAAAATAAAGCCCTTGAGTTAAAATGTTAGGGTGGCTAAGCATTTTAACTAAGGGCTGTTTTTAGCTTATTATTATCATACACTACTTCAAGTATTTGTTCTGTAACTAAAGTCACAAAAGAAATATGCTGTAATGTTTTATGATTGCATAATGTTTAATTAGACATGAGGTGAGAAAATGCCCGATACTTATGCCCACTATACATTTGGCCAAAAGGTATTGTCTAACTTAGATTCTGAATATAAAGAAATTATTTTAGAAAATATCGATATTTTTAATATAGGTTTACAAGGACCTGATATTTTGTTTTATTATAAACCTTTAATAAAAAATTGGATTAACAGAGTTGGCTACGCTATGCACAAAAAGAGTGCAGCACCGTTTTTCTTAAGAGCAAAAAAAATCATAAGAAGATCCATAGATAAAAACAGAAATATTTCTTATATAGCAGGATTTATATGTCACTTCTTACTAGATAGTGAATGTCATCCTTTTATCAATTCACTCACAGAAAAAATGGATAACTTAAGCCATAGTGAAATAGAAACAGAGTTTGATAGATTTTTACTAAAAAAAGATGATAAAGATCCAATTAATTATAGAGTTGCAGACCATTTGAGTATAGATGATAGTTCTGCAAGATTAGTTGCTAAATTTTTTCAAGAAAGAGGTATTCTATCCAAAAAGATTAAACAATCTGTATATGATATGAAAAAATATTCGATTTTATTAGAAGAATTATCACAAATCAAACTGATAAAGGATAGAAACAGTAAGCCCAGAAAAGGCTTTTTGGAGTTTGTAAGAGGTATGATAATGAAACCAAAACCAATGGAAGAATGTGTTGATAGTAATATTATATTAAGTGATTTATATACAAGAGCAATTTTGCCAGCAGCAGAATTGATAAATAAATATTTTAATTCACTTGAGACAAATGAGATTGATAGTAGATTTAAAACAGATTTTAACTAAACTTATATGAGTCTTTCTTAATAAAGAAGAGAGGCTTATTTTATTTTAAATAATTATTGACATATGACCTTAACTAGTCTAGAATTGAGTATATGCAATAAACATATAGAAAGGGAGGTTGACATAAGTTGAAAAATAATAATCAAAGCACTCTTAGATTCTTATTATCAAAATTTAAGGGTCATTTAGGAATGACTTTTTTAGGAGGAGTGCTTCTAGTATTGTCAACTTTTTTTACATTAGTGCCACCCATTTTAATAAAAGATGCAATAGATAATATTGCAAAAGCGGATAACTCATATTTGTTCATAATCTTTTTATTAATAATAGGTGCCTCTGTAGTTAAAGGCTTACTTTATTATGGCCAAAGAATTATCTTAGAAAGAGTAGGACAAACAATAGTTCATGATTTAAGAACTGAAACTATCAGGCACATAAATAAGTTAAGTTTCACATTTTTTGATGACCAAGAAGTTGGAGATCTTATATCCAGAGTAACTTCTGATACAGATTTATTATCTAACTTTTATGGTTTTACAATGGTTAACATAATTAATAACATTCTAACTCTAATTGGAATATTAATAGTTTTATTAATTTGGGAGCCAGTTCTCGCATTAGGATTTATAGCTTTAATGCCTTTTGTGATTCACGCTATGTATAAGTATTCTGTTACAGTAAGACCTTTAATGGGAAAGATTAGGAAAAGTTTTGGTAAGTTGACAACTTCCGTCCAACAAACATTTAATGGAATAGAGACTGTAAAATTGTTGGGAACAGAAAACTATGAATCAAATAAGTTTGATAAATCCTCAAAGAAATTACTAAACAGCAATGTATCAGCATCAAAAGTGGCATCTTTATGGATGCCTTATGTACATTTTCTAATAGCACTAGGTACAGCTTTTACACTTCTTTGGGGAGGATACTTAACCATTAATGGTGTTATAACAGCTGGAATGTTAATGGGTTTTATTACATACATGGGTATGTTAACAAGACCAATAAGGCAAACTGGAATGCAAATAGGTTCAGCCCTAAATTCAGTTGCAGCAGGTAGTAGGGTGCAAGAGATTTTGGTTGAGAAACAGGAAGATTTAGATAGTGGTAAATGGTTTGATGATTTCAAAGGCAAAATTAGTTTAGAAAACATCACTTTTGCTTATAAAGGAAGTAGTAAAGATGTAATAAAGAATTTATCTCTTGAAATTCCAGAAGGTAAGAATGTAGCTTTAGTAGGGCCCAGTGGAGCAGGAAAATCAACATTGATAAACTTAATATTAGGTTTTTACAAGCCAACTAAAGGTGAAGTAAAAATTGATGGTGTTAATTTAGATGATATAAATTTACACAAACTTAGAACAGCAACCGGTTATTTAAGCCAAGATCCATTCATTTTTGAGGGTACAATTCTTGAAAACATTACATTTGGCAATCCACATGCTAGTTTAGGTGAAGTTAATGAAGCACTAAAATTAGCTGTTTTGAGTGACTTTATAAAGAATCTACCTGATGGAATAAATACTGAAATTGGCGAAAAAGGAGTTAGGTTATCTGGTGGACAAAAACAAAGATTATCCATTGCCAGAGTTTTAATTACAGATCCTAAAATATTAATTTTAGATGAACCAACTTCTAACTTAGATAAAAAGACTGAAGATGATTTACAAAAATCTTTAGATAATGTAATGCAAGGAAGGACAGTTATTACAATTGCACATAGACTTTGGACTATTGAAAATTCTGATATTATAGCATTTATTAAAGATGGTCAAATAGAAGGTTTTGGAGATCATAACTATTTATATGAGAATTTAGACCTTTATAAACAGTTTGTTAAAAGTCAACTATTTACGATAAGGGGTGAAAACTAATGAGAGGAGGTATGGGAGGAAGACTTCGTAGTGAAGTAAATGATCAGTTTAAGCTACGTGATCTTAATAAAAAAGCACTAAAAATTCTTAAAAGCAATGTTAAAAGTGAAAAGAATGAATTAATAATAGCAATACTTCTAACTTTATTAATTTCAGCAACACATGTAATATTACCTATACTGACCAAGACTGCAATTGATGATTATATTGCTACTAAAGATTTTGTTGGACTAGCATATGTTGTAATTGCTTATATTATCCTAGCATTAGTCCAGTGGTACGCTTCATATAAGCAGATGTTTTTAGCAAGAAAGATAGGATATACCGTCCTATATTCAATTAGAGATAAGATTTATGATCATTTAATAGATTTAGATATAGATTTTCATAACAAACATCAAGTTGGAGATATAACTTCTGTAATTATGAATGATGTAGAAACTATATATAACTTAATCTCACAAGGGTTTATATACTTTATAAGTGACTTTATTACACTTATAGCTATAGCCGGTGCAATGTTTTTCTTAAATCTAAGACTTGCAATCACCTTATTAGTTACTGCACCTATAATTCTGTATAGTACAAAATTGATAGGTAAGTTATTAAGAAAGGCACAAAGAGAAGTAAGAAAAAACATTTCACAGCTAACTTCAGGGGTAGAACAAAATTTATCTGGAATAAAAACAGTTAAAGCATTTTCAAGTGAAATTAATCAATCCTCAAAAGTTAGTGAGTTAAGTGAAAAAACTAGAAATGCAAGAATTAAAGCAGTAGCAATTTCAGCTCTTCATTTTCCAATTATGGATTTAGCAGCAGCTGTTGGGATGGCCTTAATTATTTGGCAAGGTGGAATTCTCTTAAGTCAAAAAATTATAACATTAGGGATACTAATGGCAGCAGTTAGTTATGTAAGAAGAATCTTTGGACCACTAATGGATTTATCCCAGATCTATACTACTTATCAAACAGCTGGAGCATCATTAGATAGGATTAGTACATTTTTAGAAAATGAAAAAGATGTACATTATCCTAAAGATGGACAAACTAAAGATGATAGTTATGATATTGATATTAAGAATTTGTCTTTTGGATATGACAAGGATAATTTAATATTAAAAGATGTTAATTTAAGTATTAAAGAAGGAGATCATATAGGGATTATTGGTAAATCAGGTGCTGGGAAAAGCACTTTCATAAAGGTCTTAAGCAGGCAATATAACCCTGTAGACGGAAATATACTGATAGGAAGTATAAAGGCTCAAGATTACACTAAAAAAGCTTTTAAGAGGTTAATACAAGTTTTACCTCAAGATACATATCTATTCCCTTTAACTATTTGGGAAAACATTGTATATGGACTCAAAGACAAAACAAAAGAAGATGTTAAAGAGTTAATTGATGATTTAGATCTTAATCAGTTTTTTGCTAAATTTGAAAATGGGTTGGATACTAAAGTTGGAGAAGAAGGAAAATCACTTTCTGGTGGACAAAAGCAAGCTGTAGCTATCGCTAGAGCAATGATTAGAAATCCTGACATTTTAATTTTGGATGAAGCTGCTTCTAATTTGGATAGTCAAATTGAGAAAAAGATATATAACTATATTAAAGATAAGTGGGCCAGAAAGACTCTTATTATCGTAACTCATAGGGTTACTTCTTTAGACTTAACAGATAAGATTTATGAGGTAGGAAATAAAAAAATTGAAGAAATAAACAAAGAAGATATTGACTTAGCAGGTTGGGAACAAGTGGAAGAATAAATAAAATGCGAGAAGGCTTAGGAATACTTTGATATGCTCCTAAGCCTTTTTTGAATGATTTTTTAACCCCTCAAACATAGGTAATCTATTAAATTTTTGTTTTCAATCAACCCCTCTTTAACATTTTTTTGACTAAATATTATAATATCACAAAAATAAAAATAGCTTCTGTGACTTAATCACATAGAAGCTATTTGTTTTAATTTGGATATATTTATTATTTCTATTTTACCTCTTGATAATGAAACTAAATCACTTTTTTGAAACTCTTCTAACATTCTACTTACTACTTCTCTAGCAGTTCCTAAATCATTTGCTATTTTTTCATGTGTTGTTTGAATTTTGTTATCAGTCATATTTGAAAGTAAGTGATTAGCTAATCTTTGATTAATATGGTGGAAAGTGATTTCTTCTGTTAATATCATTAAATCTGTAATAGTAGTTAAAAATTTTCCTAAAATATAATCTAAAAACTTTTGGTTTTTCAGCATTAAACTCTTAAAAATATCACCAGGTATCGCTATTAGCTTTACGTCTTTCTCTACTTCAGCCAAAGCCTCTTTTTCAAAACTTGCTTTATTAACAATGCACCCTAATGTAAATAGGCAGGCACTTCCTGGCCCAACTCTATAAAGAGTAATTTCTTTTCCATCCTCTGTCATTTTATATACACGTATAATCCCATCAATTACAAAATATACATTTTGACAAACAGCACTACTTTCAATTAAAGTTTTACCTTTGGGATAGTTAGTAATATATGAATATTTAAGAAAAAGATCTCTTTCGTCTTTATCAAAAACATCTAGAAACCTAAGTGTTTTAATAATTTCTTGACTTACTTCATTATCCACTTAACTCACCTTATTCTATAATAGACCAATCTTTTAAATTGGCTACTTCTCTTAATTTTTCATCTGGAGTAACAGCATAACTTGTTCCAAATTTATCAAGTAGATCTATATCTGTATGGCTATCAGCATAAGCAATACTTTGTTTGAAATCAATATTAGGGAATCTTTTAATTAAAGACTCAATCTTGTTATTACCACGTGAAATATCAACAGGATTATTGTAATCAATCTTTGTATAATTATTATATATAATTTTTGACCCTATAATTGAATTAATATTTAAGCCATTTGCAATGTATTTTAAAAAGTTTTCATAACAGCCAGAAAGTATTACTGTGTGGTATCTATTTTCTTTAGCAGTTTTAATCTCTTTTAATATCTTCATATTGAAGTATAGAGGTGCATCTTTACTTGCTTTTTTAAAAAATTGATCAATATCTTCTTTATACATACCATCAAAGATAACTAAAAAGTCCTCTATTGCACGAGCTCTAAAACTACCTTTATCTAAAAGTTTAAACTTATTCATAAAATATATTTTTATAATTTTAGCTTTTGCTTTTCTTAGATTTGATTTTGGGTAATTTAATTTTTCCCACTGTTTAATAAAAAAGGGAATAGTTTGTGCTTTAAAAAGTGTTCCATCAAAATCAAATACTGCAAGTTTATCCAATATACACTCCTCCTACAAAACAGTTCTTTTCGATAAATTAATTTTAGCGACTAATGCAATCTTTTCTAAATTTTCATTTTTAGCAATAACATATAACTCTTTGTCACTAATTTTATTATGATACATTCCAATTTTATCACCTAATCTTGTTTCTGAAGAGTAATTTAGTAAAATTTCATCTATCATGAATTCATTATAGATCTCAAGACTTAAAGAGTCAGTAATCCAATTATAATAAATTGCGTTATTAACATGTTTGTTTACATCTAGCTCACTTTTTTGTACCTCTCTAGTTGAAACTAGAGTCATTTCTTTTGGAGACCTAACTCTTTCTGCACTTTTATCTAAAACTCTATCATCCGAGCTTTTTGGAAAGTCTCGCATTTTCTTAACTCTTCTTTTTTTAGCATCTACAATTAACCAAGAAGAAGTGATCTTCCCAACTAAGTCACCTTTAGTAGTTTGTATAAGATAATCTCTTATAGCAAAGATACCATCTACTCCAACTGGCCACGTTTTAATCTTAATTTCGTCTTCCCATTTTGGTATATTAAAAAACTTAGCGTGAATTCGAGATAATACCCAAATTTCATTAAGTCTGTTCATTTTATCGTAACTTAGTTTTAATTTTTTTGCATTTTTATCAGCAGCTTCTTGCATTAGTTGAAAAATAGCTGAAAGTTTAAGCTGTCCTAAATGGTCAGTCTCACATGCTCTTATTTTGAATGTTTTTGTAGTTGATAGATCCAAAATAGCTCACCCTCTAATTGTTTGATTTGACACTATTATAACGTGATATTTACTTAATGACATGATAAACCACTAAGGATTCATCAATTAATTATTTTATGCAACAAAAAAAGGTTAATTGTATAATAAAATAGCTAAGTCAAAACTTCTGACTTAGCTAAGATGTTATCTATCTTCTCTAAAATATGAAACTCCTAAAGAGTTGGGGGCTTGTTGCCTTCTTTTTATCATTGATGAGATTACTAAGACTAAAATTGTAATAAGATAGGGTAACATTCCAATAAGATATTGTGAAATAGCAATATTGGTTTGTTGTAGTCTAAATCCTATAATATCAAGCCCTCCAAATAAATAGGCACCAAAGATTGCCTTTGCGGGGCTCCACATACTAAAAATAACTAAAGCTACTGCGATCCAACCTCTACCTGCTGTAATATTTTCTTGCCAAGCAGGAACATGGACAAGTGATAAATAAGCACCACCTAAAGCTGAAATTGCACTTCCTATGATTATATGAATATATTTATATGTACTTACAGGTATACCTGAAGCATCTGCTGCGCTTGGATTTTCTCCTACAGATCTTAAATTAAGTCCTTGCTTTGTCTTTGCTAAATATAAAGTCATAATTATAGCTAAGATCAATCCTCCATAAACAAAGATATTTTGGTTAAAAAGTATCTCACCTATGAAAGGTATATCACTTAGAATTGGAATAGCTTTTGCTTTGAAAGTAGACCTTATAGTATTTGGTATAATATCTCCCATTACAAAACGCCCAGCATAACCTGAAATACCTGTTCCAAAAATAGTAAGGGCTAAACCTGTAACTACCTGGTTTGTTTGAAGTGTTACTGTTAAAAAAGCATATATCAAACCACCAAAAGCACCTGCTAATAATGCTACTATAATTGCAACGGTCGCACTTTGTGTTATTAATCCTGCTGCAAAACCACCTACTGCACCTAAAAGCATTAATCCTTCTACGCCTAAGTTTAAGTTTCCAGCTTTTTCTGTTAAAACTTCTCCTAGTGTTGCAAATAAAAGGGGAGTGCCAGCTTGGATAGCTGCTCTTAAAAATAATGTAATATCCACTTATTTAGCCCTCCCTTTAATTTTCTTTTCAAAATGAAGCTTATAATTGATAAAAAATTCACTGCCAAGTGCAAAAAATAGTATTATGGCTTCTAAAACACCGGCTACACTTGCAGGAATTTGAAATCCTGATTGTATAAAAGAAGCACCTTGAGTCAAAATAGCAAATAGAAATCCTACGATAGGGATTAACACTACTTTAATTTGTGATAACCAAGCAATAATAATAGCAGTAAAGCCCATCCCTCCAGTAACTTGGTCACTTAAAGTATAATTTACCCCAGCAGTTTGCATCATTCCTACAATTCCTGATAATGCACCACTGATAAAAAGCGAAACCATAATTACTTTGCCAACATTCATACCTGCATAGTTTGCTGTTTTTTGACTCTCGCCTATTACACTTATTTCATAACCCAATTTACTTTTATTCATAAGGAAATAAACTAGAATTACAATAAAGATCAGAATGATCCAACCAGCATGAATACCGAAAATGTCTGGTAGTCTACCATTGTCTGAAAAGTTTGCAATCTTAGCAAACCCTCTAGCATCAGGGTCTTTCCAAGGACCATACTGTAAATATGTAATTACTTGAAGTGCAACATAATTAAGCATTAATGTAAAAAGAGTTTCATTAGTTTTGAATTTTACTTTAAAAAATGCTGGTATAAATGCAAATATTCCACCAGCAATTGCTGAAGTTAAAAACATGACACTTAATAGGACTACTCTGTTTAATTCTGGGTAATTAAGTGCAAAGTATGAAGCTGTAATAGCTCCTACTGCGATTTGACCTTCTGCACCAATATTCCAAAACTTCATCTTAAAAGCAATCATAATTCCTAGTGCTGATAAAGATAGAGGGATCATTAGCTCAATTGTTTTACCAAATCTGTATTGTGATCCTAAACTTCCAGTAATAATAGCTTTGTAAACTTCTAGGGGATTATGGCCTAGAAATATAAAGAAAAAAGACATAATGAATAATGCTATTGCTATGGCGACTACTCGTATTAGCCATTTTTTTGTTTGAGGCATTTCAGCTCTTTTTGAAATTCTAAACATAAGCAGCCACCTCTTTAGGTATTCTTCCAACCATCATATAGCCAATATCTTCTTTAGTTACTTTTTCTGGATTTACTATTCCAGTAACTTCGCCATTACATAAAACCATTAATCTATCAGAAATTTCAAGTAATACATCCAAATCTTCACCGATAAAAATAACTCCATTACCATTGATTTTTTGTTCATTTAATAACTCATATATTTTATAAGCAGAGCCAATGTCTAGTCCTCTTGCTGGATATGCTGTAATTATAAGTTCTGGTTGTAATTCTAATTCTCTACCTAATAAAACTTTTTGAATATTTCCACCCGAAAGTTTTGATACAGCTATATCTACTGAAGGTGTGTCTATATTTAGCTTTGCTACTAAAGATTTTGCATTTTCTTTAGCTTCTTCTCTATTTACAAACAATCCAGGTTGTTTAAGGTAAGATTTTAATAATACATTATCAGTTAAATCCATAGATGCAACTAATCCCATACCAAGTCTATCTTCAGGAACAAAGCTCATACTTATACCTTTTTTTATAATATCTCTAGGAGTATTTGATGAGATATCATTGCCTTTGAATAAAACACTTCCTGATTGTTTTTCAATCAATCCAACAATAGACTCACATAGTTCTTTTTGCCCAGAACCAGCCAAACCAGCTACACCTAAAATTTCACCTTTGTGTAAATCAAAGCTAATATTTTTAAGTCCATAAGCACCATCTGGTCTTAAAACTGATAAGTTATTTACTTCTAAGATGGTTTCCTTTTGAGTTACATTTGGCCTTTCAATTTCTAGTTTTAACTGCTGACCTACCATATTACTAATAAGTGTGTCTTCGTCTAAATCATCGTTAATTAAAGTCGCTACATTCTTACCATTTCTTAAGACTGTAACTCTATCACTTACAGTTAAAACTTCATCTAGTTTGTGAGAAATAAAGACAATAGCATGTCCGTTATTTTTGAGATTATCTATGATTTTAAATAGTTTTTTAGCCTCTTGAGGCGTTAAAACTGCTGTTGGTTCATCAAGAATTAATATTTTAGCACCTCTAAAAAGCACCTTTAGAATTTCGACTCTTTGTTTTTGAGCAACTGAAAGGTCTTCAATTATTGAATCTGGATCAATATCAAGTCCATATTTATGTGATAATTCAATCACTTGCATTCGATGTTTTTTCTCTTTTAAGAAAAGACCTTTTGACATTCCTGCCATCATATTTTCAAGCACTGTATGTGCTTCGATTAATTTGAAGTGTTGATGTATCATACCAATTCCCATATCAATAGAATGACGAGGAGAGGGTATGTCTACCCTCTCGCCCTCAAAATATATTTGACCTTCATCTGGTTGGTATACACCTGCTAAAACATTCATTAATGAGGATTTACCTGCACCATTTTCACCTAACAAAGCGTGTGTTTCACCCAGAAAAAGTTCAAAATCAATATGATCATTGGCTAAAACACTTCCAAATTTTTTAACTATGGATTTTAGCTCAATGATTTTTTCCATTTTTCTTCCTACTCAGTTTCTAATGAGCCTACTACACCTTGAATGAAGTAATCCATTGATAACATTTCTTCATCAGTTAAAACTTCGCCTTCACCAATAATTTCATTTCCATCTTGGTCATATAAAGGACCTTCGAATACATGGAATTCACCATTATTGATCTTTTCTGTGTACTCATCAACAATAATCTGAGCACCTTCTGGAGCTAAGTCTGTTAAAGGAGCTAGTAAAACCATACCTTCATTCATACCTAACCATACGTTTTCAGGTTCCCAAGTACCATTTATATATGCTTCAACTTGCTCTTTATAATAAGGTCTGAAATCCCAAATAGGAGCTGTCATATAAGCACCTGGAGCAACATCTTCTGTAATTGAGTGATAGCCAATTGCATAAGCACCTTTTTCTTCAGCACCTTGTTGTGGAGCAGCTGTATCTTGATGTTGGGCAATTACATCTGCACCATTATCAATTAAAGATAAAGCAGCTTCTTTTTCATTAGCTGGATCATACCAAGTATGTGTCCAAACTACATGTACTTCAGCATCTGGATTTACAGTTTTTACTCCTCTTGTAAAAGCGTTTATTCCTCTAATTACTTCTGGGATTTCATAAGCTGCTACATAACCAATTTTATTTGTTTCTGTTTTCATTCCTGCTACTAATCCTGATAAGAATCTTGGTTCATACATTCTACCAAAATAGTTATTCATATTTTCTGCATCTAGATAACCTGAACAATGTAAGAATGCAACATCTGGATAATCTCCAGCAACATTGTGCATAAATTCACCAAAACCAAAACTTGTACCAAAGATTACATTAGCACCTTGGTCAACCATGTTAGCAATAACATTTTCAACCTCTGCAGTTTCAGGAACTGATTCTTGATAAATTGTTTCTACGCCAAGTTCTTCTTCAATATATAGTCTACCTTGATCATGCGCATAAGAAAAACCTTCATTTCCTATTGGAGCTACATATAAAAAGCCTACTTTTACTTCAGTAGTATCATCACTTGGTTCGCCACCATCTTCTGGGTCATCAACAGTTGCTTCTGAGCATGCTGTGAGTAGTAAGGTAAGAGCTAAAACAACTACAAAAAAAAGCTTAAATTTTTTCATCTTTCTCCTCCATTTTTTAACACAGTTTGTATTTTAAACATAAAAAGCTTCTAACCAATTGGCTAGAAGCTCTTTGAGTGCATACAAAATAAAATGCTCTCGGTGTAGTCGAATCATTTAGGGTGACTCGGTAGAGACTTCTGGACCATATTACCAGGATTATACAACGATGATCTGTGTATTATTTTATATACTTATATTAACAAGAGTGAATATTTAATGCAATAATAAACTAGAATAAAATGTAATAAATATTTGATAATTTTAGTTTTAAACATATTATTACAAAGTTAAGTCTTTAGTTTACAATATCAACTAATATATATCCTTCAGCATTAATTTCTATAATATTTTCTCCTTGCTCTCCAAAAGAACCAGAGAGATTTGTATAGATTATTTTTATAGAGACCAATTCATTGCTGACTTCAAAAGAAAGATCTTCACTAGTTAAATCATATTTATTCATACCATATTTTTCGATTAAGCTTTCTGCTTGAGGAATCAAATCAAGTCCAATTAGTATTTCTTCGTTTTGATATAAAGAGATTTTATTTTCCATAGATTGAATAAAGTAAATATTATCTTCATATAATATTTCTTCGCTGATAAATGGATCTCCATACCTATAATGCATTATCGGAATCATTAATTCATAATCAGTTAATATAAAAGAATCTAGTCTTCCATTAAAGCTAAAGTATGTATTTACTGGTTTTTGTATATCCCAGCCATAATGAGGGAATCCAAAAATTTGTTCTGTCATTTTAGTATCATAGTTTTCTGGTACATATTTTAAGTATTCTATTCCATAATCATATTGAAAATAGTTAATTATATTCACTATTTCTCGTTTATCTTTATCAGAAATGTCACTGTTAGGAAGAACCTCTCCATTTTCAATCATATTATTACGTTCTAAAATACTTTCAAATCGATTATTCTGACTTCTAATAGCAACGCTAGTTGCACTTAGTGGACCATAAGCTGCTATTAGTAATGTAAGAGCTAAACTAGCTACTAAAATAGTATTTCGCTTACCCTTATCTATATTAATGAAGGTAATAGCAAAAGTAGCCCAGGAGCCAATAGCAACTATAAAGTATCTGTTTTCAGTAAAACCATACTGATTAATTCTAAGATAAATTGCAATAAACATCATTGCTAGTAATGGATAAATAACTTTTGTATAAACCTTTATAAATGAATCAACCCATTTATTTTCATTTTTAAAAGGCCATACTAAAAAGATTGATACTAATCCAATTGCAGCATAAGAACTAACCAGATATGAAACTATTCCACTTGGCCAATCCCAAGTAATTAGTATTCTTGCAAAGTATAGATATAAAACAACTGTATAAGCAGTTAGTAGTGGTAAAACCAAATATATTAAAGCTACTTTAATAGGCTTTGCAAAATCATTCTTTGTTAACTCATCTCCATATTTTGGCATTGAGTAGAAAAAATATGTAGGTGCAAAAACAAAGACTGTAATTATCCATGTATATGCATAAAAGTCTTCACTTAAGTTTTCAATCAAGAGTGCTTCTATTGAAAATATTAAAGCAGATACACCTGCTCCTAAAACAACCATGAAAAAAACAGCAACAGCAGCTTTAGCCATTAAATCAGCTATATATATTTCAAAGTTTTTCCTATCAGTTAAATAGGGAATAAATAAGAACGATAGTAAAAAGATAGCATTAGTAAAAAACACTCTAATCATAGTTATTATATTGATTTCAGGAATTAAAAAGAAGAAATAAATTATACTAAAAGCTACTACAAATATTCCAGCAAAAAAGCCTTCCTTTTCACCTTTATTAAGTCTTTCAAGTAAGACTTTTGCAGCCATTGAAAAAGTAATGCCGATAGTTAATGTTGCATATAACCTATCCAGAACATCTCTATATTCTCTTAAGTAATCATAAGACATTGTAACATCATAGATTAATAAAACTGCTAAAGCTACTAAAAAGGAAATCGTCAGTGGAAATCGCTCAAGTGCGGTTGAAATTATTTTTCTAATATTTTTTATCCAAAGTTTTGGGTTTATTAGTTTTCTTTCCATATTTAACCCTCATTTCTTTCTATTGTTTGTGAATTAATTATAACACATCTAGATTAAAATTAAGTTAGAGTAAGTTTTTAATGTATTCTTAAGAATTTTGTATAAAAAAACAGTTAGAGACTATTTCAAGTTACTAATCTCTAACTGTTTGTTTCATTTATTTAAAACTCTTTATGCCACACTTCATATTTAAAAACGGGTTTAAATCCAATTCTTAAATAGAAAGGAATCCCACTTTCTACATAAACAGTTTTTGCACCAAGAGTTTTTAATCTTTTGACACATTCTAATACAGCTACTTTACCCAACCCTTTTTTTCTAAAGTCTGGGTCAGTTGCAACTGGCTCAATATATCCAACTTTATTATTTGGATCATACCAACTACCACTGTAGCTAACATAATTTCCAGAAGATTTTTCTTTAATAACTACATTTAAGTATTTATTAAAGTTAGGTGGACTTTGCATGAGTTTTCTATCAGTTAGGTCTCCATCTGGTTCGCCTTCATGATTAAATCCTCGCCATAAAACTCTATCCACTTGAGCTAAGTTATTCTCCTTATCAAGTCCGATAAGTTCAAATTCATCGCTCAAATTAGGCAATTGTGCTTCATTAGGGTCAAGTTTTGTGACAATTAGCCAAGGAGAATCCTCTTTTATTCTAGTGTATCCTCGTTGTTTTAGTAAGTTTATTGTAACTTTATCAAATTCCTTACAATAAAAATCTAAATATTTCTTACCCTCTTTTTGCCCTACAAGGTTACTTTCTGCATGAATGATCATTTCTTCTTTCAAATAATCATATCCATCTTTAACTTGTAAAAATGCTTGACCAACTCTGTGTTCGTGATGATTCACTGCTACTAGTTCATCATTATCTAACCAAACTTTAAATAGTTTATAGTCTTCTTTATTTAAAATAGGGTGATAATGCATATATTCCCATCTTGGTTGTATCCAATTAACATATTTATCTATAACGAATGAATCATATAAAAGTTGATTGACCTTTTGGTAATCACTTTCATGATTATATATTCTATTTTTTATCATTTCTTTTACCTCTACTTATTTATTCTTCTATCAAAGATTCCCCCGCTTGAGCTAAATTTAGTCTTTTATATAAACCTTCTTGATTAATCAGTTCATTATGAGTTCCTCTTTGAATAATTTTGCCCTCTTCTAGTACTAATATCTGGTCTGCACTTTTAATTGTTGACAACCTATGTGCGATTGCAACAATTGTTTTATCACCAGTCAATCCATTAATTGCCTTTTGTATTTCTTTTTCAGTTTCAACATCGACCGAAGCTGTAGCTTCATCCAAAATAATTATTGGAGCTTTTCTTAAAATAGCTCGTGCAATAGCTATTCTTTGTTTTTGTCCACCTGATAGACGGGCTCCTCTCTCACCTACTTGTGTATCATATCCATTACTCATATCCATAATAGTTTCATGAATTCTAGCAGCTTTTGCAGCACTTATGATTTCTTCTTTTGTCGCTCTAGCATCTGCATAAGCAATATTTTCACTAATTGTTCCATTAAATAAGAAAGTGTCTTGATGAACTGGTGCGATGTTTCTTCTGAGTGATTCTAGTGTTACATTTTTAATGTCCTCTTCATCTATTTTTACAACACCTTTAATAGGGTCGTAATGCCTTGATATTAGTTTCGTTAAAGTTGTTTTACCTACTCCAGTGGGACCTACAAGGGCAATCATTTCACCAGGTTTACACTCAAATGAAATATTTTTAAGTATTACATCTCCATCCTCATAAGCAAAGTCAACATTTTTAAAACTAATACTGCCATCTACTTTACCTAATTTTTTTGCATTAGGCAACTCTACAACATCACTTTTTGAATCAAGTATTGTCAGAACTCTTTCAGCTCCAGCATAAGCTTGTTCCATTTGTTCAAGTAGTCTTGCAAGCCCTGCTATTGGTGCATAAAAGAGGCTAAGATATAATAAAAAAGCAACTATATCTGAAACTGATAATCCTCCCTGATAAGCTAGAAATCCTCCAAAACCTACAACTAAAATAGTACCAGTTGAAGATAAAAACTCTACTGCTGGATGAAAAATTGCACTTAATTTAAGAGCCCTTAACATTGCTCCAGTAAAAACACTGGCACGTTCACTTACTTTTTCTTTCTCATATTCTTCCTTATTAAATGCTTGGATTTCATGCATGCCACTTAAATTATCTTGCAGTTTTGAGTTCAGTTTCCCAAGAGCTTTTCGTGAAAGTCTAAAATTTGGTCTTACTTTTGTTGAAAAAATGTATCCAGATATAAGGATAAAAGGTATTGGAATAAATGTTATTAAAGCTAATTTTACATTTATAGATAAAAGAATAACAATAACGCCAAAAACAGTTACAAAATTTGTTATCATTTCAGGAATTATATGAGCATATAAAAGTTCAAACCTTGAAGTATCATTAACAACTCTACTCATAAGGTCTCCAGTTTCTTTATCACTAAAAAATCCAAGTGAAAGACTTTGAATGTGGTGATATACTTTAACTCTTAGTTCTTCTACTAA
Organism: uncultured Clostridiaceae bacterium; assembly: GCA_964497955.1. GTDB lineage: Bacteria > Bacillota > UBA994 > PWPR01 > PWPR01 > PWPR01. The sequence continues at coordinate 19,184 of CAZCFQ010000012.1, forward strand.
GTTCCAAGCTGCTTTATGTGATAGATAGCTACTTAAAAATCTAAATAAAATTTTTGCAATATAAATTACAATCAAAATTATTGTTATTGTATAAATTTGGTTTAAGTCTGAATCTGTTACTCCACCTTCAACTAAACTAGTCATATTACTTAATAATTTAGGTGCAGTAAGGTTGACAATTGTAAGTGCAAAGGTTGCTAGGATAGCTATAATATATAAAAGCCGGTACTTAATAGCTTCTTTTCCTAATCTCCATAAAAGTTTCATTCTATTTCTCTCCTTATTTTAAGCTAATAGTAAAAGTGAAAAAGCCATAAATATCATACCAGCAAATACTCCGTATGAGGCTATATGATGGTTACCATACTTTTCAGCTGTTGGCAGTAATTCATCAAAAGAGATGAATACCATAATTCCAGCAACACTTGCAAACAAAATACCTAGAATTGTGTCAGTTATAAAATTTCTAAGTAAAAAGTATGCTACTATAGCTCCAAGAGGTTCAGTCATTCCACTTAAAGCTGAATAGAAGAAAGCTTTTCTTTTGCTGTTTGTGGCATAAAATATTGGCACAGAAACAGCAATTCCTTCTGGAATATTATGTATCGCTACAGCAATTGCTACAGTTAAACCTAAAGCAGGGTCTATTAGGGCACTGGTAAAAGTAGCAATTCCTTCTGGAAAATTATGAATTGCAACTGCAAGTGCAGATAAAAGGCCCGTTCTCATTAAAATATTCTTTTCAATTTCTTTCTTTTCTTCTAAAGTACAAAGCCCATTTTCTAAATCCTTAAGTTCATGAGGATTTATTGCTGAAGGGACAAATTTATCTATGATTGTGATTAAACCCATACCAGCAAAAAAGGAAATTGTAGTTATCCAATAAGCTTTTACACCAAAAACTTCATTCTCTATAAATGACAGTGCTTCTGGAAAAATCTCTACTAATGAAACATAGATCATAACTCCTGCTGAAAATCCTAAAGCTGCTGATAAAAACTTTTTATTTGTAGTCTTGCATAAAAACGATATTGTGCTTCCTACAGATGTTGATAAGCCTGCAAAAAGAGTGAGTAAAAATGCTATTAATACATTATCCAAACCAAAAATTCCTCTCATTCCTTTTATTCTCTGACAGTTTAAAAATTTTACCAGTCAAAAGTAATACTTGCAAGTGTATTAATTATTTAGAGTACAAAAATAAAAAAAGCACATCATTTTGACATGCTTTAATTATTTAACTTAGTAAGACTAGACTAATTGCCATGACTAACATTCCAGCAAAAACACCAAAGATTGCGTGATGGTGCTGTCCATACTTTTCAGCGGTTGGTAAAAGTTCATCTAGTGAGATGAATACCATAATCCCAGCTACACCTGCAAAAAGAAATCCTAAAATTGCTTCGTTCATAACTTGGAGTAAAACTACATAAGCAGCAAGGGCACCTATTGGTTCAGTTATGCCACTTAAAGCAGAGTAAATAAACGCTTTTTTCTTATCACCAGTTGCATAATAAATTGGAACGGACACAGCAATTCCCTCAGGAATATTGTGTATTGCTACAGCTATTGCAACTGTAATTCCTAAATTAGGGTCTACTAATGCGCTTGCAAAAGTTGCAATCCCTTCTGGAAAATTATGAATTGCTACTGCAATTGCAGAAAAAAGGCCTGTTTTCATTAACTCATCATTGTTTTTAGCCTCTTCTTGAAGTTGTTGGCATTCAAGTTCTGTCAAACTTGACTCACATTCATAAAGCATCTCTTTTGGTTCATGTGGGTTAATAGAGTCTGGTACTAGCTTATCAATTAACATGATTATCAAAACTCCGACAAAAAAGGCAATTGTAGCATAAACATAAGCTGTTTTTTCTCCATAAACTCCACTCATTGAATCAACTGCTTTATTAAATATTTCTATCATAGAAACATATATCATTACTCCGGCAGAAAAGCCAAGTGAAATTGATAAAAATGACTCCTTGTTTTCTTTAGCAAAAAAAGAAATTGCACTACCAATTGTAGTAGCTAGCCCTGCAAAAAGGGTAAGTAATAAAGCAAAGGCTACGTTATTCAAACAAAGCACTCCTTTCAGCTAATTTATAAGTTTTTTTAATTATAGCCTAGATTAATAATTAATTAAAAGGAAAGAATGGAATATATTAAACATTTACATTTTTAGGTATTTTCGCTACTCTTGATGTAACAAAATTAAAAGGAGTTTTAACTTTGAATACAAAACTAATATATTTTAGTCCTACCAATACTACTAAAAGGGTAGTTAAAGAAATAGCTAGGGGAGTAAAGTTTCCTATTGATGAGCTGGATTTAACTAATCCTAATATTAGAAAAGAAGATATTATACTAGATAATAAGGAATTAGCTATTATTGGTGCACCTGTTTATGGAGGAAGAATACCAAAAGTAGTAAGAGAAATTTTAGTTAATAAATTAAGTGGTGGAAAATATGCAATAATAGTAGCAGTTTATGGAAACAGAGCATATGATGACGCATTAGCTGAGATGAAAGATATTTTAAATAAAAAGGGGATAAAAGTTTTAGCAGCGGTAGCTGCTATTGGAGAACATTCTTATTCAAAAAGAGTAGCAACAGACAGACCAGATAAGCTTGATTTAGAAAAATTATGTAAATTTGGGGAACAAGTAAGAAGAAAAATCAATCAAAATAACTATAAAGAAGTTAGTATGCCTGGCAAGACACCTAAAGGAGAATCTAAAATTAGTTCTAATTATTCAATTACTAATGATTTATGCACAAGTTGTGGAGTTTGTGCTAATGTTTGTCCAATGAAAGCTATCCCAAAAGAAAACCCTAGTAGTGATGCAATTATAGATAAGTGCATAATGTGTTGTGCCTGTATTAGAGCATGTCCTGAAAATGCTAGAGAGCCTAAGAGAGATATTTCTGGATTTATAGAAAAGTTGGAAAATGAAGTTGCAGTCGGTCGAAAAGAGATTGAGAAGTTTATTTAGTTTAGGAGAGTGTTTTTTTGAAAATAAAAGTAATAGTTGTCTTATTGATAGCGAGTTTAGTTTTATCAGCTTGTTCATTTGAAGTTAATCAAAATGAAGATAATGGTAGTGACAAGGAAGAAGTTACTTTAATTAAGCAAGCAGATTTGACTAAGAGAGAAGAAGTTTTGATAAATGCAGCAGGGTCGTTTAAAGAAGTAAGAGTAATGACTTTAGAAAAAATTGATGAATATAATTGGATTGAAATATATATTGATAAATATGATTCTAGTGGGGTTCAAACACTAACTACTAGTGGTTCTTTGGTTAATAAAGATCGTGATAATAACCATATAATTTATTCTTTTACAGAACTTAATGAACTGGATGAATCTTTTTGGAATGTTGCTTTTGTCCAAGACGAAGGTGTTAGTAAATATAGTATGCCAATGAAGAACATTTTTAATAAGAGTACAACTAGTTCTGTAGTAAATGAAAAAGAATATGTTGATGGGACTAAAAACATATTTGCATATTTAATAACTACTGATAACAATGAAATATTAGCACCAACGGTAGATAGTTTAGAAAGCATTGAAGATTTAGATGTAGATGAAAACACAGTTAATTACATTTTTAGTTATCAGTTATTTGATAAACCTCAATAAAAAAGGGCAGAGAATTAAAAATCTCTGCCTAAAAATATTACCAACCTCTGGTATATTGATTAAAACAATCTAAACAAACTAACTTTCCATCTTGAACCCTTAACTTATTTTCACTAGTAGGCTCACCGCAAGACTGACAATTTATAGAACTAAACATAGCAGCTCTTTTGGGAATTGGATAATTAGGCTGTTTAACTTGGAAAATTTCAAGGGGTTTACTCTCTAAAATATATTTAAGAGACTGTTCTCTTGATAATCCTTTGGGAGAAGGTTTTTTAACTAAACGCACCTTTTCTTCTGTGTTCCTATTGAAAAAAGTGTAAGCTGGCTTACCACGATCTCTAAATATAAGGTTTCCTTTTCCTACTGAACAACCTAAAACATAAGAGATTGCATCAACTCCACAAGCATCATTTTCAGTTACACAAACAATTTCTTCATCTATACTAGCTTTAACTCCCCATAATTCTCTAATATATTCACTGGCTTTAAATCCAATAGCTAAACCAGGGCAAGTATGACGATGGAAATCAGTACATTCTTCCCACAATTCTTTATCATACATAAATGTATCCTCCTTTAGTAATGCCTTTTTATTTTAGCACTAGATAGGTGTTAATAACAAACTTATGACCAAAATTATTTAATTTTAAGACTCTGTTAATAAAATGAGTACTATAAATATATTGTTATGAAAAATAAAAGGCAATCACTCCGAAAGTGTGTTAAAATTTAGTTTGTGACAAAAATAGCATATGCAAAATATTGTGAAACAGACTTAGGTTAGGAGTATTTAATATGGAAATTACAATTATAAAAGGAAGCATAGAGCATATAGATGATTGCCTAGAGGCATTAGTAAATTCAGAATTAGGAGTAAGATATTTTTCAGAAGAGGGAAAGGCTAGAAGAGCATTAGAGGAAGGTTTTAGTGAAGATGATGTATATATTGCAATAGATAACAATAACAACTGCAAGGGATTTGTATGGGTTATATTTAATGGAATTTTCCATATGCATCCATATATACACATTATCGCTGTCAAAAGTAAAAATCGTGGTCAGGGAATAGGAAAAATGCTCTTAAAACATGTTGAGGACATTTGTTTTACAGAATATTCAAAGTTATTCTTAGTAGTATCTGATTTTAATCCAGATGCAAAAAGATTGTATAAAAAGTTAGGGTATATAGTAATTGGAGATATTCCAAGCCTTTACAGAGAAGGTATAACTGAATGTTTAATGATGAAGTCAAAAGAATAAAAATTTTTAAATATCTTAGAATAATACGTAAGAGGACCCTTTATAGTAGGGCCCATTAGTATTACAAAAAATATATTTAAGCAGAGCTAAAATTAAAAGAGTGGGCTAAACTGCCCACTCAAAAATTTAGTAATTATCTATTTCTATATCCTTTAGATCCATTAAGAGAATTTCTTCCATTGCCTCTACCCATAATTGAACCAAAGTTAAATGGAGGATCTTGTTCTAGTTTTTCTGAAAGACTTGCTAGCATTTCACTAGCTTCTTCTTCAGTAATTCTACCGTTTTCAATTTGGTAGTTAAGTCTTTCTTCAAAGTCAGCTAAAGTTGCTTCTTTCCACTCTTCAAATAAACCTTGTTCTTTCAAGTTGTCTATCATTGAAACTCCATCAGGACAATTCTCACTACGATAAGCTTCAATTTCTTCACTAGTTAAACCACTGACGGCTTCCATATTAGTAGAACCAATTCCTACACCATTACCACCATTTCGATATTGAGAAACTTCCTCAGCAGCAAAAGCACTACCTACAACAAATAACCCCACTAGAGCGACAACTGCAAACACTTTTGTAAATTTCATTTCTAAAACTTCCTTTCTTTATTTAAGCTTAATACTAGTATAATGGGCATATGTGTCAGAACTGTTACAGTTTTAGAAACAATTAAAATTATTTAAAAATAAAAAAGCTGCACAAATGTGCAGCACTTCTTATCTTATTCTTGCTCTTCTTCTGGTTCTTCTTCGGTCTCTTCCTCTTCACCAATAACTTCTGGAGTCTCTTCTTCTTCAAGAACTTCCTCTTCAGTCTCTGGCTCTTCAAATACATCAGCTTCAATTATTGAATAAATTGGTGCTGAATAATCGGAAAGAATCTCGATATCTTCGTTTTGAGCAATTTCTAGTTCACCAATAGTCATAGTGTCTCCATATTCCTTAAAGGCTATATCGATCTCAACTCTATCGATAAGGTCTTTAGGCAATACTTGGATTTCAACACCAGATACAAACTCTTGTAAGATTAAAGTCTCTGCCAATTTATCTCTACCAGTAAATACAAATGGTACAGTAATTCTGATCTTCTCATCGCTCTTAAGAGCTTGGAAGTCTATATGTAGAGGAGTTCTCTTGATTTGATCTTTCTGGACTTCACGAACTATTGCAAAAATTTCTTCGCCATCTAGCAAGACTGTAGCAGTAGAACCTTTAGCGTTTGTTTGTAAAAATTTAGCTAATTGTATTTCATCGAATACGATATTTGTATTTTCGTAATCAGTACCATATAGAATGCCTGGCACCAATTTTTGTTGACGTAATTTTTTAGCTTTATTAGTTCCTACTGATTCACGCATTTGGGCATTAAGTATTGTTTTGCTCATTTCTTACCCTCCTTTTATTATCCTTGACGTTTTTACAAGATTTGATTATATCTTATATAAAACGATATTTCAATTCAGGACTTGATTATACATTATAATAAGCCAAAATTTAAGCTTATTTGTGCAAAAATTTATAAAAACCTTAATTAAAATAGCAAACTTTTTTACTCTTAGCAAGCAAAAAATTTAATTTTTTATATAAAAAGCTAACAAATCATTATTTATGGTAAGGCATATTATCATTTATACTAAAAGCTCGATAGATTTGTTCAACTAAAATAAGTAACTTCATTTGATTATTAAGATCCATTTTTGATATTGCTACTGTTTCATTAGCTTCTACTGATTTATCAGTAATATAAAAACTAATACTAGATTCTCCTTTAAGAGCAAGTGTTGATAATTTTTTAGCCAGTTTTTCTGATGATATAAGTTTTCCAGCTTTACTAACTCTAATATTATATAAGGTAGAATCGATTGATTTAATCTTTTTTACTCTTTTAATTTTAATTTTGCCAAACCTTGATAGCCTCTTAATATATTCTTTAAGACCACTATTAATGTATGGTAAAATTTTTTTAGTGGCAATATATATAGTTATATTCATAGTCTAGTCCTCCAAAAATTATTATATCTAAATGTATGAGGTTAATAAAGTTATTAGGGGTGAAAATAGTGATAGAAAGATTAGGTTTTGGTACTTATGGTTTAAGTGGTGCTTATGGTAGTTATTTAGAAGAAAAGAAAGCGATTGAGTTGATAAAAAAAGCATATAGTTTAGGAGTTAGATATTTTGACACTTCTCCAAGCTATGGAGACAGTGAGTTGATTTTAGGAAAAGCTCTTAAAGGTTTAAGAACTAAAGTAAAGATAGCTTCAAAAGTAGGTGTTAGTGATAAGGGGTTTGATTTATCTAAAGAAGCTATTCAAACTTCGGTTAATAATAGTCTTAAAAAACTTCAAACTGACTATTTAGATTATTTATTCATTCACTATCACGATTCAACATCAAGTATCAAAGAGGTTACTAGTTTGTTAAAGGACTATAAAAAAAGTGGAGTTATAAAAGAGGTTGGATTAGGTCACTTACCTCCAAATGTAATTGATGAGTACTTAAAATATTTAAATAATCCTTATTTAATGACAGAATATAACATTATTAATAGGTTGAATTACAAAAAGATTGTTAATAATAAAAATATAGTAGCTTTTAGTATTACTGCTAGAGGAGTTTTTGAAAATCCAAATAAGAAAAGGCCTCCTTTATATATAAAGTCAGTTCATAATCATATAAAAGAAGTTAGCAAGTTTTTAGATCCATTGGTTAAAAAATATAAATTGTCAAAGACACAATTAGCTATATTGTTTGCACTGAATAGCAAAAATATAAAATATGCTTTAACTGGTCCAACAAAAATCAATCACTTGATTGAAAACATCAATGCAGCTAAGAAATCACTTATCAGTGAAGATATGAAGAGTATAAATAGTTTTTTAGATAAACAGGAAGCCATATTAAAAGAAGAAGTCTTTAATGATATAAAAGAAATTTTAGAAACTAACTATAGTGATATAGCTAAAGCCAGAATTGATCTAACTTACCTTATTGAAAACAGTGCAGAATTTGATCTAATTAGATTTAACCAAGCCATTTCATCCTTTTTTAAAGTTAAAAAGTTGTCAGAAAGTAATAGGGATGAAATAAAGAAAATACAGAAATACTTAAAAGCTATAATAAAATTGTAGTTAAATGATTAACTAGTAACAATCTCATAAGTTGATGAGGAAATGTCATTTTTGAAAAGGAAAGTTTAAGATTAGCTTTCCTTTTCAAACTTTGATCAATTCCAAAAGAGCTACCTATAACAAAAACAACGTTTCTTTTGTAATTATATAGTTGACTAGCCAAAACCTTTTTTAGTGTTTTAGAACTAATTATTTTACCTTCAATATCACAAATAATTGTATAATCTGAATTATCTATATATTTACTTATAGTATCTGCTTCAATTTTTAAACACTTTTTAATCTCAGCTTGGCTAGGGTTACTTCCTAATCTATATTCATCAATTTCAATCAACTCTATATTAAACTTAGCCTTTAATTTTTTGATATTTTCATTAATTCCAGCTTTGAGATAACTCTCTTTAATACTACCTACAGCTAATATTTTAATAGTCACAACCCATCATCCTATCAAAAGTATATTTTTTTAGTTATAATATTATTAAATCAAAAGAAGTTAAATGTAAAGCTTAAAGAAGATATTAGATAGAATACAATATTAATGATAGCGTTAAATATGCTAAAGTGAGAAGAGATATTGATGGATGATAAGCTAGTAAGTCTTAAGGAAATTGAGAAATTAGAAGAGAGTTTGGAAGAGTTTGAGAGGATAAAGAAAAAGATGGGTATTAAAAGTAGTGCAAGTATACCTAAATATACTGATAAGACTGCTCAGGCTATAAAGGAGTATAAGGAAAAGTTTCTAAAAGATTCTAAAGAAGATAGATAGTAAATAATCGACTTGGATTGTAAGAGAAACATCAAGAGGTAAATAGATTAAAAGGGTATATCATTTTACAACTCT
>CAZCFQ010000013.1:0-27288 GCA_964497955.1 uncultured Clostridiaceae bacterium
ATTTATAGTATTTTATTTAAAATATATTAAATCTATTTTTATTGCAAATTTTTTGTCTAAATATGTAAGAAAAGTTCCTTATGGAATTGGATTAGGATGTCCGCATACAATGGAAATGGCCATAAGAGAATGTGGGTTGATAAGAATATTATTTGCGGCGGGTGTTCATGTGGTTAGTAAAAATATCTTTAAACGAGAAGGAGACTTCTATCGTGTAGCAGGAATGCAAGCAGCTTTAATTGATGGGCCGGTCGATTATGCTATCCCACCTTTTAATAGGATGGTTGTTTTAGGACCGAAAGAACCAGAAAAAGTCGCACAGGAAATAGCTGATGAAGTAGGTTGCTTTGCAACAATTGTGGATGTTAATGATATTGCAGGAGCATGGGTGATTGGAGCTTCAAAAGGGGTTAATAGAAGCTTGGTTGAAATAATCATTGACGATAACCCTTTAGGTCAAACTGATGAGCAAACACCTATGGGTATAATTAGGCAACTGTAATTTATAGGCAAAATGAAATAATCTATTTAAATATTTTATTAAATCTGTTTTAGTGTTATAATAAAAATGTTAATGATTAATAGGAGGTAATATGATGAAAAGTGATGTTCAAATAGCACAAGAAGCTCATATGGAGCCAATTGCAGAGATAGCAAAAGGTATTGGTATTGATGCAGAAGAATTACAATTATACGGCAATTATAAAGCAAAAGTAAATCTTAGTATTTGGGATAGAATTAAAGACAATCCTAATGGTAAACTAATTTTAGTTACAGCAATTACGCCTACTCCTGCTGGAGAGGGTAAAACAACAACTACTATAGGTTTAGGTCAAGCTTTAGCTAAAGTTGGTAAGAAAACTATGATGGCAGTTAGAGAACCTTCATTAGGTCCTTGTATGGGAATTAAAGGTGGAGCTGCAGGTGGAGGATATTCACAAGTAGTCCCTATGGAAGATATTAATCTTCATTTTACTGGTGATATTCCAGCAATCCAAACTGCTCATAACTTATTATGTGCTATGTTAGATAATCATCTATATAGAGGAAATAAATTAAAGATTGATACTAATAATATAGCAATCAACAGAGTAATGGATATGAATGAAAGAGCTCTTAGAGATATCGTTGTTGGTTTAGGTAGCAATGGTGTAACAAGAGAAGACCATTTTGATATTACAGTAGCATCTGAAGTTATGGCAATTTTATGTTTAGCTTCAGACTTGCAAGACTTGAAACAAAGATTAAGTAAAATGATTGTTGCATTTAATATGGATGGAGAGCCAGTAACTGCAGGCGATTTGAATGCTCAAGGAGCTATGGCTCTATTACTTAAAGATGCGATTAATCCAAACTTAGTTCAAACACTAGAGCATGTTCCTGTGTTTATACATGGCGGACCATTTGCTAACATTGCACATGGAGCTAATAGTATAGTTGCATCAAAAATTGGTTTAAAATTAGCTGATTATTTTGTAACTGAAGCTGGATTTGGAGCAGATTTAGGAGCTGAGAAGTTCTTTGATATTAAATCTAGATTTGCAGGGTTCAAACCAGATGCAGTTGTATTAGTTGCAACTGTAAGAGCACTAAAAATGAATGGCGGAGTTTCTAAGAGTGATTTAGACGAAGAAAATCTAGAAGCATTAAATGAAGGTATGGCTAACTTGCGTCAGCATGTTGAAAATATAAAGAAATTTGGTATGAATCCAGTTGTTGCAATTAATAGATTCCCTACTGATACAGATGCAGAACTAAAAATGGTAGAAGACTTATGTGAAGAGTTAGGTGTAGAAGTTGCCTTATCTGAAGTGTTTGCTAAAGGTGGAGAAGGTGGAGTAGAATTAGCTGAAAAGGTTATTAAAGTTATTGAATCTGGTAAAAATGACTTTGTTCAGTTATATGAAGATGAGCTACCATTAAGAGATAAGATTGAAAAGATTGCAAAAGAAATCTATAGAGCCGATAGAGTAATTTTCTATAAGAAAGCTAGACAGAAGCTTAAAGCTTATGAGGAACTAGGATATGGACATTTCCCAGTTTGTATGGCTAAAACACAGTACTCATTCTCTGATGATCCTAAGAAAATTAATGCACCAAAAGGATTCAAAATTAGAATTAGAGACGTAAGAGTTTCAGCTGGTGCAGGATTTGTAGTGGCCTTAGCTGGTTCTGTTATGACAATGCCAGGATTACCAAGTACTCCTGCTGCTGAGAAAATGGATATTAAAGAAGACGGTACAATAGTCGGCTTATTCTAAAAATAGAAAAATAGATATAAAAAATACTCCAAGTGGCTTGCCACTTGGAGTTATTTTTACCTAATAACACTTATTAGTAATTTTATTAAAATCACTGTAAGTACTGGTGGTATAAAGCTATAAACTCTTTTTGCATATATGCTTATTATTTTAGTATACAACGGAATAAAAATAGCGGCGTTAAAATAGTCAAATACATTTAATTGACCATTTCCTATAATGCAAAATACAATATAGATGATTATGTTATATAATATTATAGATACAATTTGGAACCTAGATTTATTTATCTGTGAATGTATCAAAGGAATAAAGCTAAAAGACATAAAGAATATCCACAATATATTTGTAGCGTATAAGAAAATATTTTTAAATGTTAGCTGCATATTGATGTTTTGTAGAGTGATAGAAGTGTTCCCGAAAAACAAAAATCCAATAAGGGCTATTGTTATTGGTAACGCTAACATTGTGTTTTTTGTATGATTAATAAGTTTTAGGTCAAATAACCTTACTTTATTATTCACATATAAAAGATATAAAATATAGATCATAGATATCATTAACAAAATTTGTACAGTTATTTTATTTGCTCCTAGATAAAGCATCAGTAGCCAAGATGAATTTACTAAAAGAGATATCCATAAAGGTTTAGCATTAATAGAGGTAGAATCTAAGCTTCTATTAGGTTCATCTTTAGGTTTTCTATCAGTTAAAACAACAACAATAAATAGAATAGCTATTGAGAATAAAATATGGATAAAAGATATTAGAAAAAATGTAGGTTTTGAAAATAAGTTGTTTTCTTCTCTATCTATAACACTTTTGAACTCGCCATCTATATTTGCCACAATGTGCCCGCTATCCTCACTAAGAGGATAGTATTTTTTACCTATAGGAGTTTCAATAAAAGGTGTTTGTCCTAAAATACTGGAAAAAGCTGTATTTGCATTATCTATGAAAAATTCTTCTTCACTCTTATATAATAATAACTCTCCCATTATTTCATAATATTGTTCTTCTCTTAAGAATACATATGTCTCACTAGTATTATATGGATTGTCTTTATAGTTTATTTCACCTGAAGCATAGATGACAATTCCTAATGGGTTATTGTTATTCTCTATAGGTACAATAAATCCCCCTTGTTTAAAATCAAATCTATGCCCTGATTCTAATTGGTAATCAATTTGATCAAAAGCCATGACAGTATTAGCGTTTAAGTCATCTATTAAGAAACCTTTTGTTTGGGGTAACATAAGGAGCAAAATATTTGCTATAAATACTATAATTATTGTAATCAAAATAAATATGAATTTTAATCTAAAAGTAAGGTCTCTTGGAAACAATTTAATAACTCCTTTAAAAAACTCGATAATTTGGACTGTTTTAGTTGCCATTGACAATAAGATGTCTTATGCTAAAATGAGTTGAGGCAAGAATTAACAGTATTTGAGGTGTTAGTTATGAATAATGAAACAGTACAACAGTATTATAAAGAAATAAACAGACTAAAGAAAGAATTAAATGCGATTATTTTAGCTCACTACTACCAAAGGCCAGAAATTCAAGATATTGCAGACTATGTTGGTGACTCTTTCGGGCTTGCTAGAGAAGCAGCAAGTAGTGATGCAGAAGTTATAATTTTTTGTGGAGTGCATTTTATGGCAGAAAGTGCTGCTATCTTATCTCCCGAAAAGAAAGTTTATATGCCTGAGCCCAATGCTGGTTGCCCTATGGCAGAAATGGCAGATGCAAAAGGACTTAGAGATCTTAAAAAGAAAAATCCAGATGCAGTAGTAGTTTCATATGTTAATACTACTGCAGCAGTAAAAGCAGAGAGTGATTATTGTTGCACTTCATCAAATGCAGTAAAAATATTTGAGCAAATCCCTGAAGATAAAGAAATAATTTTTGTACCAGATAAGAACCTAGGTAGTTATGCTGCGAAACAATCTGGCAGAAAAATTATATTATGGCCAGGATATTGTAATACTCATGATTCTTTATTGCCAGAGGATGTTGTTAAAAGAAGAGAAGAGTATCCAGAGGCAGTTGTTGCTGCTCATCCAGAGTGTAGACCTGGCGTTTTAGATTTAGCTGATTATGTTGGGAGCACTGCTGGAATGATGGACTTTGTTAAAAACACAAATTATAAACAATATATTATAGCAACGGAGATGGGGTTATTGCATCCAATAAGAAATAATAATCCAAATAAAGAGATAATACTCGCTAGTAAAAAATTGGTATGCCCAAATATGAAGTTGACAACTCTGCCAAAAGTTTTAGAAGTTATGAAAACACAAGGACCTTTAATTGAAGTGGATGAGGAGATTTCTAATAAAGCTAAATTGGCTTTAAGAAGAATGCTTGAGGTCAACTAATATGGATAATAGGTATCTAATCAATATTGATAAATCTAAAATAAATGAGATTAAGAAAACACCATTAGTAGTTTTAGGTAGTGGAGTAGCTGGTCTTTATACCGCCTTGAAAGTTGCAAACATGGGTTGCCAAGTTACAATAGTTACTAAAGATTTCAAAGAAAGCAATACCCGATACGCTCAAGGAGGGATTGCTGCTGTTTTAGATCTGTTCCATGATTCTTATCAAGATCATATAAACGATACACTAAATGCAGGTGCAGGATTATGTAATATTGAAGCTGTTGAAATTATGGCCAAAGAAGGACCAGATTTAGTAAAAGAATTAATTGATTTAGGTACACATTTTGATTTAGATGATGGACATCTTCATTTGACAAAAGAGGGTGGTCATAGTCACAGAAGAGTATTGCATAGCGATGGCGATCAAACAGGTAAAGAAATAGCTAGATCCTTACAAGAATCTGTTGTTTCTCATCAATTAATTAACATAATTAATGGGTTTGCTATTGATATAGTAACCAAAGATAATAAGTGCGTAGGTGTTTTAGTAAAAGAAAAAAGCAACATAAACTATTATGTTAGTTATGCTACTGTAATTGCAACAGGAGGATTAGGGCAAGTATATAAGAATACGACAAACCCATCTGTTGCTACATCTGATGGATTAGCTATTGCTTTTCGTGCTGGAGCAGAGATGAGAAATATGGGTTTAGTCCAATTTCACCCCACAGCACTAGAGTTAGAAGATAAACCGACTTTCTTGATATCAGAAGCTGTTAGGGGAGAGGGAGCTATATTAGTAAACTCAGATAACCACAGATTCATGGACCAAGAAAAATACAAAATGAAAGAACTAGAACCAAGAGATATTGTAGCAAAAGAAATTATAAACCAAATAGATAAAACTAATAAGCATTGTGTATATCTTGATACAAGCCCACTTAAGGAAAGAGGTATTGATTTCAATAAAAGATTTCCATATATTTCTACCAAATTAAAAGAATATGGGATAAATCACGAAGGATTAATTCCTGTAGCCCCAGCAGCTCATTATTTAATGGGTGGGATTTCAGTAGACTTGGATGGAAGAACTTCAATTGAGAATCTTTTTGCTTCAGGTGAAGTTGCTTGTGCTTCTTTACATGGTGCTAATAGACTTGCTAGCAACTCTTTACTTGATGGTTTAGTGTTTTCTAACAGAATAGCTAAAGATTTTTGCAAAATGGAAAATAAGCAGTATATAATAGATTTTAAGAGGTATCAAATTAGTAGAGACACTTTTAGTAAGAGCTATAAAGAAGTTAGAAGCAAAATAAAAGAAACAATGTGGGAAAATGTAGGGTTGACAAGAAGTGATAAAAGTTTAACTAAAGCACTTAAAGAACTAAGTGAACTAAGTCCATATATATGGAAAGAAAAAGACGAAACTTATGATTTTGAAACCGTAAACATGTGGACCACTGCAATGCTTGTAACAAGATCTGCTCTTTGGAGGAAAGAGAGCCGAGGTAGTCACTACAGGATTGATTATCCACAAAGATCCAGTCAATATTTGGTTTCTGATATTATTAGGAGGTAAAATTATGTTAAATAGAATAATCATTGAGCCAATAGTGCGAAGAGCATTGGTTGAAGATATAGGCAATGGTGATTTGACTACAACAGCTATTATTCCAGAGAACTTATCTGCTAAAGCAATTGTACATGCAAAAGAAGATGGTGTATTAGCGGGGATGCCTTTAGTGAAAGAAGTATATAGAATTATTGATGATAATGTGCGAGTAGAGATTTTAAAGTCAGAAGGATCAGAAGTCAAGAAAGGAACTACTTTAGCCGAGATTACTGGTAAAGCTAGTTCAATCTTAACTGGTGAGAGAGTTGCATTAAATTTTTTACAAAGAATGTCAGGCATAGCAACAAAAACAAGAAACATGTCAGAGTTAATAAAATATTTTGACTGCCATTTGACTGATACTAGAAAAACTACTCCTGGTTTAAGAGTTTTAGAAAAATACTCTGTTCAGGTTGGTGGGGGAAGAAACCATAGGTTTGATTTATCAAGTAGTATTTTAATAAAAGACAATCATATAGAAGTAAGTAATGGAATCCAAAATGCAGTAGCAGCAGCTAAAAGAGCTGTTGGACATACAACAAAAATAGAGGTAGAAGTAAAAAACGTTATGCAAGTAAAGGAAGCTTTAACCACTGGTGCAGATATTATAATGTTGGATAACATGAACATAGAAGATATGGAAGAAGCAGTTAAGTTAATAGGTGATAGAGCTATAGTTGAAGCATCAGGTAATATCACAGAGCTTAATATTAAAGATGTTGCAAATACTGGAGTGGACTTTATTTCCTCTGGCAGCTTAACTCACAGTTATTCTTCACTGGATATTAGTATAGATATAGCTTATGACAAGAAATAATAACTTAGATAAAAGTTGGTTGCTAGGAAATTTTGGTAACCGGCTTTTTTATTATGAAAATATTGACTCTACTATGACTGAAGCAAAAAGAATTCTTAGAAAAGATCAACTATCTGAAGGGACTATTTTGTTATCCAAAAAACAAACCGGTGGAAAAGGTAGAAGAGGAAGAGAATGGGTTTCAGAAAAAGGTGGTATTTGGGTTTCATATATCACAGTGCCTAATATAACTAGGGATGCATATCCTCTTTATTCTTTGATGAGTGCTGTGTGTATAAATAAATGCTTAAAAGAATTCAGTGTCATGTCAGATATAAAATGGCCTAATGATATTTTTTATAAAAATAAAAAAATGGCGGGAATAGCAATAGATTTGATAACTCTAAAAAAAGATTATCTTATAATTGGTATTGGCTTAAATGTTTATAATGAAACAATTGATATTGCTACAAGTGTTTCACAACAAAATAGTGAAGTAGATATTAACAAGCTATTTGAAAAATTGATCTATTATATTGACGAATATAAAAATATTTTACACCAAGATAGAAATAAAATACTTGATTTATGGCGACAAAACAATAATATTTTAGGTAAAGAGGTTAAAGTAATACCGGCTAGTGGCGAAAAACCTTACTATGCAAAAGCTCTAGATATTAATCCTTTAGGTGCTTTAATAATAAAAAAAGATAAAGAAGTAAAAGAAGTTGTTGCAGCTGATGTTTCATTGCGGCTTGTTTAAAAAAGAAGGAAGATTTTATGGATACTAAAATACTTAAACCTACAGAAAAAACCATGAAATATGCAGCTAAATTACTAAAAAAAAATTATGTTATCGGGTTTCCGACTGAAACTGTCTATGGATTAGGTGCTAATGCATTGTCAAAAGAAGCGGTTAGCAGAATTTTCAAGGCTAAAAAAAGACCCGAGGATAATCCTTTAATAGTACATATTCACGATATAGATCAGCTTGAAGATATTACTTATCCAATGAATGATGTTGAAAATAAATTAGCTGAAAGATTTTGGCCAGGACCACTATCAATAGTTTTAAAAGCTAAATCAAGTATGCCTAAAAATGTAACAGCAGGATTAGATACTGTTGCAATCAGAATGCCAGCCCACCCTATAGCAAGAGATCTAATAAAAATATCAGGATTAGCTATAGCTGCTCCAAGTGCTAATATATCAGGTCGACCAAGTGCAACTTCTGCTAAACATGTTTTTAAAGATTTCAATGGGATGATCCCTCTTGTTATTGATGGAGGTAATTCTCAATTTGGACTGGAAAGTACAGTTGCTAAAGTTTTAGATAATTATATAATAAT
Organism: uncultured Clostridiaceae bacterium; assembly: GCA_964497955.1. Classification (GTDB taxonomy): domain Bacteria; phylum Bacillota; class UBA994; order PWPR01; family PWPR01; genus PWPR01. The sequence goes on from CAZCFQ010000013.1 coordinate 8,406, forward strand.
CTTAAGGCCAGGAGCTATAACTAAAGAAATGCTTCAAGAGGTTGCTTTAGTAAAGGATGGGGAGATTGATAATACTGACACTCCACTCTCTCCAGGGATGAAACATCCTCATTACCATCCAAATGCCAAGATTACATTAGTTAAAGGCACTAGCAATGGTGAGATTAAGAGTAAAATTAAACAACTAATTGCAGCGGAAAAAAGACAAGCTTTTTTTGGTTTTAAATATTTAATAAATCAAGATTTGTTTTCTAAATATAGAGAGGTAGTTGGAAAAGATAGATTATTTGATTATGCCCAAAACCTTTATTCTTTTTTTAGGGAATGTGATGAAGAAAACATAGAGGAAATTATAATACACCAAGTTCCAAAAAAGGGTTTGGGATATGCAATTATGAATAGAATTGAAAAAGCCTCTGATATTATAGTATAGATTAAAGGAGAGGATATACATGAAAAAGCTCTTATTTGTTTGCACAGGTAATACCTGTAGAAGCAGTATGGCTGAAGCAATTGCAAAAGAAGTGATAAAAAAAGAAAACATGAATGATTGGGAAGTTGATTCAGCAGGCATATTTGCAATTAATGGACAAAAAGCTAATGAAAAAGCAATTGCTGTTTTAGACAATATAGGGATAGACTTATCTAAACATGAATCAAAAAGAATCCCTGACAATATTGATGAGTATGACTTGATTTTAACGATGACTAATTATCATAAGACTTTTGTTTTAGATAATTATGGAGTTGATAAAAATAAGATATTCACAATTAATAAATTTGCTTATGGAAATAACTTTGATTTAAAAGATCCTTTTGGAGGGGAAATTGCTCTGTATGAAGAGACTTATAATGAGCTAGTTAAGGCAATTATTAAAGTTATTGATAAGATAAAAAAATTATAAGAGAGTTTGCCCTGAATTATTACATACGGTATAATAGGGTAGGGTTTAATAGAAAATATGGAGTTGAATAAATTGAGCAGAAAAATCTTTATAGGATCTGACCACGGAGGTTATCAAACGAAACAAGAATTGGTACCATTTTTAGCTAATCTTGGGTATGAAGTAATTGATATGGGCACTCACAGTGAGAACTCTATAGATTATCCTGATGTTGCAAAAGAAGTTGCAATGAAAGTAGTAGAGAACCAATCTTTAGGTATTTTGATATGCGGTACAGGAATAGGAATGGCTATTGCAGCAAATAAAGTAGAGGGTATTAGAGCTGCTAGTATTAGAGATACATATTCTGCAAAAATGCTAAGAAGGCATAATGATGGTAATATATTGTGTTTAGGTGGTAGAGTACTTGGTATTGAACTACAAAAGGAATTAGTAAAATCATTTTTAGATTCTACTTTTGATGGTGGAAGACATCAAAGAAGAGTAAATAAAATAATAAATATAGAAAATTAAATCACAGGAGGAATATTGAATGAATTATTTAGAAAGCGTTGATCCTGCTATTGCAAAAGCAATAGAGAATGAGTTAGGAAGACAAAGAGATAAGATTGAATTAATTGCTAGTGAAAACTTCGTCAGCAGAGCAGTTTTAGAAGCTCAGGGAAGTATAATGACTAACAAATATGCAGAAGGTTATCCTAACAGAAGGTATTATGGTGGATGTGAATATGTAGACGTAGCTGAGGATTTAGCAAGAGATAGAGCTAAAGAATTATTTAATGCAGAACATGCAAATGTTCAGCCACATTCGGGTTCACAAGCTAATATGGCAGTATACATGGCTATGTTAGAACCAGGAGATACCATTTTAGGCATGAGTTTAGACCATGGTGGACATCTAACACATGGTTCTCCAGTTAACTTCTCAGGGATGCTATATAACATAGTAGCGTACGGTGTAGATGCGGAGTCTGGTAGAATTGATTATGAAGAATTAAAAGAAAAAGCAATTGAGGCTAAGCCAAAATTGATATTAGCAGGGGCATCTGCTTATTCTAGGGAAATTGATTTTAAAAAGTTTAGAGAAATTGCAGATGAGGTAGATGCTTATCTTATGGTTGATATGGCACACATTGCTGGTTTAGTAGCAACAGGCTTACATATGAGTCCAATGCCTTACGCTGATTTTGTAACAACAACAACACATAAAACTTTGAGAGGCCCTAGAGGTGGAATGATTCTTTGTAAGAAGAAATATGCTAAAAAAATTGATAAAATCATTTTCCCAGGAATTCAAGGTGGACCACTAATGCATGTTATAGCTGCTAAAGCAGTATCTTTCAAAGAAGCTTTATCACCTGATTTCAAAGAGTATAGTAAAAGGGTGGTAGAAAACGCAAAAGTATTAGGTGAAGCTCTCAAAGAGAGAGGAATTGATATAGTTTCTGGTGGAACAGATAATCACCTACTACTACTGGATTTAAGAAGTAAAGGCTTAACAGGTAAGAAATTAGAACGCGCTCTTGATGATGTTGGTATAACAACCAATAAGAATACAATACCAGATGATCCAGAAAGTCCATTTGTGACTAGTGGAATTAGAATTGGTACACCAGCAATGACGACAAGAGGTTTGGGCGTTGAAGAAATGAAAGAAATTGCAAATATGATAGCAGATACAATAGAGAACATTGGAAATGAAGCTGCTTTGGCTGGAGTTTCTAAAAGAGTAAAAGATTTATGCAATAGATTTCCACTCTATGCATAATAACTGCATTTAATTTTGTAATAGAAAAGCCCGCCTTTTTAGGCGGGCTTATATCATAAAATGGAGGTTAATAATGGGAAAATTACACGTAATGGATCATCCTTTAATTTTACACAAGCTTACATTTTTAAGAGACATAAATACTGGAAACAAAAATTTTAGAGATTTAGTTGAAGAGATAACTACTTTAATGGCATATGAAGCAACTAGAGACTTGGAGTTAGTTGATTGTGAAGTTGAAACTCCTATTTGTAAGACTAAATCAAAAGTATTAGCAGGGAAAAAACTAGCAGTTGTACCCATATTAAGAGCTGGATTAGGAATGGTTGAGGGATTTCTAAAACTCGTACCGTACGCTAAAGTTGGCCATATAGGTTTATATAGGGATCCAGAAACTCTAAAGCCGGTATCATATTATTATAAGATGCCAAGAGATATATCTGAAAGAGAAGTTGTAATTGTTGACCCAATGCTAGCAACAGGCGGTTCTGCAGCAGCAACTATTAAACGACTTAAAGAATCATCTCCTAAATCAATCAAACTCATGGTTTTAATAGCTGCTCCTGAGGGAGTAAAGTTTATAAAAGAAGAATGTCCAGGTGTAGATATCTATGTTGCAGCAGTGGATGAAAAGTTAAATGATCACGGATATATTGTGCCCGGTTTAGGTGATGCTGGAGATAGGCTATTTGGTACAAAATGATAGAAAGACCAGATTGGGATCAATACTTTATTGGGATAACTAAACTAGTAGCAGAAAGAAGTACTTGTCTGAGGAGAAAAGTAGGAGCCATTATTGTTAAAGAAAAAAGAATTTTAGCCACTGGATATAATGGTGCACCTACAGGATTAAAACATTGTTCAGAAGTAGGGTGTATAAGAGAACAAATGAATGTTCCATCTGGACAACGCCACGAACTATGTCGTGGATTGCATGCTGAACAAAATGCTATTATACAAGCTGCATTGGCAGGTGTTAGTATAAAGGGAAGCAAGTTATATTGCACAACTTTTCCTTGTTCAGTTTGTGCGAAGATGTTAATTAATGCACAAATAAAAGAAGTAATTTACGTTTCTGACTATATGGACCAATTGTCAAAAGAGTTATTTGAAGAAGCAGGCATAAAAGTGAGAAAAATTAATTAATATTATATTTATTTATAAATTAATTATGTTATAATAAGGCAATTAAAATCAGGGAGGCAGATATGATGGAGCGAAAAGATAAGTTTGTTAAAACAGCCTTAACATTTGATGATGTATTATTAGTGCCAGCTCATTCAAAAGTATTGCCAAATCAAGCTATTACAAAGACTAGATTTAGTAGAAATATTGAACTAAATATTCCAATAATCAGTGCTGCAATGGATACTGTTACAACTGCAAGAATGGCTATCGCAATGGCAAGGGTTGGTGGAATAGGTGTGATCCACAAAAATCTAAGCATTGAGAAACAAGCTGAAGAGGTTGATAAAGTTAAAAGAAGCGAGCATGGGGTTATTGTAGATCCTGTATTTTTATCACCAGATCATACTTTAGCAGATGCGGAGATGTTAATGAGTAAATACAGGATATCTGGTGTGCCAATAACAGTTGGCAAAAAACTTGTTGGTATAATTACCAATCGAGATATGAGATTTGAAGAAGATATGAGCAGAATAATTTCAGAGGTAATGACTAAAGATGAGTTAATTACAGCTCCAATAGGAACTACACCAGAAGAAGCTAAAGCCATTTTACAAAAACATAAGATTGAAAAATTGCCCCTAGTAGATAAAAACTATGAACTTAAAGGACTTATAACTATCAAGGATATTGAAAAAGCAAAGAAATATCCAAATTCTACTAAAGACTCACAGAGTAGATTAAGAGCTTGTGCTGCCATTAGTACTGGAAAAGATTCTATAGATAGAGCAGATGCTTTAGTAGCAGCAGGAGTAGATGCTATTGTAGTTGATACAGCTCATGGGCATAATCAAGGTGTTATTGATCAAGTAAAATACGTTAAAGAGAGATATCCAGGTATTGATGTAATAGCTGGAAATGTAGCTACAGCAGAAGCAACAGAAGCTTTAATAAAAGCTGGAGCAGATGGGATTAAAGTAGGGATAGGTCCAGGTTCTATATGTACGACAAGGGTTATTGCAGGAATAGGAGTCCCTCAGATTACAGCTGTATATGATTGTAGTCAAGTAGCAAAAAAATATAACGTACCAATTATTGCAGATGGTGGTATTAAATATAGTGGTGATATAGTCAAAGCTATAGCTGCAGGTGCCGATAGCGTTATGTTGGGAAGTTTGCTAGCAGGAACTGAGGAAAGTCCTGGAGAAACAATGATTTATAAAGGCAGAACATTTAAAGTTTATAGAGGCATGGGTTCATTGGGTGCAATGAAAGAAGGAAGTAAGGATAGATACTTCCAGTCTGATACATCTAAATTTGTCCCCGAGGGCATTGAAGGTAGAGTAGCATACAAAGGTGCTTTACATGATACAATATATCAATTAATTGGTGGATTAAGATCTGGTATGGGATACTGCGGAACTAAAACTATAAAAGATTTACAAACAAAATCTAAATTCATACAGATAACAGCAGCAGGTTTAAGAGAAAGTCATCCACATGATGTTCAAATTACAAAAGAAGCACCTAATTATAGTGTAGAAAATTAAATTTAAAAGAAGGAATACGATATAGTATCTAGAAATATATAAGGTACGTATTTAAAAGGTTATTTTAAGGAGGCAGCTGGAATGAAAGCTTATACAACTGATAAAATCCGCAATATTGCCCTAATTTCGCACAGTGGGGCGGGTAAAACTTCAATAACAGAAGCTTTTTACTATAATAGTGGCGCTACTACTCGTTTAGGCAGAGTAGAAGATGGGAATACAGTTTCAGATTTTACAAATCAAGAGAAGAAAAGGACTATTTCAATAGAAACAGCAGTAGTCCCATGTGAATGGAAAAAACACAAAATAAATGTTTTAGATACACCAGGTTATTTCGATTTTGTAGGTGAAGTTAAAGCAGCTTTGCATGTAGCAGATGCAGCAGGTGTAGTAGTCTGTGGTGTTTCGGGAATAGAGGTAGGAACAGAGCTTGTTATGCAGTATGCAGATGAGTATAAGTTGCCTCGAATTATTATTGTAAATAAACTAAACAGAGAAAATGCTAACTACTTTAAGGTTATTCAAGACTTAAGAGATGAATATGGTAACAATATTGTTCCATTATATGTGCCTATTGGTAAAGAGGACGATTTCAAAGGCGTTTTGAATATCATGACAAATAAAGCTTACGAATTTGTTGGTGATGGAAGAGATGTAAAAGAGATAGATCCACCAGCTGATTTATTAGACGAAGTTGAAGATTTTAGAATTCAACTTATAGAATCAGTAGTAGAACAAGATGATGAGTTAATGATGATGTATCTTGAAGGTGAAGATATTCCTGAAGAGACTCTAATAGAAGCACTTAAACAAACGGTTAAGGATGGATTAGTAGTACCTGTATTCCCAACAGCAGCAACTGCAAATATTGGAGTTCAACCTATTATGGATTCAATTGTTGAGCTCATGCCAGAGCCTAAACCTTATGAAGAAGCTAATGGTAAAGATGCTGCATTAGTATTTAAAACTATGTCAGATGACTATGTTGGAAAAATCAATATTTTCAAAGTTTATTCAGGATCTATTAAATCTGACACTGAATACTATAATCCTAATAAAGAACAAGAGGAAAGACTTGGTTCTGTATTTGTAGTTACAGGTAAAGAACAAGAAAATTTAAAAGAAATACATATGGGAGATATCGGTGGTGTTGCAAAATTAAATGATACAGATACTAATGATACTTTAGTTGAAGAAGGAAGTAAGTTGGTATTGCCACAGATAGATTTCCCAGAACCTATTATATCTAAAGCAATTGAAACAGAATCAAAAGGTTCTGAAGAGAAGATAGGTACTGGATTAGCAAGGTTACAAGAAGCAGACCCTACTTTCGTTACTGAAAGAAATAGAGAAACTAAAGAAACTATCGTTTCTGGTATGGGTGGAATGCATCTAGAAATTATTAAGAGCAGATTAGCTGAAAGATTTGATGTAGATGTTAATCTAAAAGCTCCAAAAGTTCCATATAGAGAAACTATTAAGAAAAAAATTACAACAGAGTATAAGCATAAGAAACAGTCTGGTGGTAAAGGGCAATATGGGCATGTTGTTATGGACTTAGAGCCACTTACAAATGGCGAAGAATATGAGTTTGTTGATTCAATCTTTGGTGGATCAGTTCCTAGACAATATATACCAGCGGTTGATAAAGGAATTAAAGAGACTTTGGATGAAGGGCCTGTTGCAGGTTACCCTGTAGTTCAAGTAAAAGTTGACTTAAAAGATGGCTCTTATCATGACGTAGATTCTTCTGAGATGGCTTTTAAGATTGCTGCTAGCCAAGCATTTAAAAAAGGATTTTTACAAGCAAAACCAGTATTATTAGAGCCAATTTATAATTTAGAAGTTACTATCCCAGATGATTACATGGGTGATATAATGGGAGACTTAAATAAAAAAAGAGGCAGAATTATGGGTATGGAGCCTTCTGGACGTACTCAAACAATTAAAGCACAAGTACCATTAGCTGAAATGTCATCATACGCAACAGATATTCGTTCTATGACACAAGGCCGTGGTTTATTTAAGCTAGAGTTTTCTCATTATGATGAGGTTCCTAGTTCAATATCTGAAAAAATTGTAGAAGAAAGTAAGAAAGAAGAATAGAAATAAATTATATTGCCAGAGCAAGTCAAATCATTGCTCTGGCAATTTTTATAAAATTTTTACAAACAAAAGTCAGGAAAAGTCAAAACTGTCTTGAAATTAATTTTCTGTAGTCATATAATATAGTCAAAGAAGGTCAAAAGGTTAAGGAAGGTCAAGGAGGTGCTAGCAATGGCAACAATGGCGGATCTTATTGCAAGATATATACAGAAAGAGCTAGAAGAAACACAAGGACAATTAGAGTTGAGAAGAAAGGAACTGGCTGAGAAATTTGACTGCGTACCTTCTCAAATAACATATGTTCTAAAGACTAGATTTACACCCTCTAATGGTTATCATGTAGTTAGCGTTAGGGGTGGAGGTGGCTTTATTAGAATAATTGAAAAATCAATAGACGATCAAATATATAAAAAAATTGGAAATGAAATAACTGAAAAGACAGCAAGGCTTTTGCTAAAAAATCTATATGAAAGAGATATTATTACACAAGAGGAGTTTAAAATTCTCAGACCATTGGTTAGTGATTCAATCCTTGGTATAAGTGGTAAAGATGCTAATCATTTAAGGAGTAGAATGCTTAAATCAATAATAAGTTCTATATTGAGTTAATGGAGGTGGAAAGATGAAGTGTCAAAGATGCAATATAAATGAAGCATCAGTTAAGGTTGTTAGGATTATTAATGGAAATAAACAAGAAATATACCTTTGTGAGCAATGTGCAAAAGAAGAAAATGCATTCTCATTTAGCAATCAAGGTTTTTCAGTATCAGATTTTTTAACTAGTTTCATGGGATTCAACCCTACAAAGCATGTTTACGAACAAGAATTAACAGAACCTACATGTGATAAGTGTAATATGACTTGGAGTGATTTTAGAAAGACAAGCCGGCTTGGGTGTGATCAATGCTATGAAGCATTTAAAGACAGATTGATGCCTATGATTAGGCAGATTCATGGGCATACTGAACATCAAGGACATACTCCTCCACTTGAAGGATTACAAAAAATACACAAATTAAAAAAACTAAAAGATAAATTACAAATTGCAATTATAGGTGAAAGATATGAAGATGCTGCAAAGATAAGAGATGAAATCAAAGAAATTGAGGGGGATAAGTAATGCAAGAAGTAAAAAGTGCTTGGATAGATTCTGCTAGTGATAAAGATAGTATAGTTGTTAGTAGTAGAATTAGAATTGCTAGAAATCTAGCAGATTTTTCTTTTCCTTCAAAAATATCAAGAGATGATAGTTTAATTTTAAGAGATTCTTTGTATAAAATATTTAATAATGATGAAAAAATGAAAAGCATTAATATCCAAGAATATAGTGATATTGACAAGCAAAATTTAGTTGACAAAAGATTGATAAGCCCTCAATTTGCGAAAATAAATGATATTAACACAGGCCTTTTAGTTAATGATAAAGGGAGCTTAAGTGTGATGATTAATGAAGAGGACCATCTAAGAATACAGTCAATAAAACCTGGATTGAAGTTAAATGAATGTTATGATGAAACGAATGCGCTAGACGTATTTTTAGAGTCAAAAGTAAAATATGCATATGATTCTCAACTTGGCTATTTGACTTCATGTATCACTAATATAGGTACAGCTTTAAGAGCTTCAGTGATGTTACATTTGCCTGCATTGGTCATAACTAATAATATATCAAAATCACTAAATGCAATTGCTAAACTTGGATTTGTAGCAAGAGGAGTCTATGGTGAAGGTAGTGAAACACTAGGTAATATGTTTCAAATCAGCAATCAAATAACACTTGGAAGAAACGAAGAAGAAATAATATCAAATTTAAACAACATTATTACAAGCTTAGTAGAGCAAGAAAAAAAAGCTAGACAATATCTAAAAGATGAGTACAACCTCACCATAGAAGATCAGGTAGGTAGAGCTTTAGGAATATTAAAGTATAGTAAAAAAATTAGTAGTGGAGAGGCTATGAAGCTACTATCAGATTTAAGAATAGGGTTTGAAATGAAGTTGTTAAAAGAAATTAATATTAAGTTGATTAATGAATTGATTTATAAAATTCAACCTGCATCATTAGAAAAAGAGATTAAAGAAGGAATGAGCTCTTCTGATAGAGATATCTTTAGAGCTAGAATATTAAGAGAAAAGTTAAAGGGAGTTGAACTAAATGATTGACAGATTTTCTTCAACAGCAAGAAAAGTCGTAATGAAAGCACAAGAAGAATCAAATATGATGAATCACAATCTTATAGGTACAGAACATCTATTGATTGGCTTAATCGCAATTGAAGAAGGACTAGCATCAAAAGCTTTAAAAAGTGTTGGCCTAACTTATGATAGAGTTAAGAAAAAAGTGCTCGAAATGATAGGATTAGGACAAGAAAGTACAAAGAGTAATAAAATGCCACCTCAAGCTATAGCAATAACACCTAGAGTTAAGAAGGTTTTTGAGTTAGCAACATTAGCTGCTCAGAAGTTAAATCATAGCCATATTGGTACAGAACATTTGCTTATGGGTTTAATAAATGAAGGTGAAGGTGTAGCTCTTAGAATAATGAAAGATTTGGGTGCGGATCAACAAAAAATTAAACAAGAGCTAATGAAACTACTTCAATCAGCTCCACAGCAACAAGGATTAGGGCAGAATATGGCACAGTCTGAGGATAGTGTTATGAACTTTGGCAGAGATTTGACTAAAGCAGCAAAAAAAGGAATGTTAGACCCTGTTATAGGAAGAGAAAAGGAAATAGCAAGAGTAACACAAATACTATCAAGGAGAACAAAAAACAATCCTGTTTTGATAGGAGATCCAGGCGTTGGCAAGACAGCGATAGTTGAAGGGTTGGCTCAAAGAATTGCAGATGGACAAGTACCAGAGTTATTAAAGGATAAAAGAGTATTTGCATTTGATATGGGAGCATTAGTTGCTGGGACAAAATATCGTGGTGAGTTTGAAGATCGATTGAAAAAAGTTATAGATCAGTTAACAGAATCTAAAGATACAATCTTATTTGTTGACGAGTTGCATACAATGGTAGGAGCAGGTGGTGCTCAAGGAGCAATTGATGCTTCTAACATGTTAAAGCCTGCTTTAGCAAGAGGCGAACTTCAAATGATAGGTGCGACAACTTTAGATGAATATAGAAAGCATGTTGAAAAGGATGCAGCGCTGGAGAGAAGATTCCAGCCAGTAGATGTCGATGAACCTAGTGTAGATGAAACCTATGAAATACTTGTAGGTATTAGAGATAAGTATGAAGCACATCACAAAGTAGAGATAACAGATGAAGCTTTAAAAAGTGCAGCAAACCTATCAGACAGATACATCTCCGATAGATTTTTGCCTGATAAAGCAATAGACTTAGTTGATGAAGCTGCTTCTAAAGTTAGATTAGCAAATTCTATTATTCCACCAGATTTAACTGGTATAGAACAAGAATTATCTAAAATTAAATCAGACAAAATGGCAGCTATAGAAGAACAAGACTTTGAAAAAGCAGCGACACTTAGGGATAAAGAAGAAGAGTATAGCAAAAAGTTAGAAGATCTTAAAAAAGACTGGGAAAAAGAGAAAGCATCAAATGATACAAAAGTTACTTCTGAGGATATTGCAATGATAGTTTCTGAGTGGACTGGTATCCCAGTATCAAAGATGGAGCAATCAGAAACAGAAAAACTCTTAAACTTAGAAGATGTCTTACATGAAAGGGTAATAGGACAAGATGAAGCAATAAAAGCTGTATCACAAGCAGTTAGAAGAGCAAGATCTGGTCTTAAAGATCCAAAAAGACCTATCGGTTCATTTATCTTCTTAGGACCAACAGGTGTAGGGAAAACTGAACTTGCAAAAACTTTAGCAGAAGCTCTATTTGGTGAAGAAGATGCTATGATTAGAATAGATATGTCCGAGTACATGGACAGATTTAATGTCTCTAGATTAGTTGGAGCACCTCCAGGATATGTCGGATATGAGGAAAGTGGACAGTTAACTGAAAGTGTTAGAAGAAGACCTTATTCGGTAGTTTTATTAGATGAGATTGAAAAGGCTCATCCTGAAGTATTTAACATTTTACTACAGGTATTAGAGGACGGAAGACTAACAGACTCACAAGGTCGTGTAGTAGACTTTAGAAATACCGTAGTTATTATGACTTCAAATATAGGTGCTCAAGAATTAGGTATGAAAAATAAACTTGGATTTAAAGCTGAAGAAATTAATTCAGATAGTGGATATGATGAGATGAAAAAGGACATTTTAAGTGAAATGAGAAAACGTTTTAGACCTGAGTTTATTAATAGACTTGATGAGGTTATCGTTTTCCATATGCTTGAAAAAGAACACTTAGAGCAAATAGTCAATCTCATGATGGAAGATCTTTTTGAAAGATTAAGCGAAATGGAAATTGAGATAGACATAGATCAATCTGGTCTAAACTTATTAGTTGATCAAGGTTATGATTCTGATTATGGCGCAAGGCCACTTAGAAGAATAATCAGAAGGAAAATTGAGAATCCACTTTCAGAAATGATTTTAGCTAAAGAGGTTCAAGAAGGTAGTAAAGTTACAATAAGTGCTGATAAAGATAATAATGAGTTCAAATTTGAAGTAGAATAGAATGTTTCTCAAAAGATGGGTTTTATGCCCATCTTTTTTTTGTCTTACTTTTTAAGTGAAAAAAAGATATAATGATTTTGGGAGTGATTTTATGGCTAAGAAAAAAACAGTTTATATGTGTAATGAGTGCGGAGCAGAATTTCCAAGATGGTCTGGAAGGTGTAGTGCCTGTAACAGTTGGAATACTTTAGTTGAAATGAAGGTAGGAAAATCCAAAAAAAGCACTACTCATATGGCTGGTCATAAAAGCAAACCTACTGTTTTGAATCAACTACAGTCTGGGAATGAAATAAGATTTAGTAGTGGTATTAAAGAACTCAATAGGGTTTTAGGTGGGGGAATAGTCCCTGGCGAAATGATCTTAATAGGTGGGGAACCGGGCATAGGTAAATCTACACTTTTGTTACAAATGGCGATTTCTTTATCAAAAAATGGTTTAAAAGTTTTATATACAACAGGTGAAGAATCTTTACAGCAAGTTAAAATGAGAGCAGAAAGACTAAATGGCGCTAATGAAGAGATTATTCTTTTAGCTGAAACTGATGTTGATATTTTATTAAGTCACGTGAAACAGCTAAAACCACAAATAGTAATAGTTGACTCTATTCAAACAATGGTTAGTGAAGATTTGGGTTCTGCTCCTGGTACTGTTAGCCAAGTTAGAGAGTGTGCAGGGCAAATGGTAAGGTTTGGCAAAACTAATGATACATCTTTCTTTATCGTTGGACATGTTACAAAGGAAGGTTCTATAGCTGGTCCAAGGGTATTAGAGCATATGGTTGACTGTGTTTTATATTTTGAAGGAGATAGCCAAAATGCTTTTAGGGTTTTAAGAGCAGTTAAAAATAGATTTGGCTCTACAAATGAGATTGGTGTATTTACTATGGAAGCAAACGGATTATTAGAAGTAGAAAACCCTTCTGCCGTTTTGTTAAAGAGAAGAGGTAAAGCGACAATAGGCTCAACAGTTACAGCTGCACTAGAAGGCACTAGGCCTGTCTTAGTTGAAATACAATCACTACTGACTGAAACCGCTTATGGAAATCCTAGAAGGATGACAAATGGGCTTGATTATAACCGAGTTGCTATGTTGATGGCAGTACTTCAGAAAAAAGGGGGAGTATACTTAAGCCAACAAGATGCTTATGTAAATGCTATTGGTGGTATAAAAGTAAATGAACCTGCAGCAGATTTGGCAATTTCAATATCAATTTTTTCTAGCTTACATGATATTCCAGTTGATCCAAGATTGGTTGCGGTTGGTGAGGTCGGATTAACTGGAGAAATTCGGAATGTTAATCAAATAAGTCTAAGAATAGCAGAAGCAGAGAAAATGGGTTTTCAAAAGTGTTTAATACCAGAACAAAGTATGGATAACTTACGTGTAAACTCATCAATAGAAATAATACCAGTTAGTGATATATCTCAAGCAATAAAAGAAATAAACCGGCTAAGAAAATAGCCGGTTTAAGTACTTATGAAAGTCTATAAATCCCAAATGTATCCATGCGTTCTTGTTCTTTCTCAATAATATCGTTAAAATCCATATCAAATGTGTTAATTAGTGCAAAAAAATAGAACAAGCTTCTACCCATTTCGCTTTCTATAGTCTCTTTACAAGAAGAACAAAGATTACCTTCCAGATGGTTATCCATATAGTCTTTAAGTTCATGGTATGAACTAATCTCTTCAGGTATTTCACTGAGTTCGCTGTTAATTTTGATGCACCCACAGCTAGTCGCTGCTTTTGCTATTGCTCGGTTCAACCTTGCATTTGCTTCTTGTAGCTTTGATGTAATGTCTAAAACACTCCGATGCCTGATTAAGTTCTCATCTACTGTTTCTTGGAACTTAGAGCAATCTGTCTTTTTCATAATTCCACCTCTCATCCCAATACTTATTAAAATTATACTTATCATCTTTAGGGTATGTCAATTATTTTGAAAATTTATTGCTTTATTTCACTAATCTTACTAATATTAGATGTATAATAGATATGTATTAAACTTTTATAGATAAAATAATTCGATAATCGATATATTTCTTTTATTATGAATAAATATCATTTATAATGTACTTTGTATACGAAATGAGGTGATATAGTGAAACTCGTGCGATTTTTAATAGCTCTCCTAGGATTACTCTTAGGATATCAATTAACAAATAACGCAACTCCATGGATTCTAAGCTTATTAGAAATTGGAGCAACTGATTTATGGGTAGTTGGTGTTAGTGCACTGGGTGGCCTTATTATAGCAATTATACTATATCTAATATCTCCATATTTTTTCCAACAGATTGTTTACGTTGTAGACGCTGTAGATTTAAAATTTCAAAAAACTCCAATGATAGACATTGCTGTAAGTATTGGAGGACTAGTTGCGGGTTTAATCTTAGCTAATCTTTTAACAATACCATTACTGAGAATACCAATAGTTGGTGCTTATCTTCCAGTTATTGCGAATGTTATATTGGGGTACTTTGGATTAATGATTGCTTGGAAAAAAAGAGATGACTTGTCATCAACTTTTGGCCAAAGAAGCAGTATTAAATCAAAAAAAGATTCATCATCTGCAAAAGTGAAAGTACTAGATACTTCTGTTATTATTGATGGTAGGATAGCGGACATTTGCGAAACGGGTATAATAGAAGGTATCATTGGAATACCTGTGTTTGTGTTGCATGAATTGCAACACATTGCAGATAGTGAAGATAATCAGAGAAGAAATAGAGGACGTAGAGGATTGGATGTATTAAATAGAATGCAAAAACACCTTGGAACACAGGTGAAAATATTTGAAAGAGATTTTCCAGAGATTCAAGAGGTGGATAGTAAACTAGTTGCTTTAGCTCAATCTTTAGATGCTACAATTATTACTAATGACTATAATTTAAATAAAGTTTGCAGAGTTCACAATATCCCAGTCCTTAATATAAATGAGTTAGCAAATGCAGTTAAGCCAGTTGTTTTACCAGGCGAGAGAATGCAAGTTCTTATTATTAAAAGCGGTAAAGAAAGAAATCAGGGTGTTGGATACTTAGATGATGGTACCATGATAGTAGTTGAAGAAGGTAAGCATCATATGAATGAAGCAATAGAAGTTGAGGTAACAAGTGTCTTACAAACTGCTGCTGGTAGAATGATTTTTGCAAAAATTCCAAATTAGGTGAAAAACATGAGTATAAGTGCAATTATATTAGCAGGTGGACAAGGTTCAAGAATGAACTTAAATAAAAATAAAGTATACTTAGAGATAGGAGATCATTTAGTAATCGATTATTCACTGAATGTATTTAATCAAATAGAAGAAGTAAGTGAGATTATTTGTGTTTATAGAAGTGGTGAACGTAGCTTCTTAGAGCAAAGGGTTAATAAAATTGTAACTAATAAAAATATAAAGTATATTAATGGAGGCAGGGAAAGAAAAGATTCTGTCTCTAATGCTTTAAAAATAGTAAACTCCAAAAATGACTTTTTTTTAGTTCATGATGGAGCAAGACCTTTTATTACAAAAGATTTTATATTATCTCTGATCAAAAGTGTAAAAATTTATGGAGCAGTTATACCAGGGGTTGCCATAAAAGATACAATCAAAATGATAGATAAAGGCATTGTAGATAAGACATTAGATAGGCCAAAATTAGTAGCTATACAGACGCCACAGATTTTTAACATAAAGCATAAAGGGCACCTAATCGAGCCAAAAGCAAAAGGAACAGATGATTCTTCTTTTATTGAAAAAAACAATGATGTAAGGTTAGTTGAAGGTTTAAGATATAATATAAAAATTACAACAAGAGAAGATATGTGGCTTGCTAATTGCATAGTCAGAAAGGTGGCAGAGTTTAATTGGTAAAAACTGGATTTGGTTTAGATATACATAAGTTAGTTAAAGATAGGCCCTGTATATTAGGTGGGGTTAAAATTGAGTCGGAAGTTGGACCCGATGGACATTCAGACGCGGATGTAGTAATACATTCGCTGATTGATGCTATTTTGGGAGCACTTAGTTTAGGTGATATAGGACAGTGGTTTCCTGACTCAAAAGAAGAGTACAAAGATATTGATAGCAAAGAATTATTAAAAGAGATTTATCATACAGTACAAATTAGTGATTATATGATTGACCATATAGATATAACAATTGTTACAGAAGTCCCAAGAATTAATAAATATAAAGCAAAGATGAAACTGAAGCTTTCTGAAATTTTAAACACAGATGTAGTAAATATCAATATAAAAGCTACTACTACAGAAAAGTTAGGCTTTATTGGATCAGAAAAAGGAATAGCCTGTATGACGATTGTTAACTTAATAAAAGACAATAGCCACAAAATGACAAAAGATATATTGAGTGGATTGTCAGCACAATCTGTTGCATATTTGGGAGATGCTGTATTAGAGCTATATGTAAGAAAATACTTATTAGCAAAAGGTATAAATAAAGGTAACAAGCTTCATAAAAAAGCATTGGATTATGTTTCAGCTAATTCACAAGCAGATATAGTGGAACATATTATGGAGGAGTTTTCTGAAGAAGAATTAAGAATATTCAAGTGGGGTAGAAACTCTAATGGTGGATGTGTTCCAAGGAATGCTGATGTTAAAGAGTATAGATATAGTACCGGATTGGAAGCATTATTGGGATATTTATACATTAGAAAAGACATATCAAGATTAGAAGAAGTTATAGAATTGATATTGCAAAACTAATACTGGGGGATATTTATTATGTTAAAAGTAGAATTATTATCACACACGCCAGATCCCGAAAGGACAATAGCTTCAGCTGCTAGACTCTGCTACTCAAGTAGAGACGGTGAACAATTGTATAAAGATCTATCAAATAAAGAAGTAGTAAAGTTAGTCAAGCGGCTGAGAGACATGGGCCATTTATCTACATTTGAACATGCTAGTTTTACTTTTGCAATTTCTGGAGTAAGTAGAGTGTTGACTCATCAACTAGTTAGACATAGGATAGCTTCTTACTCACAAAGGTCACAAAGGTATGTAAATGAAACTAATTTTGAATTTATAACTCCAAAGACAGTTGAAAAGGATGAAAAAGCCAAAAAAATATTTGATGATTTTATGCAAAAAGCTAAACAAACATATCAAAAACTTGTTGAAATTGTTCCTCAAGAAGATGCAAGATATGTTTTACCTAACGCAACAGAGACTAAGATAATTGTCACTATGAATGCAAGGTCCTTACTACACTTTTTTGAGGTTAGATGTTGCAATAGAGCTCAACTAGAAATCAGAACACTTGCTAATAAAATGCTTAAATTAGTAAGAGCAGTTGCTCCTACAGTTTTTTCTTCTGCTGGCCCAACTTGTGTTACTAAAGGAATTTGTAATGAAGGCTCTTTGAGCTGTGGTAGACTCAAAGAACTAAAGAAGAAACAATGAAACAGATAGAAGGTAGAAATCAAGTCCTTGTAGGTTTAGAAAGAAATGTTGTTAATATAATATATATTTCACAATCTGCACACGGGAAAGTTATTGAAGATATAGTTTATAAAGCTACAGAAAAAATGGTAGATTTAAGATATGTTAGTAAGTATGAGATTGATAATATGAGCAAGACAAGAAACAATCAAGGTGTTATAGCAATACTGAAGAAATGGGAGTATTACGATTTTAATGAGCTATTATTAAAGCTTAGAAAGAAAGAAAATCCGTTTATTTTAGTTCTAGATCACTTAAAAGATCCACACAATCTAGGAGCAATCATGAGAACAGCAGATGCTGCAGGAGTGGATGGTATTATTATACCAAAAGATAGAAGTGTAGATATGAATGAGACAGTAATGCGAGTTAGCGTTGGAGCCGCACTAACTGTTCCTTTAATAAAAGTAACAAATTTATCACAAACCTTAGATATTCTTAAAGAAGAAGGGTTTTGGGTCGCAGGAACAGATGCAGATGCAGATCATACAATGGAAAATTGTAAAAGAGGGGCTCGATAATCCCTGGGATTTGTACAACCTGGAAGACGATCCGACCGAAACCAATAATCTGGCAGAGCAACATCCTGAGAAAGTAGCTGAGCTGGAGAAACTTTTTGAAGGGTGGAAAGCAGGACTGCCTGATTTTTCGAACAATTAAAATAAGCTCATTTAAAGACTAAAACGGCATCTTCCATAATGACGTCGTAATAATAACCGGCGCCAAAATCTTTTTCAAGAGTGAACGAACCTTTAAACGTAATTTCCTCGTTCACTTCCGGCAAAGCCTGGGTGGTTACAGTCAAATCGAACGAGCCATCGTTGCTGGTTCCGTCCTGCAGGTGTACCCAGTTTTTGCCCATAATCTCTTTGTTCACCTTTGTAACAACACCTCTGATTTCGAATTCTTTTCCTTCGAAATTTTTTGGATTGGCATAAATGTCGGCAATGGTAACTTCATCGCCTGATTTATCGAGCGAAATGCTGCTTTTTTGTTCCGATTCTACTTTGCCTCCGGGTGATTGACCCATGCCTCCCATAGGCATTTGTCCGGAATGGGCATGTTCAATGGGTTGTTCACTTACCCTGTCGATAAAATAAATTCTGTCGAAGGTACGATCAAGCTCTTTGCTGTGAAAATTTGGCATCTCAAGTGCCTCTCCGTAATAGAGCACATCGCCGGCACTGGCTTCTGTTTTTCCGGTGGCAACCCAGCGTTCGGTCATATCTTCTTTCACCTTCATGTAGGTGTAGGTATTTCCGTGAATGACTTCTGCAACTTCAAAAACATTCGCATTTTCGGGAGTTGCAGTATCTCCGGTCTGCCCGCTTTTATTTCTTACACACGATGCAAAAACTATTGCTATCATCAACA
>CAZCFQ010000014.1:0-26745 GCA_964497955.1 uncultured Clostridiaceae bacterium
CTTTAGCTATTTAACAATAAACTAATCTCATCAAGATTTAATATTTCATTTAATGCTTTATAAGTTTGCTTAAAAACGCTTCTATTTTGATTAACTAAAACCATTCCGATGTTAAAGTATGGATAGATCTCTTCCTTAGTTATAGCTGTAATTTCTTTATTTTGCTTATTATCCAATTTAAAGTATTGATATAAAATAGACCAAAATTCATCTAAGTCTTCACTGTATAGATTACCTATATTCCTCATATCTACAGAATTTAACATAATATGATTGTCGTTTTTAAACTCTACTGATTTAATAAAATAGCTATCTACATCTAACCATAGATACTGACCAGTAATTTTTTGTTCAAAGCAACTTGCGGCATAAACCTTGTCACAAAAAGGGAGTCTTGAATAATCATTATCTATATACATTATCTTTACATTAAAATCATTAAAACTATTTGCTAACTTTTTTCTCGTAACTAATATGATTTCACTATCAGTAAAACAATCTAATCTAGTAATTGATTCAACTAACGCCTTAGCTTGCCATAGAAGTTTTTCATGCCCAACAAAAAAACCAATATTCATTCTCATCGGCCTCTTCTCTAATAATATTATATAATAATTATAATACCTGGCTATATTCTTTACAATATTAACAATTCGTTATACGAAAGCTAATGCAGGTTTTGTAAAATCAAAAAGTCCCTGTTAGTTTAATCAAATTAAAATAAACTAACAGGAACTTAAATTTTCTATCTGGTTTCATCCTTTATTGAATCTATTAAACTCTTACTTTTAAGCTTTTTTGTAGAATAAATCATTGTCAAAAATACAATAATAAAGACTCCTAAAGAACTTATTATTAAAGATTGAGTTGGAATGACAAATCTAAAAGAAGAAATGAAACCAAATGATAAATACAGTAAATAACTTGTTATAATACTTGCTGGTAGGCCAAACATAAGTGATTTTAAGCCATAAAAAAAGCTCTCGTAATTCAATACTTTTTGTAGACCTTTTTTTGTTAAACCTATTGATTTTAACATTGCAAACTCTCGTTTCCTCAGATTTATATTGGTGCTAATAGTATTGACAATATTTGCTATTCCTATAAGGGTAATCAGTGCAACAAATCCATACACAAAAATTGCAATTAATAAAGACATTTTTCGATTATTGCTTGAATGTGCCTGTTGATTGTACAAATAAAGATTCCCATATGATATATTGTGCATTCTTCTAATTACATTTTCCAACTCATTAGCGTTAGCTGTTTTTATATAATAATTAGTCATAGTATTTAGACTTTCTAAATCAAGCTTATTCATTATCCTTACATAGGTAGATTCGTTAACAACTAGGATAGGCATTATGTTTGGGACTTCTACTCCTAACGGAGATTCTCTTTCTACAGCTGCTATTTTAAGACTCTCTTTTTGATCTCTATTTTCACTATCAAAAACCTCTAACTGATCACCAATTGATAAATTGAGCATTTCAAAATTATGTAATACTTCTGTTTGTAATACATGGTTTGTTACTAATGTAGCATTATTTACACCATTTTCACTATTATTAACTTTTGAATATTTAGTATAATAATTATCATTTACAGAAACTAACATGATATTTAATAAATATTTATCATCGACTTCTTTCAGCTCAATTAAATCAAAAAAATTGTCTATATAGTAATCACTAAAAGCTTCCTTTTTTACCAATGTGGTTAAAGTAGAACTATCCACTTTTGTAATGCTTTCTACTTCTTCTAAACTAGAAATCGAATTTATAAACTGTGTTTGATAATCAACATCTTCTGTTGATAAAGCAACTGACAAATCATAGTTATCTCTGTCTAAATACGAGTCTGATACATCTGTTGTATAGTTCATAAATGAGTTAAATGTAACAAACAAAACTATACTTATAAACAAAGAAATAATTGTAGCAAAATACTTTTTCCTATTTCTCTTTAGATTCTTTAAAGCTATATCACCTTCAATCCCAAAAATCTTTCTAGTAACTTTAGAAGTTCTAATCTTTTTAGGATTTATTATATCAGTAGTTAATCTGATAGCTTCAACTGGTGAAATTTTAGAAGCTTTTTTAGCTGGTCTTATAACAGAAATAAATATAGTAAATACCATAAAAGCTACTGCTATAATGATAGCAAGAGGGTTAATGACAAGTTCTAAACTCACTGCATTATTAAAAATATCTTGTACTAATCCATCAGCTATTTTTAAAGTTATGCCTATACCAATAAGACCACTTATTACACCTATTGGAATACCAACAATACTTAATAATATCCCTTCCCAATAAATCGAAGATCTTATTTGCTTTTTTGTTGCACCTACACTTCTAAGCATACCAAACTGTTTTTTTCTTTCATTTATTGAAATGTTAAAAGAGTTATATATTACTGTAAAAGATCCAATTATTATTAAAATACTTATAATTAAAGCAGCTGATTCAACAAACTGGCTAAACTCTTGTTCAACCGATGCCCCTAGCCATCTAAGCAACTCCTTATTCCAGGTAAACGCATAATCACTATAGATACCGCCATTTTTAGGTAAGGAGCTATCTTGAGCAATTTGAAGTGCTTTTTTAACTGCATCTTTAGGGCTATTAAACCTTAGAGAAACGTTTCCTGTAAGTTCAGAACTCAGACTATTATCCAAATAGGTTAAACTGATGTAATCAGTATAATTAATCTCCTCATAACTAGCTCTTTTAATAATGCCTACTACCTCAAAAAGATGTCCCTTAGAATCTGAAATTACAACCTCATTTTTTTCATGATCAAAATTTCTTAATCCAATATCTAAGTTTAGCTCACTACCAATTTCAATATTTGCTAAATCAGAAAGACCTTCTTCAATAACAATTTCTGAAGAGTTTGTTGGCAAAACTCCTTTTATAATTTCAATAGGTTGCTCCTTAAAAGCTGATTCATCATAACCGGTAATTTGGATTGTGCTTTCACCTTTACTAGCCAAATCAATTTTTGCATGACCAATTAATTCTGAAGTAAATCCATTTTCAACCAAATCATGATTTAATAAATAATCAATTTTATCTTCAGGTACATTTTCATATTTAATATGAAAATTACCATAATCATTTATAGCTTGCCTAACAAATAGATTTTGAAAGCTTACTGCAATTGTAGCAACACCTGTTAACATTGCTGCTGTTATTATTATAGCTATTATCGTTACTATAGTTCTTTTTCTATTTTTTTTCAGACTCTTTATAGTAAAAGACTTTAAAATACTCATTATCTTATTACCTCATCTTTTACAATCTTTCCATCTTCTAAACTAATTATTCGATCTGCTTCAAGTGCTATTCTTTCATCATGTGTAATTACTATAATAGTCTGTTTATATTTCTTGTTTGAAAGTTTAAGAAGATTAATAATATCGTCACTATTTGCACTATCAAGATTACCAGTTGGTTCATCAGCTAAAACAATAGCAGGGTTATTTATCAAAGCTCGCCCTATAGATACTCTTTGTTGCTGCCCTCCAGAGAGCTGATTTGGCAAGTACTCAAGTCTATCAGATATACCTAGTGTATTTACTACTTCTTCCAATCTTGTGTTACTAACATCCTTCTTATCTAATAAAACTGGTAATGTAATATTTTCTTTTACATTCAATATTGGGATAAGATTATAAAACTGATATACTAACCCGATTTGTCTTCTTCTAAAAATTGCTAGTTGTGACTCATTTAATTTATATATGTCAGTTCCATCTATATATATTTTCCCCGATGTGGGTCTGTCTACGCCACCTATAAGATGTAATAGAGTAGATTTACCAGATCCACTTGGCCCGATTATTGCTACAAACTCTCCCTTTTTCACCTCAAAAGAAACATCATCTACAGCTTTTACCTCATTTGGTCCCATTTTATATGTTTTTGATAGCTTTTCTATGCGAATAATACTCATGTTTGTCTCCTCCTTTTACTATCTTATATGATACCTATTGTAGATGACTCTCTAATGACTATTAAGGTGACATTTTTGTCACTTATATGATATTTTTATAAAACTTTATAATAAATTTAGTTCCTTCATTCTCTTTACTAATAACTTTTATATCTCCATCTTGCTTTTCTATTATGCTTTTAGCCAAAGCTAATCCAATACCAACACTATCAGACCTTGCATTACTTCCTTTATAAAATCTTGTGAATATATGAGGTATATCTTGTTTTCTAATTCCTTCACCATTATCTTTAATAGTGATTAGTGTATATAAACTATTGTCATCAAAGTCTATTTCAATTATTCCTTTTTTGCGTGAATGTTCAATACAGTTACTAATAATATTGTTAAAGGCTTCAATAGTCCAATTTAGATCTCCTTTGAAAGATACTTTATTATTCTTTTTTATAATAAAATCTATTTCTTTTAGTTCAAGAGGTATTGTAAAATAATCTCTAACCTTATCAAAAACATCTTTAACTATAACCTTTTCCAGCGTGAAATCAACCGTATTAGCATCAAACTTAGCTAACTTCAGTAAAGAAGTAACTAACCATCTTAGTCTGTTTAGCTGAGATTGCATGTTGTTAAGAAACTCATCTCTTTTATCAACTTCCAAATCTTCTCTACTTAAAAGATCTGTCATTAATTGCATTGATGTTAAAGGAGTTTTTATTTGATGAGAAATATTTGAAATTGCTGAGCTTAACTCTATCTTTTGCTTTAATAATAGATTATTTGAGTTTTTCATTTTTTGTGTAATTTTATATATATTGTTCTTTAGCAAACTTAAATTACCCTCTTGATTGTCTCTAATATCAAGAGCTAAGTTACCATTATTAATTTCTTTTAAATACAAATTAAGCTTAGCTAATTGCTTCTCAGCTCTTTTGTTTTTTAAAGAATTATACCAAATAAAGAGAAGAATTATTAATAACAAAATAAAAATATTAAACATTAAAATGTTATTTCTAAATTCTTTCATAATAGAACTATCATAAAAGCTACTTCTATCAATCCCTATTCTTCTGTAATACTCTCTACCTATTTCACTTTTATCTATTATTGTTGAACTGTTACTATTAGATTGTTCTTGTATAGTTTCATCTAATCCTATACTAAAAACTGTCAGCTGCAACTCGTATAATTTTTCACTAAATGTTTTAAAAAAATGCGTATTTACTATAGGGCTTAAAACTAATACTACTAAGATTAAGAGAATAATAACTTTAATAATTGTGTTATTAAATCTAGTCATTGTTCTTCTCCAAAACATATCCTATACCCCTAACAGTTTTTATAATTTCTGGTTTGGATGGATCCTTTTCTATTTTCTCTCTTAATCTTTTAATATATACAGTTAGGGTATTATCGTTAACGAAATTGCCTGCGTTATCCCATAGCAAGTCTAATATTTGAGCTCTCTTTAGCACTATCCCTTTATTTTTAGCAAAAAGTAAAAGTAATTTATATTCTAGAGCTGTTAAATCTAACTCTTTATTCTCTCTTTTAACCTTAACTTTTGAAGTGTCAATCTCTAGATTTTCTATATATAGTTTTGGATTAGTATCTTTTCTATATCTTCTTAAAACACTATTGATCCTAGAGATTAACTCTCTAACTCTAAAAGGCTTGGTAATATAATCATCTGCTCCCCAATCTAAACCTCTTACAACATTAACTTCTTCATCTAAAGCTGTCAGTATAATTATAGGTATATCATAATTACTTTTTATATCTTTACATAAATCAAAACCACTACCATCAGGAAGAGAAATATCTAAAATAACTAAATCTAACTCTGAATCAATCACATTGGTTGCTTCTTCTATATTAATAGCAATTTTTACTTCAAAATTTTCCACCTCAAGCGAGTATTTAAGGCCCTGTGCAATAGTGTTATCATCTTCAACTATCAAAATGTTTGTCAAGTAAACCACCTCAACAGTATTATACATACTTTTAAGCATTCATTAACTAAAATTAATGATATTAACATATCTTTTTATAAAATTATTTAAAATTCAAAAGCCACATCGCAATTGATGTGGCCAATCATACTATTCATTTTTGAGTACGTGTTTTTTCTTTAAATATTCTTCTTCAGATATTTCTCCTAAAACGTACCTCTCTTTTAGTTGGTTTAAGTAGTCATTTTTATATTTATTATGACGATTTTTACTAAAGGCTATATATATTAATATGCCTATACCAACCATAACCGTTGCAATTAATAAGATATGCCAAATACTTAAGTATCCAAAACCAAAACATCTTCCAACTCTAAAAAAACCTCTATTAATAAGCATTACTTATCACTACTCCTAATTAACTTACTCATTTTTAAATATGCATCTTCATCTATCTCTCCATTAATATATCTTTCTTTGAGTAAATCTTCAGGTTTTCTCTTGTGTTCTACCCTATAGTTAGTCTGGTTATTGTTTAGTAAAAAGTAAACCAATATTATTAATAATATTGGGAATATAAACATTTTGCTACCTCCTCCTATTAGTTATTATGACATCCTATTATGTCAGAAATGTGACATATGGAGATAGCCTTAGAAACAAATTTATTCCTTTATGTTTCTTTTATCTTGATACATCCTTTTGTCAGCAAGATTATATGTTTCTTCTAAAGATTTACTTTCATTTTCTGCTATTGCTATTCCTAGTGAAATGCCTATGTTAAAAAAGCCTTTGTTCTCTTTGTTATATTTCTCTACTTTATTTTTAACCTTTAGCAACACTTTTCTACCTAATTCTAAATTAGTCTTTGGTAGCAATATTGCAAACTCGTCTCCTCCAACTCTTGCTAGGAGTGAATCAATTCTAATAGAACTCTTTAATATCTTAGAACATAGTTTTATATACTCATCGCCAGCTTTATGTCCTTTAGTATCATTCACGTTTTTTAAACCGTCAATATCTGCTGAGATAATTGCAATTGGATATGAATCTAATTTTTCCATTTCTTCCATTGCGTTTACAAAGTAGCGTCTGTTATATAAATTTGTTAGCTGATCATGAGAACTAATATACAACAACTCGTTTTCTATTTTTTTTCTATCTTCTATATCTCGGCTTAAACCAGTTATTAATATTTCATTCTCTTTGTTAAAGTGAATGTTGGCAGACAACTCAATCCACTTTGTTTTTCCACTATTACATAATTGTTTGACTTCTGCAACAAAGCTAATTTCTTCTAAGTTATTGCTTATAAGTTTATTAATCTTGTTCTCAATAATTATTCTTAACTTATTAAAAGATTGTTCTGCAAATGAATCTTTTAACGATGTCTTTATTGCTCTTTCAACACTATATCCTGTTAACTTGTAAATGGAAGGACTTATGAAACTAAATTTCTTATGGTTATAATTATAAACCCAAATAACATCTGAAGCATACTCAGTTATTAATCTATACTTTCTTTCACTTTCTTTTAATAAATCTAGGTTTCTATTATTTTTAAGACTTAGAGCAGCAATATCACCAAGGATAGAAATAAAACTTAAATCTCTATCATTAAAACCCCCATCTTTATTAGCTAAGCCTGTTAAACCTTCTGCTTTATTATTTATTATTAACGGAGCAAAAAGGACATTTTCTAATCTCATATGACCACTTGGCATATATTTTACCCATTTACTATTAGCGAAGTTGTTATCATATACTCCTTTTAGTAAATTATATGCTTTTGATCTTAATCCCCTTATAGGCATTGGTAAACTTTCATCAACTGTGCATTCTAACCCGCCTGAATCTAAAAACAAAACTTCATTTTCACTACCATCTTCACTCAATAAAGCTACATACCCAGAAGTAGCTCCAGTAACTCTTTTACAATAATCAAATATTTCTTTGGCAGCGGTCTCAAAATCTTCATATGATAAAATCGCTCTTGAACTTTCTATAAGTGCATTATGCTCTACTTTAAGTTTAGAATACTTTTTATGTAATTCTTTTTTAGATAAGTCTAAAGATTCAACTTTATGCATACAAACCCCTTCTTTCTGTTTCTTCTACTTTTCATTATTTTAATGAAATAATATCTTCATTAATTCCTTAGAAATGTTACTCCTAGTACTCATTATATCATTTTTAATAAAAAAAATCTCCCAAATAATCTTAAGGTTTATCTAGGAGATTTTAATAATGTATATTATATTCATCTAATAAGTTAACTTTATTCCTATAGTGGTTTTGGGTGTGAAAAATAATAACCCTGCATAAATTGGAAGTCAAACTTTTTTAACATTTGTAATTGTTGTTCAGTCTCTATCCCTTCTATAACAATATTAAGATTATAACTTTTTGCAAGATGTTCGATGCTTTCAAGTAATATTATTCCTTTATCGTTGTTTCCTAAACTCTTTGAAAATGTTTTATCAATTTTTAACTCATCAATGTTATATTCAATTAAATAATTAAGAGAAGAAAATCCCGTACCAAAATCATCTAAAGAAATTTTAAAGCCTTTTTTCTGTAAACTACTAAAAACACTGTTTACTTTTGTAGTACCTTGCAAAATAACTTCTTCTGTAATTTCTAGGATTACTTTATTTGGGTCAATATCATACTTTTTTGTTAATTGATTGATGTTTTCTGTAAAGTTCTCAGATAGCAAAAAGGATGGTGAAATATTAATTGCTAAAGTTAAGTCATCATTTTCATACTTTTTACAGAGTTTTTCGTAATCATAAAAAGCTCTATCAATTGTTATCAATCCAAATTGTTCGTATCTATTCATTGATTCAATCAACGGAACAAATATTTCTGGAGAAATAAATCCTTTACTTTCATTATCCCATCTAGCTAATGCTTCTACTCCAATTACTTTATTAATAGTAATATCAATTTTAGTCTGATAGTAAAGTTGAAATAGTTTTTTATCTAGTGCTTCAATTATTAAGTCTTTCATCTTTTCTTGCTCTTTTAATAAATTTGACAATTGTTGATTAAATTCAACTATATCACCCTGTTTGCTCTCCTTTGCATATGTCAATGCAAGTTCAGCTTTCTGTAAACAGTCTTCTAAAATATCATTCTTAGAGTCACAGGTTGTAAATCCTAGTAGTAAACTTGCTCTATAATTGATTCCAAAGTTCTTTAGCTCTTCTTTTAATATCTTCTCAACTTGTTCGCTCCATTTTTTAATATGAAAATTATCTATATTAGGAGCCCAAATTGCAAACTCATTACCTTCAAAGCGTGATACAATTTGTGATTCATATTTAAGATCTAACATTATTTTACTTAAAATGCAAAGCACTCTATCTCCAGTTTTATTACCATATATTGAATTGATCAATCTTAAATCTTTCAACTTAACTATAATGAATAATCCTATATTAGAATATTTGTTTTTATTCCACTCTTTCTTCATATAATAAATATTAGGAAGTTTAGTTAACTGATCAAAATATGCTAGTTCCTCTACTTTTAATATGCTATTCTCTAAATCAAAAATAGTTTTTATCAAATACTTCCTTATAGAAAAAACAATTACATTGAAAATAAGTAAAAACAAAAGGAAAACAACAAACTTAATAATCCAGTATGAACTATTAATTTGCTCTGCACTGGCAACTGTGCTTCTTGTGTAAATCCATAATAGTAAAAATGTTACTATACTAATATATGTGAAAATTCTGCTCTTTTTTTTAGCAAATAATAATACTGCAATAGTGTTTGCTATTAAAATTAAAATTATTCCAGCACTATTGAAAGCTCCATCTAAAAAAGAAGTGACACCCATAATATAAGACACAAGAATAGAAGAATATATTTTTATTTCAGTACTAATTATATTTTTGTAAATTTGAAGCACTAAAAAAATTACTCCTGAAATGAAATTAAGATAAACAAAGAAAATAGGTATAGGACTATTATAAATTGCAAAAGCAGATATCCAGCACACAAGTACTGCTGCTGGTAAAGCTTGATTGAATTTTTCTTCAATCTTTTTTTGTATTCTTTTGTCATACTCTATAAATCTACTATCTCTTTTTTCCATAATTCTCTTACCCCTAAAAATTCTGCTAATTAATAGTCTATATTTAAAGTTAATGCATATCTATCACAATAGTTATATCGTCATAAAACTCTTTTTTATTAAGGTAAATGAAGTATTAGTTTAAAAATATTTTTGCCATTCAAATTGGATTGATTTCACCCTCAATAAATATATTATTTATCACTACCATATTTATCAACAAAACCTGCAATCAATATAAATGAAGAATTATAAAGACCGTAAAAACTGATATCCATCTATGTTACGATTACTAATGATTCTACTACTTTCAAAATTCTCTAATTTATATCAATCTAAACTTCAGAAAGTATTTAATATATTCATCCTTTTGCATATTACTTTGTTAAACATGTATTCAATTTAATAATATGTTATTCTTTATTATTTTACAAACCTAAACTACTAAAAAAACTTCCTTATAGATATCTTGTTTATAAGTAAAATGAGATATCTATTTTGGAAGCTTCTTGCTTTAAGACATTGTAATTTTATTTTATAAAAAGTATTCAGTTATAAAATCTGAAACCTTTTTAACAATTTTTTCAGTCATTTCTTTACCATATTCTTTTGAAGCCTTTGTGGCATCACCTAAAGCACCATTTGATGTAACTTCATGAAATGGCCAAAAATACTCTGCCCAAGGCGGACCATTTTCAAATCTTTTATCAATAATTTCACCTGGTTCTAAATCATCAACTTTAACAACTCTAGGATCTAGATAAAGTGATTGTGATACTTCAGATTCACATGCATGGCCTCTGATTTTTGAGAAATTCTTTTTTTCCCAGTAATCTGCTACTACACCTGTTCCAACTTGAGAATATGCAGACTTAATTCCATGCTCATGATAAAGTTTTGCACAAACTGCTCCAAGTGAATGAGTATTACCGCCATGACCATTTAGAAATACTATTTTCTTTATACCATGTGATTTTAGGCTAACTGCAATATCAGTTAATAAACTTATATATGTCTCAATTCCTAAAGTTATAGTACCAGGAAATTTCATATGATGAGGTGAAATGCCATAAGGCACAGTAGGGCAAACTACAACCTTAGGTTTAAGCTCTTTTGCAACTAACTCTGCTACTCCTTTAGCCCTAATTGTATCGGTAGCAAAGGTCTGATTTGGGCCATGTTGCTCACATGATCCTGTTGGTATTATTGCTACTTCAATTGATTCTAAGTTATTTTTAAACTCTACCCATGACATATAATCTAGATTCACGTTATCCAATTTAAGTAATCCTTTCTTTTGTTTATAGTTCCTTACTCATATGAATACTAAAAGGCTTATAATTTAGACTTTCATATAACTTTACTGCTATTTCGTTTTCGCCAAAAACATGTAATGAAATAGTTTCATAATTGTTCTCTTTAGCTTGTTTTTCTACTAATTTTATTGTTTCTTTACCAAAGCCATTTCTTCTATAATCCTCATAAATCATCAAATCATAAATAAAAGCTTCTCTGTCTTTACCTCTTCTATCTCCATACCAAACATACCCAATATTTTCATTATCCTTAAAAACGTTAAGTAAATACTGGCCCTTAGTTTCATAGCCATTAGGTAAAGATCTTTGAATTGTTGCTTCTGCCATTTCTTTTACACTCTTTTCATCACTTGCCTCTGAAGATAATAGCTCCTTAATGTACCTATCAGCTAACGTTTTGTAATATAAATCATACTCTTTCTCAGTCATCTTCTTTAGATTTAACATACATTTTCCTCATTAAAATTATTTAATTACTGATTAATAATACTATCTACTAATTCAAAATTGCTAATGCGTTTTTCTAATGATAATTTAACTTCATCAAAGGGTTTATTAAAAATATTAATTTGCCAAAATGGTATTAGCATCATTACACCAACAGAATTTCTGAAGTCTCTAAGACAATCTTTTTTTGAGTAATCTTTTACATCATTTTCAATTAATATTTTGTGATAATACGAAACTAGATCTAACTGTTTTACTAAAAGACTTTCTGGAAAGTCTACTCTAAATAAATGTGCCAAATCTATTGTCCCTATACCTTTGTTAAAGAACTGATAATCAAATAGAATAGTATTCTTATCTTCATTTATTGAAAACATAAAATTATGTATATGAGAATCTCCATGAACTATAGTTATTCTGTCTTTTTTTATAGTTCTCTCTCTTACTTCTTTAACAAAATCAATATTAATATACATAGCTTTTTTAAGAAATGATTTCTCTTTATCACTTAACTCTTCTTTATATTTACAAAAAAACTTTTCTAACATAGATAAATCTTTTAACTCAGTTTCTTTTAGCTGACTTTTATTTCGTACATCAATTAGTTTTTCATTAATATTCTTATAATTCCAAAAATAAGCATGAACTCTAGCCAATGTCTCAATACATCCATACCAATAATCAATTTTACTTCTATTTGTTTCACCAATGGTTTTATATTGATTAGAGATGTCTTCTAATACTAATAAGAAATCATCTTTATTATCTGATACATAAGAATAGAAGTGTTTGATTATTGGTATACTTGCATTATATATATTTATATTTTGATAAAACTCTATTTCTTTAAGGCTATTTCTTAAATACATCTTTTTATTATCACTGGGACCCTTTATAAACAGGTTTTCCACATAACTTATCTTTCTAATATAAAAACTTACTGTTAGTTTAATTATACAAGAAGTATCTGTTTGATTTATACTTTTTACATTTATGGATACCAGCTGTTTTTCACTGTTTAGTTTTAAGATCTTAACGAGAAGTTTCTTTGCATCTTTTTTAGATTTATTTAAGTTTTTAAAAATTTCAATTTTGTTCATGCTTATTCCTATCTTTAATTCATGTTAATCGTTTGTAAAAAATTACTTAAGACTTGATTGAAACTTTTTGGCTGATCTAGATTAGCCAAATGACCTGCTTCTTTAATTCTTTTTACCTGTACTAATTCGTTATTGGATAACTCATCTAAAACTTTATTTATTTTACTATTAATTTCTTTATCATTTTCTGCATAGATGATTAGATAAGGTATTTCAATGTCTTTAAGCTTTTTTAAGTAATCATAATCACTAATAGCACCTCTAAACATAGGGATAACTTCTCTTGCCCTTTGAAACATTTCTAATGTCTTTTTTCTAACACTATCATCTTTTGTAATTGTACTAATAATCAGTTTGAAATAAAACTGGCTGAAATTATTAATCATAAATTTATCGATACTAACAATTAGATTTGTAACTATTGGTCCTAACTTTAATCTTGGTGCTGTACCAAATGTCACTAAAGATAACATACCTGTATCTTTTTGGCTTAATAGCTCATAACCAATTATTCCTCCTGCTGAATTTCCCACAAAGTGATACTTTTCTATGCTTAACTCATTAATTAAACACTTAATATCACTAACAAAAGTATCTAAACTTAATTCTT
The DNA here is from genome assembly GCA_964497955.1 of uncultured Clostridiaceae bacterium. Taxonomy (GTDB): domain Bacteria; phylum Bacillota; class UBA994; order PWPR01; family PWPR01; genus PWPR01. Next base: position 13,470 of record CAZCFQ010000014.1, read on the forward strand.
TTTTGTTATTACTTGATTTTAATGATGAGTTGCCATGACCTCTTAAAGAGATAAGTAAAATACTATATTTACTAAAACAATTAGCTTGATTATAAAACTGAGTTAAATCTCCTCCAACTCCATGTACAAATACAATACATTCCTTATCCCTTTTAATATATACATATTCAATATTAACACCATTAATGCGAGCTATTTTAGTTTCCATTATCTCTTCTCCTAATTCCATTAAGCAAAACTTCAATTACTTCTTTAGCCTCTTCTTCGGAATTGAAATCATGGTTATTAAACAAGAAGTCACTCATCTTTTGACCTACCAGTGCTTTAAAATAAAAGGTTAAATCTTCAACATTTAAATTTCTTTTTAATGTATTATTATCTATCTCTTTAGAAAAAACCTCGCTTACAATGTTTAGAGAATTGTCTTGCCTTATATTAAATTCTGTTTTTGATTGCTTATTCAAAACAGGAATCTCTTGAAACAGTAATTTATATATCTCATAATTGTTTCTCAATCTTTCAAAAAAATATTTTGCAATTTCAATAAGCTGATCTTCAAAATGTAGATTCTTATCAATTTTTGGCTTCTCACTAATGATTTCTTTTAACAAATCATAAAGGATATCTTCTTTTGAAGAGTAATACTCATATATGGTAGATCTTGCAATTGAAGTGTTTTTTGCAATATCTACCATTGTAGTTTTAGACATTCCATTTTCTAAAAAGATTTTTTTTGCTGCATTTCTGATTTCAACTTTTCGATCTTTCATATTTAATACCCAAGCTTTCCCGACATTATGTCGTATTATCTATATTATTATCGACACTCTGTCGGTTGTCAAGTATAAATTTAAAACCTTGGAAAATATCTAAATATCTCCAAGGTTTTAATTTACTCTTTATCTTTTATAGGTATATAGATTTCCATTACTGTATCTGGTCTAAAATGGCATCTTTCATCATAAAATTCAAAATCCATCTTATTGTCATCGTATTCATATTCACTATCTTTAAACCACTCTTCAAAAATGTACTTCCATGTGCTTTTTATAGCATTTACAAATTCTTTCTCTCCATTAACACCATTTGATCTCGTAAAATCTACTGGTTTTGTAGTAAAGACAGCATACTTTGCAGAAGGCACATCAATAACCATCATATTATCTTCTATATTATCTTCACTCTTTACTATTACTCCTAAAACATATTTTAGCTCACCACTATCTTTACTAATAGAAATACCAACTTCACCGTGCTTTTCTGGATTTAACTTTTTATAGAGCTTTTCTTCCCAGCCATTAGTATCATAGTTGTTCCAAAAAGCAGCTACCTCTTCTTTAATGCTTTCTTTGTTAATGTTAGTATCTATTCCATACCCAATTACTTTAAATGCTTCTTTGTTTACTATCTTATAATCCATTCTTAATCTCCTATTATCAATATTTATACCTTTTGTTTCAAGCAATGTCATTCTAGAAACATATTTTGTTGGAGTGTAACCAAACTCTTTCTTAAAAGCTTTAGAAAATCCACTAGCTGTCTCATAACCATATTTTATTGCTACATCTAATATTCTTTCACCCATAAAAATCTCTTTTGCTGCATAACTAAGCTTTTCACTTCTTACATACTCTATAGGATTGATCCCTAATTCTTTGGAAAAGATTCTTATAAAGTGATATTGTGAATAACCTACATTACTAGATAGATCTTCAAGAGTTATATTTTGCTCAATGTTATCACTAATGTATTCTAGTGTTTTTTCTACAGTCTTATAATAATCCAATTAACACACTCCATTTCCACGTGGTATTAATATTATATAGGATTGTAAATTAATATGTTGTTCCAAAATTGCTAAGTTTAGACTTTACCCAACTTAATAGACTATCTCCAAAACTTCTTGTATTCTTTTTTATCCATCACGTTAAACTTTACTATATTTTCAAGCAAACCATAATTTATTTTTTGATCCCATTTTATTCTAAAAATTTCTTTTGATAAGGTATATCCACTGTTAACAATCTCATCTCTAAACATATTAATTGTTTTTGACTCTGGTGCAACTGAGATATGATTTTTAGAAACACTAAAACCTATTATAAAAGTTTGGTGATCTGTAAACATCGGTTGGTTCCATTTAATAACTTGCTCTAAGTTTGGAAATTTCTTTTCAATATAATCGAGAATACTTTTTAACTTAAATCTATTTTTTTCATCTTCTATTTTAGTTAAAAATTCTTCAAAGCTACTCATTTTGCAAGCCTCCTTTTTAACTATTCCTTGTTAGTTTTTTAACTTTTTCCAATAGATTTTTATGGGTTTTAACATCATTTTTATTACATATTTTATTTAATATCTCTTCAAAATAAGCAATGCAATTTTTATATGCTTGGTATAAATTCTCATCGTTTAAATTTGAGGTGCATAACTCATACTTTTCATACTCCTCTATGGTTAAATCTTTTTCTAGTTCTTTAGAAGGAGTACCATAGTTATCATAACTTCCTATTTCAACTCTTTTTAACTTAAGCAAATTTTTTTGAACCCACCATAAAATATCTAATGACCTTGCATACTCTCCTCTTAAAATTAAATTAAAACCAAATATGTACCAATTATAAAAAGAGTATATTAATTTTTGTAAATCTTTTTCAATTAATTCTTTTGGTGGTGTGCCTACTAGCTTTTTAAGGTGAGGTTTTAACATATTATTCTTATCAATAACTAAGGCATCTTCGATACTATCAAACCAATCCGTTTTAGCCCAATCACTGACAATAGAAACTTGACTAGCTTTATAAAAATGAAACTCACCTCTTATGAGATTTGAAAATATAACTGTTACAATGCCAAACTGATTAGTATAACAAACGTCTATTTCACATATTTGAGATAACCAATTTTTCTTATCTAATTCCTTAAGTAATTCATCTTCAAAAAATAGAGCAAACTCAATGTCAGAATATTCATCTCCACCACCCTTTGCAAATGAACCATACATCAAAGCATTTTTTAAACTTTCATCACTTATACAGATCTCTTTAACTTTATTAATCATTTTTTTCTGTGCAATCATAAAAATTCCTTTCTTTATAGTTCTTTACTGTATTTATTAAAATTAAAAACAAATACAATAAGTGTGAAAATATATGCTGCTGACATCATTAAAACTACATTTGTATCCACTTCAATTAGTGCAAATAACATTATTAATCCTGCAAAAACATAAAGCATACTATTGTAAGCTTTTTCTTTAGCAAGTCTTAATATCAATGTGTTTCTTTCATCTTTTTGTTCAATTTGAACTCTTTTTGCATAGTTAGAGTTCTCTTTGATTAAGTAATTTTTTAATAATTTACCTGTAAAATGTCCAACCACTCCAAATCCTAGCCCCATTAATATGTATGCTACTGGAAGGGATGCTTTTAATAATGTTGAATTATTAAGTAACATAAATCCAGATAATATGATCATAAATCCAAACACAGTAAACAATATATTTCTTTTAATCATTGTTCTCCTCCTCATATATGAATATTTCTTCAATACTTTTACCAAAATATCTTGCTATCTTAAAAGCTAATAAAATTGATGGATTATATCTTCCGTTTTCTAGTGAACTTATGGTTTGTCTTGAAACTTCTAAAATATCAGCTAACTGTGACTGGCTTAAATTTTTTTCTTTTCTGATATCTTCAAGTTTATTCTTCATTATTTTGCTCACCTCTATTTGTAAAGCTTACTTTACAAATACTCTAGTTCAAACTTCTGCATTTGTCAAGCTAGCTTTACAAGTTAATAAAAAAAACATCTTTATGATTTAAGATGTTTTTTTATTTATTCTATATAACATTGGTACAAAGCGTATACCATCAACTAATTGTTCGTGATCTATGCATTCAAACCCTAGCTTTTTATAAATATCTACTGCAAAAGGTGATGAATTTACAGTTACCTCATCTTTTGTTGCTTTTTGAATTACTATTTTAAATAAACTCTTACCAATTCCTTGTTTTTGATATTTTTTATATACAAAAAACACTGAAATATGATTATTATTTTTTCTTGTTCCAATTACACCAACTAAACTATCATCTATATATGCACCGTACATTTTAAGTTTCAGTAAAGCTTCCTTATTATCTAAAAAGTTCTTAAAAGTATTAATACCTTCTTTAGTATAATCACTAGCTTCAAAATTTAAAAAGACTTTCCATATCAGTTTCTTTGCTTCACATATTTCTGTTTGATCTATTTCTTTGATAATCATTTTAAACCTCCTAAATTTTTCTCGGTGTATCTTTTAGACTATTAAAACTATTTACTTAATTTGTTACATGCTATTATATAACTTAATTTGCTAAATATTAATATTTTTTTATTAACTTAATAACTTTTCTCTAATATAGAATTATTTTATTGAAAATTTCAAATTATAAAAAATATTACTTTACATGTCGTAGTAATTATTGTATATTATTACTACGACAGACAAAGTAAATAATTTTGACAGTTAATGGAGTGGTCATATGATTAGTAGTGATGTTATTCGAGGATACAATGATACAATAATTCTATTTTTATTATGGGATAAACCCTCTTATGGATACGAAGTATCAAAAAGAATTAGTGATATTTCTAATGAAAAGTATATCATTAAAGAAACTACTCTTTACTCAGCTTTTAATAGGTTAAAAAAGAAAGGTTATGTAGAATCATTCTCAGGTAGTGAAACACAAGGACGCCCTCGAACTTATTATAAAGTTACTGATAAAGGTAGGATGTATTATAAAGAGAAATGTAAAGAATGGCAAATAACTAAAGTAGTAATTGATAAATTTATTAAGGAGTTTTAATTATGAATGTGATTAAAGATTATTTAGATAATGTGTTTGCTAACCTACCTAAAACTGAAGAGGTTTTAAGAATAAAGCAAGATTTCTATTTAAATATGGAAGAAAAGTATTATGATTTATTAGAAAAAGGACTAACAAGAGAAGAAGCAACAAATAAAGTTTTAAGTGATTTCGGTGATATTAATGAGTTAGTTGAAGAATTAGAAATTAGTAATAGAATTGATAATAAGCAAACTTCTAACAAACTGACAAAAGAAAAAGCAATAGAGTTTTTACAAGTAAAGCAAAAATCTGGATTAATGATTGCAATTGGTGTTTTCTTAATAATTATGTCAGTTAATGCAGTTATTTTCTTTAGTGATTTAGCAGATACTGGTTTTTTGGGATTTAGTTCTGATAGTTTTGGTCTAATTCCTATGTTTATAATGATAGCTACTGCTGTAGGTTTATTTATATATGCTGGGCATGAACTCGAAAAATACAACTATTTAAAAAATGGATTTGTAATTGATAACACAACAAGATCATATTTAGAAAATCAATTAGAAAGTTTTTCCAAAACTCATATTTTGTTCATTACAATTGGAGTAATTTTATGTATTTTAGCACCTTTAACTGTAATTTTTTCTGATATGACCACCGACTTATTTATTTTCAGGATTTTCAAGAACATTCCACTTCTTGGAATAAACTCATCTGAGTCTGGAGTCTTGCCTATGTTTACTTTAATAAGTATTGCTGTCTTCTTTTTCATATACTTTGGTAATATAAAGGATGGATACAATTTATTACTTGGGAAAGAAGAATACTCTTATATCAAAAAGAGTGGTGAAACTAATAAAGCCATAAAGCTATTTGAAGCAATTGCCTGGCCCCTTGCAACTATACTATTTCTAATAGGTGGTTTTATTTTTAATGCATGGCATATTTCTTGGATAGTTTTCCCTATTACTGGGATACTTCAAGGTATGTTTAACAATATTTATTCTACTTTAAAAGACAATTAAATATAATAACTTAAACTTAAACCCTGAAATCCATTTATTGGATGCTGGGTTTTTTTATTTTAAAAACTTATCATAAATCATAGTTACTTGCGTATATCTTGTTAAATTTAATCTTTAATTCCCTATAATTATGCTAATTTTTATATTAAGCAAAAAAAAATGTCTTTTATACAATAATTCTTTAAACAAAAGAAGGATTTTAGCAATATTTCTAGAATATATAGAAGACTTATTTTTTACAATTAAAGAGAGGAGGCATTTTTTAACATTTATTGTCTTATTTTATAAATTAAATAAAGGAGAGGTAGAATTATATGTTTAAAAAGTTTCGAAGACCGTTTGCACTTATTCTTTTAGTTTTATTTATTTTTACAATGGCAGCATGCGAAACTGACTCAGCTGGCACTGGAGGAGAAGAGGATGAAGGACCAGCATATAAAATTGGTATTATGACTGGTACTGTTTCTCAAGGTGAAGAAGAATTTATGATGGCTAAACAAATGCAAGATAAGTATGGAGAAATGATAATCCATACAACTTATCCTGATAATTTCTCTACAGAACAAGAAACTACTATTACCAATATGACATCAATGGCAGCTGATCCTGATGTTCAAGCTATTATTATGGTTCAGGGTGTTATTGGTGCAGCAGCAGCAATAGACAGTGTTAGAGAACTACGCCCTGATATTTTAATTATCTTAGGAGCTCCTGCAGAGCATCCTGAATTAATTTCAGAAAAAGCAGACATTTTATTGACAACTGATGCTTTCTTACGTGGAACTTCAATAATTGAGCAAGCACATTCAATGGGTGCAGAAAATTTTGTACACTACTCATTTGCTAGACATTTATCATATGAGAGCATTTCAAGTAGATTAGCAATTATGAAGCAAGTAGCAGCAGATTTAGGAATTAACTTTATTGAAGCTGACGCTCCAGACCCAACTGGTGATGCTGGTGTTACAGGTTCACAACAATTTATTATGGAAGATGTTCCTAGAAAAGTAGCTGAGTATGGTAAAAATACAGCTGTTTTTGCTACTAACTGTTCAATGATGGAACCACTAATTAAACAAACAGTAGAACAAGGATCAATTTTCCCAGTTCAATGTTGTCCATCTCCATACCACGCACTTCCAGGTGCTTTAGGAATATCAGTTCCTGAGGACAAAAAAGGTGACGTAGCTTGGATTATTGAACAAATTGATGCTGCTATAGTTGAAGAAGGAGCAGCAGGAAGAGTAGCTACATGGCCTGTTCCAGTAAATATGGCATACATCGAAGCTGGTGTTGAGTATTCAATTAAATATATTGAAGGCGAAACTGATGGTAAATTTGATAAGCCTGTTTTAGTAAATATCTTAGAGGATATTGCTGGAGTAGAAATTACTCTAAATCCTTGGCCACTTGGTAATGATGAGTACATTGAGAATTACTTAATGTATCACTCTGACTACATTACTTTTGGTGTAAATGCTGTAGATAGTGGTAACTAAGGTTTAAAAAATTAATAGGCTGCTTTAGGGCAGCCTATTTTTTATAAAGAATAAAATAAAATTATGAAAATAAGCATAGATTTTATAACCTAAACATAGATAAGGGGGTAATTATAATAGAGAAACAAAATCTATTGTCTATGCAAAATATAACTAAAGATTATGCAGGGAACGTAGTACTTGAAAATGTAAATTTATCTGTAAATCCAGGCGAAATTCACGCTTTGTTGGGTGAAAATGGTGCTGGCAAATCAACTCTAATGAACATTCTTTTTGGTATGTCTGTTATTCATGAAACTGGTGGTTTTTCAGGTGAAATCCTATTTAACAATGAGAAAGTAAATATTGAAACGCCACAAAAAGCAATGGAATTAGGTATAGGAATGGTTCATCAAGAGTTTATGCTTATACCTGGCTTTACTGTAACTGAAAATATCAAGTTAAATAGAGAAATTTCAACTCCTAATGTAATTAGTAAAGTATTAGGAAAACAGTATGAAAAACTAGATTTTGATCAAATGAATAAAGATGCTAGAAAAGCTCTTGATACATTAGATATTGGTATTGAAGAATATGCGAAAGTAGCAGGATTACCTGTTGGCTATATGCAATTTGTTGAAATTGCACGCGAAATCGACAAAGAAAATATACGCGTTTTAGTCTTTGATGAGCCAACTGCAGTTTTAGCAGAATCAGAAGCTGATAACTTGCTAAGTGCTATGCAACTTCTTGCAAGTAAAGGCATCGCTATATTGTTCATTACACACAGACTCGATGAAGTTATGCAAGTAGCAGATACTGTAACTATATTGAAAGATGGTCATTTGGTTGACTGTGCAAATACTAAAGATATAACAGTAACAGAAATTGCAGAAAAAATGGTTGGAAGAGAAATTGAAAGACTAGTAAGACATGAAAGTGATCCTACTCAAAACCCAGTCATACTATCACTTAGAAACTTCTATGTAGACATGCCAGGTGAGGTAGTAAAAGGAGTTAATCTAGATATTCATCAGGGTGAGATTTTTGGCATAGGTGGGCTTGGAGGACAAGGAAAAATTGGTATAGCCAACGGTATTATGGGGCTTTACCCAGCAAGAGGATCCGTTTTATTTGAAGGAGAAGATTTACAACTGAATGATCCTGGAGAAGCTCTAAACAAAGGATTTGCTTTTGTATCAGAAGATAGAAGAGGTATCGGCTTACTACTTGATACATCAATTGAGATGAATATTGTAACAACTGCAATTAATGTCTTTAACATGTATTTGAAAAGATGGATGGTATTTACTCAAATTGATAAAAAGAAAATTAGAAATCATACAGAAACGATGATTAAAGATTTAGATATTAGATGTCAAGGACCCACACAACATACACGAAGATTAAGTGGTGGAAACCAGCAAAAAGTTTGTATTGCTAGAGCACTCACTTTAAATCCAAAAGTAATTCTTGTTTCAGAACCTACCCGAGGAATTGATGTAGGAGCTAAAAGGTTAGTCCTAGATACATTAACTAAGTTAAACCAAGAAACTGGTTTAACAGTAATTATGACATCAAGTGAATTAGCAGAGTTGCGTTCTGTATGCAATAGAATAGCAATAATAAACAAAGGTGTAGTTACTGGAGTTATACCTCCTGATGCGCCAGATGCAGAATTTGGTTTGTTGATGGCTGGAGATAAAAGGGAGGTTGAAAAGATTGGTAAGTAATTATGTAAAAAAACTTGGAATTCCTAGACTAATAATATTAGGATTTCTACTTTCATTAGTTGTTGCTGCATTCTTTCTGGGAATACCCATGGATCAACTTCTTTCTTCTACTTTAGTAAGGGTTGGTATGAATGGAATTTTAGTATTAGCTATGGTTCCGGCTATAACGAGTGGAATTGGACCAAACTTTGGACTGCCTTTGGGAATAATATGTGGTTTACTAGGTGTTTTAGTAACCTTTGATTTAGACATGAGAGGTTTCCCAGCACTTTTTACAGCTATGATAATTTCAATACCACCTGCTGCACTACTTGGAGCTGCTTATGGTTGGATACTTAATAAAATTAAGGGTTCTGAGATGATGATTGCTACTTATATAGGATTCTCATCTGTAGCATTGATGAATATAGGATGGATTTTACTACCATTTAAAAGTAACGAAACTACATGGCCTATTGGAAGAGGATTAAGGTTAACTATTTCATTAGAAGACCGTATTGCTTCTTTACTAAATAACTTCATGAGTTTCACCTTTGGAAATGATCAAGTTGTACCTGTGGGTACCTTATTGTTTTTCCTATTAGCTTGCTTTTTAATGTGGTTATTTATGAGATCTAAAGCTGGTGTTAAAATGTATACAGCCGGTGTTAATCCAAAGTTTGCGGAATCTTCTGGGATTAATGTAGATCGTCAAAGACTTATTGGAACTATATTATCAACTGTATTAGGAGCTATTGGAATTATAGTATATTCTCAAAGTTATACATTTTTACAATTATATAAAGCTCCGATGTACATGGCTTTTCCATCGGTTGCAGCGATTTTAATTGGTGGAGCAAGTACTAAACGAGCATCAATAGCTAATGTTATTCTAGGTGTTATTTTATTTCAAGGTTTATTAGTTGTAGCATTACCAGTAGCTAATCAGGCAATGCAAGAAGGTAACTTAGCAGAAATAACAAGGATAATTGTTAGTAATGGAATTATCTTGTATGCTCTAACGCAAGCAAAGAAGGATGATTAATTATGGGTATAAAAGATAAATTGTTTAATAATAAAGAAAACGGTATAAAGAAGTTTCTAATCTCAAATATGGTAACTATTCTGTTTATTATTATTTGTTATCTTGGTTTTAGATTCTCTGGGCTTACATTTAGTTTTTACATAAGAGACATAACAACTAGGATTGGTCGTAATGCTTTCTTGATATTAGCACTGATAATACCAGTTCTTGCAGGTATGGGTCTTAATTTTGCTCTAGTAATTGGAGCTATGGCTGGTCAAATCGCACTATTACTTGTAACCCTATTGCAACTAAATGGAGTTTTTAGTTTTATTGTTGCTGTATTAATAGCTACTCCTTTTGCAATGTTTTTTGGTTACTTATTAGGACAGTTGCTTAATAGAACAAAGGGCCAAGAGATGATAACGAGTTTGGTGTTAGCACTTTTTGCAAATGGTGTTTATCAATTCCTATTGTTAATTCTTGTTGGAAGAGTTATTCCTTGGCCAGATCCAGATATGCTTCTAAATAGGGGATTTGGAATTAGAAATACCATCGGTTTAGGTGATGGTAAAGGAATTGGAATTAAGTATAGTGTAGATAAAATTATTAATTGGTCAGTTCCTGAAGCACTAATTTATTTCAGTATTATCGGCTTTGTAGTATTAATTGCTTATTATTTAATTAAAAAAGTAAGAGGTCATGAAGTTAAAAGATCACAAGTCATATCAATAAGAAATATCTTTTTTGTATTACTTGGAGTTGGAGCTATAATTGCTGGAATCTCAATTCAATCTAGTAATAGCTTAATTAATAATATAAACGTACCTGTTGCTACATACATAGTAATTGGATTACTCTGCTTATTTAATGTCTTTATAGTTAAAACAAAATTAGGACAAGACTTTAGAGCAGTAGGGATGGATATGCATGTAGCTGGTGTAGCTGGTATAGATGTTGATAAAACAAGAATCAAAGCTATGATTTTCTCTATAGTATTTGCCTCTTGGGGACAAATTATATTCCTACAAAACCTAGGGAACTTAAATACCTACGGAAGTCATACCCAAGTTGGAATGTTTGCAATAGCAGCAATTCTTATTGGAGGAGCTTCAGTAGCTAAAGCTACTATAGGTCATGCTCTTTTAGGAGCTGTTTTGTTTCACACACTATTTATAGTTTCACCACTAGCTGGAAGAAATCTATTTGGTGATGCTATGATAGGTGAATATTTCAGAGCATTTGTTGCATATGGCGTAATTGCATTAGCTCTTGTTATGCATGCACTGAGAAAAAGAATACAAGCCAGAGACCTATTAAGACTAAAACAACTAGAAGAAGCACAAAAAGACGCATCAGACTAATTAAAAATATAAAAGAGAGTGTGTTTAGTTTTAAAGCTAAATACACTCTCTTTATATTGTATAAGTTAACTAATTACTATTAAATCTTTAGAAAACTTTGAAAAACACTCTCCCTTTTCATCGCCTACCAAAACCACATCTTCTACTCTTACCATTACATCGTCTTTTACGCGGATACTAGGTTCAATAGTAAAGCACATACCTTTTTTCAAGACGGTATTATCTAGCTCGTAAAGAAATGGTGGTTCATGTACATCTATCCCTATACCATGCCCTAATCTATGCGTAAAATACTTACCATAGTTAAGTTCATCTAATACCCCTCTGGCTATTTTATTTAGCTCTGCAGCAGTTATTTGACCACTTTTCATTGCTTTAATTGCTACTTCTTGAGATTTCATAACTGCTTTATGGTATTCAATATATTCTTTTTTAGGATTCCCAAAAAAAAGCGTTCTTCCAAAATCAGAAACATATCCTTTATAAATAATACCAAAGTCAAAAGCAATAACTGCACCTGGTACAACAGCATTAGCACCAGTTATTCCATTAGAATATTTTACCTTCCTAACACTCTTCCCTTCTACTTTCACTTCTGTATGGAAAGAGTTCCAACTTGCTCCGTGCTTAATCATTTGATAATCAATTTCTCTTTCAATATCAAACTCAGTCATACCTAATCTAATTCTTTTAATAACTTCTGAATAGATTTTATCAGTAATTGATCCTGCTTCTTTCATTATTGCAATTTCAGATTCATCTTTAACTGCGCGCATTGGTTCTACAATATTTGCAATACTTTTTATTTTTAAATCTGGTTTTGCTTGTTTAAACAAATCTAATCCTTCAAGCCAAAGCTTTTTAGATACTCCTAATGCTTTTAAATTATCAATACTATTAAGCAAGTCAGCTAAAAATGGGACTAACTCATCACTTTCATCTATAACTCTTATCTCACTAATCCATGGCTTACCTTCACTTTGCTTTTTTACATATCCACTCGCACCCATTCTTGGAGTAATAAAAATTACTTTCTCTTCTTTAGTAAATATTGCTCCATAAATAGCATCTCCATGTTTATTATCATCTGTAGGGTTATGTGGTTGACGCAAAACACCTGTGAAATACTGCAAATCGCTACTCATCTTAATAAAAGCAGCATCTAAGTTAAACTCATTCATTTTTCTAACTAACTTTTTAATCCGACTCTTATAATCCACTCAATCACGCTCCTTTAACTCTATAATATCATAAAGGTGTGTGATTAGCTTGATTATATTTAAGCATCTTTATAAATTTATTAGAAACATCTTTCAAATCACTTTTTACAGCAAAGTACATCAACTACCTTACCGATTAATGGAATATCTCTTATTTCATAATCATAAGTTAACTCTTGCAAAGACTCTAATTGATTTATTAATTGAAATAACTTAAATCCATGATTATCATTTAATGGCTCTCTAATATTGATTACTCCTCCACTTTTACAGTTGGCAATAAGGACTTTAAAAATGTCAGCGTGTAATTTATTAGGAAAATCATGTATAACAAAATGAACAATTATCCTATCATACTTTTGGTAAATACTATCTATCAGTGAACTAAAACTAACACTTCCAACTTTGCTGAACTTATCTAACTTTATCCTTGCTAGATTATGCCATCTTATAGAAATATCAGAAAAGAATAGTTTAGATTTTGGATTTAGTCTTTTAATATTTTTTGCTAGTGAACCACTACCACAACAAAAATCTAGAATTTTTTCGTTATCTTTTAATTCTAAGCTTTTTATATGCAGCGTAGACAGCATATTTGCGAGGCTTTCCGGG
>CAZCFQ010000015.1:0-25783 GCA_964497955.1 uncultured Clostridiaceae bacterium
TAGATCGCACAGAAGAAGATATGTTAAAAGTGCGCAATCTAGGAAAGAAATCTTTAAGCGAAGTTAAGTCTAAATTAGCAGAACTTGATTTGAGCTTAAAAGATTCGCAGTAAGCTAGAAGGAGGTTCGTGAAGATGGGCTACCGTAAATTAGGCCGTCGTGCCGATCACAGGCGTGCTATGTTAAGGAATCTAACTACAGATTTCTTAAGACATGAACGTATTGAGACCACAGAAACTAGAGCTAAAGAATTACGAAAGATAGCTGAGAAGATGATTACGTTGGGCAAAAAAGGTGATCTACATGCACGTAGACAAGCACATTCTTATTTGTTTGATGCAGAAGTAGTACAAAAATTATTCGAAGAAATTGCACCTCGTTACGAAGATGTAAATGGTGGATATACAAGAATTATTAAAGGTAATCAAAGGAGAGGAGATTCCACTCCTATTGCTATCATAGAATTAGTGTAACCAGAGGGCATATTTTGCCCTCTTTTCAGTAAGGAGAACTATTATGAGTGAACCAATCATAGTTTGTGATAACATAACTTTTCACTATCCAGGAGAAAAAGAAGATGTATTAGATAATATATCACTTACTGTTAACCAAGGGGAATTTATAGGTGTTATAGGAGCAAATGGCTCTGGAAAATCCACTTTAGCAAAAATGTTTAATGCATTGCTTATTCCAAGTAGTGGGAATGTTTATGTAGACGGAATTGACACCAAAGATCATGATAAAGCTTATGATATTAGGCAAAGAGTAGGGATGGTTTTTCAAAATCCAGATAATCAAATAGTAGCTACTATTGTTGAAGAGGATGTAGCTTTTGGTCCAGAAAACTTAGGATTTGAACCAAAAACAATAAGAGAAATAGTAGATCAAGTTTTATTAACAGTTGATATGTTTGATTATAAATTACATGCTCCACACCTACTTTCTGGAGGTCAGAAACAAAGGGTTGCTATAGCAGGAGTATTAGCAATTTCTCCTGAAGTGATTATTCTTGACGAAGCAACAGCTATGTTGGATCCTCGTGGTAAATTAGAAGTTATGGAAACAATACATAAGCTTAATAAGGAAAGAGGTATAACCATAATCCATATTACACATAATATGAGTGAAGTTGTGGATGCAGATAGGGTATTGGTTATGTCTCAAGGTAAAATTGTTTTTGATGACTCACCAAGAGAAATATTTTCACTTGGGCTAAAATTAAAAGAATATAACTTAGAACTTCCAGAGATTACTTCTCTAGCAGAGGAATTGGAGTTTAATGGTGTTCAAATTGATAAAAACGTTTTAACTATAGAGGAAATGGTGAATCAATTATGCCAATTAAAATAGAAAAGGTGAGCTATACATATAGCCCAGGGACACCATTTGAAATAAAAGCTTTAGATGACATTAATTTAATTATAAAAGATAAAAGCTTTACTGCAATTATAGGACAAACAGGGTCAGGGAAATCAACTTTAATACAACATTTTAATGGATTACTTGTGCCTTCTGAAGGTACTGTTATTATTAATAATATTACAACGGAAGATAAAAAGGATAGGAAGAAGATAAGGAGTCAAGTAGGAATTGTTTTTCAATATCCTGAACATCAATTATTTGAAGAAACTGTTTTTGAAGATGTAGCTTATGGTCCTAAGAATATGGGATTTGATGAAGCAGAAGTCAAAAGAAGAGTTGAAGAAGCTCTTTTATCAGTAGGATTAAGTTTAGATTTAATAGATAAGTCCCCTTTTGATCTAAGTGGAGGTCAGATGAGAAGAGTGGCAATGGCTGGGGTATTAGCTATGAAACCAAAAATCTTGATTTTAGATGAACCTACCGCAGGACTTGACCCACAAACTAGAAAAAATGTTTTAAATTTAATAAAAGACTTGAGAGAAAATCATGATATTACAATTATAATAGTGACTCATGATATGGAAGAAGTTGCAAATTTTGCTGATAGAGTTATAGTGTTACACAAAGGAAAAGTAGCTATAGATGGAAAGCCAAGAGAAGTTTTTTTAGAAGTTGATAAGTTGAAAAGAATTGGATTAGACGCACCACCTTTAACGATATTGTTTAATGAGTTGAGAAAAAAAGGTTGGAATGTGTCCCCAGTAGTTTTAAATCAAAGAGAAGCTTTGATTGAAATCTGTAAGGAACTGGGGGTAAAAAAATGTTAACAAATATTAGTTTTGGGCAATATATTCCAGGTGAGTCGATTATACATAGATTAGATCCAAGAACAAAAATTTTACTCACAATTTTATATATTGTTATTTTGTTTAGTGCAAAAGGATTTTTATCATATTTGTTAATTGCTGGTTTCAGTGTAGGAATAATTTTAACAGCAAAAACTGGTGTAAAAAACGTTTTGAGGTCGGTAAAACCACTAATAATTATTATATTCCTTACAATTATTTTACACTCATTGTTTAACAAAGAAGGAGCTTTACTAATTAGCATTGGCCCACTTGATATACATCAAGGAGGATTATTTTTTGGTTTACTAATGGCATCTAGACTGATACTTTTGATTACATTTACTTCTATTTTAACATTGACAACATCACCAATTGCACTTACAGATGGAATAGAAAGATTACTAAAACCATTTAAAAAAATAGGTTTACCAGCACATGAATTAGCAATGATGATGACCATTGCACTAAGATTTATACCAACTTTATTAAATGAAGCTCAGAAGATAATGAAAGCACAACAATCAAGAGGAGCAGACTTTGAGTCAGGCAACATTTTGCAAAGAGCAAAAGCTTTATTGCCGTTACTCATACCTCTCTTTATAAGTGCTTTTAGAAGAGCTGATGAATTAGCAATGGCTATGGAAGCAAGATGTTACCGCGGTGGAGAAGGAAGAACTAGGATGAAGGTTCTCAGTATGTCTAATATTGATATAATAGCCTTTGTTATTATGTTATTATTTGGAACAGTTATAATTGGTATGAGAGTAAGAGGAATATGAGAAAGATAAAGCTTATTATAAACTATGATGGTACTGATTTCAATGGATTTCAATATCAACCAAGTATTCGTACAGTGCAAGGAGAAATTGAAAAGAGTTTGTCTTTATTGACAAAGGAAAAGATCAGAATCATAGGGAGTAGTCGGACTGACTCTGGAGTTCATGCTAATGGACAAGTAGTTTCTTTTGATACAAAATCAAAGATCCCTCCAGAAAAATATACTATAGCGTTAAGAAAATTTTTACCGCGAGATATAAATGTATTAAGAAGTACTGAAGTGAGTAAGGAATTTTTCCCAATAGGAGATGCTTTGGCAAAGAGGTACAGCTATTTTATAAGTGGAAATACAAACGTCCATATAAGAGACAAAAGGTTTTGTTACCATATAGGTAACGAATTGGATTTAGATAGAATCAATAAAGCATGTGATAAATTAATTGGCACTAAGGATTTTAAATCATTTTGTGCTTCAGGTAGCGAAAGTAAAACTACTGTAAGAACTATATATTACGCAAAAATAGAAGAGCATTATAAAAACGAGTACTACTTCACTATAGTTGGAAGTGGATTTCTATACAAAATGGTAAGAATAATTGTTGGTTCATTAATAAAAGTGGGAATAAAGAAATTATCAATTGAAGAGTTTGAAAATATTATAAAATTAAGAGATCGAAAACTTGCTCCAATAACAGCACCTTCACAGGGATTATGTTTGGAGGAAGTATATTATAACAAAGAATTTTTAGATAAGTACTTGACGAATAAGAGTGTATAGAATACAATAATTTAAGTGTTTTAAGATAGTCATACCATGCCCCGATATGATTATTTAAATAAATATATCAGAAAATAAAGGAGGTTAAGCCATGCGAGGAACTTATATGGCTAAGCCATCAGAAATTAATAGACAATGGTATGTAGTAGATGTTGAAGGGAAAACTTTAGGTAGAGTAGCTTCAGAAATAGCAACAATTTTAAGAGGTAAGCATAAGCCAGAGTACACACCTCATATAGACACAGGTGACTTTGTAATAGTAATTAATGCAGAGAAAATTTATTTATCAGGTAACAAATGGGATCAGAAAGAATTGAAAAGATACTCAGGTTATCCAGGTGGTTTAAGAAAAATAAAATACTCAGAACTTTTGCAGAAAAACCCTGAAATTATGATTGAAAAAGCAGTTAAGGGTATGTTACCAAAAAATCGTTTGGGTAGAAAAATGATAAAAAAACTTAAAGTATATGCTGGTGCGGAGCATCCTCACCAAGCGCAACAACCACAAAATTGGGAATTGCGCAACTAAATAGAAGGGGAGGAAAAAGAATATGGCAAAGAGATTACAATATCGTGGAACAGGACGACGTAAAAGTGCAGTAGCAAGAGTTCGTTTAGTACCTGGAGATGGTGAAATTGTTATTAACGATAGAGAAATGGATGACTACTTTGGATTAGAAACTCTAAAGTTAATTGTTCGACAACCTCTAGAATTAACTAGAACTACAAACATGTATAATGTTTTAGTCAATGTTAATGGTGGAGGATATTCAGGACAAGCTGGAGCTATCCGTCATGGAATAGCTAGAGCTTTATTAGAAGTAGATTCAGACAGTTATAGAAAGCCTCTCAAGCAAGCTGGCTTCCTAACAAGAGATGCACGTATGAAAGAAAGAAAGAAGCCAGGGCTAAAAAAAGCACGTCGTGCACCACAGTTCTCAAAAAGATAATATTTACAAAAATATCAAGACAAGTTGTTATTTCAGCTTGTCTTTTTTTATTTTAAATGTATTTTCGTAGTATTTTAGCTATATTTTCTGGGAAATAATTATGATAAATGTGTAAGAAATGATTGATAAAATCATTGATTTCTTGACAATAGCCTATTTGTATATTAAACTAATCGTCGTAATTGATTTTAAGTTCAAATAGTTTGAATATCAAAATAAATTTATGGAGTGATGTAAATGGCAGATAAGGAGTATTCGGTCAGATTAATAAATACCTACTTAGTAAGGCTGTTTAATCAAATTTTAGCAATAGAAGAACAAGCTTTACAAAAAGAAGGTTTAACAGATTTGTCAATGACTGAAATGCACACAATAGAAGCTATAGCTTTACAGCAACCTTGTACTATGTCAGATGCTGCTCATTTTCTTAGGATTACCTTAGGAACCTTGACAACTTCGGTGAATAGGCTAGTTAAGAAGGGCTATGTAAAAAGATATAGAGATAAAAATGATCGAAGAAAAGTGCTAGTAGAATTAACTGAGACTGGTGAAGAAGCAAATAGGAAGCATGAAGAGTTCCATGAAAGAATGGTTGGCCAGATGACTCAAGATCTTAAACTACAAGACAATATAGTACTAATGAGAAGCTTATCTAAACTTAAGAAATTTTTTGATAAAGAATATAGTGACATTAGTGGTTTTGACCACGGGATTGACGAAGCAGAACAGTTATTAAATGGGGAGTAAAAATGAATATAGAAATAATTGGTTCAGGATGGTATACTCCTCCAAATCCAATAAATAATTTTGATTTATCAAAACTTGTTGAAACATCAAATGATTGGATAATATCAAGGACAGGTATATCAAGTAGAAATATTTCTCTTGGTGAAAACACTTCTGAGATGGCTTTGAAAGCTTCAAAAAGAGCCATAGAAGACGCTAAGATTGATCCAAAGGAAATAGACTTAATAGTTGTAGCCACTATTACTCCAGACAAATTTACTCCTTCTACCGCATGTTTAATTCAAGAAAAGCTTGGTGCTAAAAATGCTTTTGCATTTGATTTATCAGCAGGTTGTACTGGTTTTATATATGCTTTAAATACAGCTCACAGTTTTATATCTACAAAAAAAGTTAAAACTGCATTAGTTGTAGGAGCTGAGGTTTTATCTAAGGTAATTAACTGGAAGGACAGAAACACTTGTGTGTTATTTGGAGATGGAGCTGGAGCTATAGTTGTTAAAGAGAATGCAAATAAGATGTTTAGTGCTTATTGTGCTTCAAGTGGTGATCCAAATGAGGTTTTGCAAATCAATGCAGTTAGTGTAAATAATCCTTATACTAAAACAGATTTGTCTGATAATAATTTAACTATGAAAGGTCAAGAAGTATTTCAGTTTGCAGTTGGTGCAATAAGGAAGAGTATAAAAAAAATATTAAATCAAACTAATATAGATCTTAAAGATGTTAAATATATTATTCCGCATCAAGCAAATGCAAGGATAGTTGATTTTGTTGCCAGAAAGATGGACTATCCAGTAGAAAGATTTTTTCTTAATCTTGATAAAAATGGCAATACCTCTGCGGCTAGTATTCCCATTGCACTTTCAGAAATGTATGAAAAAGGGATGCTTGTAAGTGGAGATAAAGTGATTATGGTAGGCTTCGGCGGGGGATTAACCTGGGGAGCTATACTAATAGAAATATAAAAAAAAGGAGATTTTAATTATGACATTTGAAAAAATTAAAGAGATTTTAGTTGAGAATTTAGCATTGGGTGAAGATGAGGTTACTTTAGAAGCTGATATACAAGAAGATTTAGGTGCAGACTCTTTAGATATTATGGAGATTGTTATTTGTGTGAAGGATGAATTTGATATTACCATAGAAGACGAAGAAATTCAAAATATGCAAACTGTTAACGACTTAGTAGTATATATCGATAACCATAAATAAAATGACTAAAAATTCTTTAACTAATTTGTTAGGAGTAAAATACCCAATCTTTCAAGGCGGCATGGCTTGGGTTTCTGACGCATCTCTAGCTTCAGCTGTTTCTGAAGCAGGTGGTTTAGGGATTATAGCAGCGGGGAATGCTCCAGGTGAATGGTTATATAACGAAATTAAAAAAGCCCAGCAGCTAACTAATAAGCCGCTGGGTGTAAATATAATGTTATTAAGTCCACATATAAATGAAATAATAGATGTGGTTCAAAACTCATCAGTTGATGTAGTTGTAACAGGAGCAGGTAATCCTGGCCCATATATTAAATCTATCCAGAATTCAAATAAACTAGTAATTCCTGTAGTATCTTCTATAGCTTTAGCAAAAAGGCTTCAGGATAAAGGTGCTGATGCAATAATAGCAGAAGGTATGGAAGCTGGTGGTCATATTGGTTCAGTAACTACTATGGCATTAATTCCACAACTTGTAGATCAAGTCAGTATCCCTGTGATCGCGGCAGGTGGAATAGGAGACAGTAGAGGGATTGTTGCAGCTTTTGCACTTGGAGCATCTGGAGTACAATTAGGCACTAGATTTTTAGTGGCAAAAGAATGTAATGTTCATACAAATTATAAACAAAAAGTATTAAGTGCAACAGAAAGATCCACTGTCATAACTGGTGAATCAACAGGTCATCCTGTAAGAACATTAAAAAATAGACTAGCTAGAGAATACAATAAACTAGAAAAAAAGGGTGTTTCAAAACAAGATTTAGAAGCACTAGGCTCTGGAAAACTAAGATTAGCTGTTATAGAAGGCGATGTTGACTTTGGGTCTCCGATGGCAGGACAGATAGCAGGATTAGTAAACTGTGAGCAAACAGTAAATGAAATTATTCAAGAATTAATAAATGATATTCCTAATATATTAATAAGTACTGAGGAGAAGTTAAAATGGCAAAAGTAGCACTTATGTTTCCAGGACAAGGAGCGCAGCATGTTGGTATGGGAAAAGATTTATATGACTCATATGAGACGGTTAAGAATCATTTCAATATTGCCAATGAATCACTAGGATATGATATTAAAGATGTATGTTTTAATGGTCCTGATGATAAATTGCAACTAACAGAAATAACTCAACCAGCAATGCTTACAGTAGGAGTTGCTATAGCAAACATTCTTAAAGATAATAATGTAATAATAGATACTTATTGTGGTTTAAGTTTAGGTGAATACGGGGCTCTTGTTATGGCAGATGCTATTGACTTCGAAGATGCAGTTAAATTAGTAGAAAAAAGAGGAAAGTTTATGCAAGAAGCAGTCCCAATAGGAGTAGGATCAATGGCAGCAATTATTGGTCTTAAACCTGAAGTAGTCGAAAACATATGCAAAGATTCTGCTGATCATGGAATTGTTGAAATATCAAATTATAATTGTCCAGGCCAGATTGTAATAGGTGGAGAAGTAAAAGCTGTTGAGTTTGCTTCTAAACTTGCTAAAGAACAAGGTGCTATAAAGGTTATACCTTTACAAGTGAGTGCCCCCTTTCACACATCTATGCTTAAAGGAGCAAAAGATAGGTTAAGTAGAGAGTTAAAAAGGATCAATTTTAACGATCTAAAATCTAATGTAATTTCAAGTGTAACTGCTAACTATATTAGTAATAAAAACGAGATCTCTAATATTTTAGCAGATCAAGTTTGCAAAAGTGTAAAATGGGAACAAGTTCTAAGGAAATTGATTGAAGATGGATATGACACTTTTATTGCATTAGGTCCTGGCAGAAGCTTAAGAGGGTTTGTTTCAAGAGTTAGCAAAAAAGTTGATGTTATTACAATTCAAGATTACAGCTCTTTGCAAAAAGGATTAGAAAGGTTGTTAAATTAATGAGCATTAAAGTAGCATTAATTACAGGTGCATCAAGAGGAATAGGAAGAGAGATCACTCTTGCTTTGGCTAAAGAAGGTTATAGTTTAGCAATTAACTACTTTGAAAAGAATGATGATTTAGAAAGCCTAAAGCAAGAACTAAAAGATATAGATTATAAGTTATATCAAGCAGATGTTAGTAAATATGATCAAGTTAAAGAAATGATACAAAGTGTTCATTCGGATTTTTCAAGGATTGATGTATTAGTTAATAATGCTGGGATAACAAGAGATAACTTACTGATGAGAATGAGTGAAGAAGAATTTGACAGTGTTATAAATGTAAACCTAAAAGGTACTTTTAATTGTATGAAACATATTACTAGATTAATGTTAAGGCAAAAAAGTGGATCTATAATTAATATATCTTCAATAACTGGTGTTAGTGGTAATGCTGGTCAAACTAACTATGCAGCATCAAAAGCTGGTGTAATAGGTCTGACAAAATCTGCTGCTAAAGAATTAGCATCAAGAAATATAAGAGTAAATGCTATAGCGCCAGGATTTATAGAAACTGCAATGACTGAAAAGTTAAATGATAAGGTAAAAGAAGCTATGTTAGACCATATTCCATTAAAAAGGTATGGCACCGCAAAAGATGTAGCAGATTTAGTCACTTTTTTAGCAAGCGATAAATCAAATTATATCACAGGCCAAGTCATCCATGTGGATGGCGGCATGGTAATGTAGGAGTGTTGAAATGAGTGAAAAAGTAGTAGTAACTGGTATAGGTGTTATATCTCCTTTAGGAAACACTAAAGAAATATTTTGGGATAATATAAAAAATGGAACTTGTGGTATAGATAAAGTTACAAAATTTGACACCTCGAAGTTTAGTGTGAAGATGGCTGCGGAAGTAAAAGATTTTGATGCTTCAAATTATATGGATAAAAAGAAGTCTAGAAGGATGGACCCATTTTGCCAATATGCTATAGCTAGTGCTAAAGATGCGTGGTCAGATGCTAGTCTAGAAGAAAAAATAAACCACAGAAATCCTAGCGTAATTATAGGAAGTGGTATTGGTGGCTTATTAACAATTGAAAAACAAGCACAAAGATTACATGAAAAAGGACCAGAGTGGGTTTCTCCATTTTTCATTCCTATGAGTATTAGTAATATGGCTTCCGGGTATGTAGCTATAGAGTTAGGGTTAAATGGTCACAGCTTATCTTTACAAACTGCTTGTGCATCAGGAAGTTCTGCTATAGGTGAAGCTTACAAAATGATTAGAAATGGCGATAGTGAATTAGTTGTAGCTGGTGGAGTTGAAGCAGCAATAACGCCTCTTGCTGTAGCTGGTTTTTCATCAATGAAAGCTCTAAGTGAGAGTACAGACAAGGATAGAGCATCTATACCTTTTGATAAAGATAGAAGTGGATTTGTTATAGGTGAAGGAGCTGCTACACTAGTGCTTGAAAGCTATTCTAGTGCCAAAAAAAGAGGAGCAAGAATATATGGAGAAATAGCAGGATATGGTTCAACATCCGATGCACATCATATCACTGCACCAGAACCAAACGGAACTTATGCAGCAAAGGCAATACAAATGGCAATGAAAGATAATAATATAAGACCAGAAGAAATTGGCTATATCAATGCTCATGGCACAAGTACACCCCTAAACGATAAGATAGAAACTGAGGCAATCAAGAAAGCATTAGGAGAACATGCAAGAAGTGTTGCTATTAGTTCAACTAAATCAATGACAGGACATCTGCTAGGTGCAGCAGGTTCGTTAGAAGCAATAATATGTTTACTAGCTTTGAGAGATAATTTTTTGCCTCCAACAATTAATTATCAAAATTCTGATCCAGAATGTGATCTTGATTATATTCCTAATAAAGCTAGAGAAGCAAAAACAAATTATGCATTATCAAATTCATTCGGTTTTGGTGGACATAATGTTTCTCTTTTAATTAAAGGAGTAGATTAAATGAATACAGAAGATATCAAAAAAATTCTACCCCATAGAGAGCCTTTTTTATTACTAGATGAGGTTGAGTACTTAGAACCAGGAGTTAAATGCATAGCAAAAAAATACGTCAGAAAAGATGAGTATTTTTTTAGAGGTCATTTTCCTGATTATCCTGTAATGCCAGGAGTTTTGATTATTGAAGCATTGGCTCAAGCTGGAGCAGTGGCTTTACTTAGTTTAGAGGAGTTTAAAGGAAAGATTGCTTTTTTTGGTGGAATTAAAAAGGCTAGATTTAAAAAACAAGTTCTACCAGGAGACGTTTTAGTTTTAGAGACATCTCTAACGAAGATGCATAAAAATGTTGGTATAGGAAAAGGTGTAGCTAAGGTTGGTAATGATATCGTTTCTACAGTTGAACTCACTTTTGCTATTAATGAGTAGGTCTTTAACTAGATCTACTCTCTTTTTATTTCTAATCATAATTACTTAGGAAGTGTGATATAATAAAAAGTCCAAGATATAAATACTTTTTTGTCTAAATTAGCAGGAGATTACATCTTTTTAGCTAATATGAAATATAGAATAAAAGTGAGGTAGATATAATGGAAATTCCAACAAAAGAAGAAGTAAAAAAGATAATTGAAGAACTTAATAATAAATTAAAAGATGAACCAGAGAATGCAGTTTACTGGCATGATTTAGGTGTGGCTCATATGCATTTAGAAGAATGGAAAGAAGCAAAAGAGTATTTGGAGCATGCATTGACATTCCTAAAAGGCAAAGATGCCTTAACTGCTCATTATCACTTAGGAACTATTTATGCAGAACAAGGATTGTTAGATAAAGCATTGGAAGAATGGAAAAAAGTTATAGAAATTGATGAAAGAAATGTGTTTGCGCATTATTCTATTGCAAAGGTGTATGCGCAGAAAGAGTTACTAGATGCATCATTGATGCATTTAAGAAAAGCTGATAGGTATAATACAAACCGTTCAATAAAAATAATTCATCAAACTATGGCAAGAGTACTAATGTTAAAAGGTGAATACGAAGAAGCAATTGATAGATGGGAAAAAGTCATTGAAATAGACAAAGAAGATATTGACGCACATCATCAATTAGCAATGTTACATTTGCACCTTAATAATATGGAAGAAGCTCAAAGTTATTGTAATAAAGAAATAAGTTTAGGAAGTAATGACCCATCAATTTTTTATAACGCTGGATTAGCTGCTCTTGGATTAAATCAGCATGAAGAAGCAATAAAGCAGTTTAAAAAAGCAATAAAGCAAGGTCTTGATGATACTAATTTAAAAACTAATTTAGGCGAAGCTTATGCAAGAAACGGTCAGCCAGATGAGGCCCTTAACATGTGGAAACAAGCGATCACAGAAGATAAGTCTAATTACAATGCAAGTTTTAACATTGGTATTGTGTATTTTGACAATAAACTTTATAAAAGAGCAATTGAAGAGTGGGATAGGACCCTTAAAATCAATCCAGATTATTTGCCTGCATTAGTAACAAGAGCTTCAGCATATTTAAATTTAAAAGAATATGAGAAGGCATATAAATCTATTACAAAAGCCAAGCAATTGGACCCAGATAATGATATAATAAGGATAAATCTGGCAGAAATATTACTATATATGGATAAGCCTAGTCAAGCTTTAGAAGAAGCACAAAGTGCAGCTGTAAAAAACAATAAAAGTCCGCTAGGTTTTCTATTGTCAGCATGTGCTTATAGCAAGATGGGCAATTATAAACAAGGGGCTTTAGCTCTGGAACAATCTTATGAGATAAATAGTCAAATTTTTGAGTTAACTGCTAGCTTGATAACAAAAGTGTTAACTCAATCTGAAATTAAATATTTAATTAGTCATTTAGAAGATGAGAAAGTTGAAGATAACTTTGTAACTTCATTGGAAGAGTATGAGAAAAGAATTAAAGAATTAGATAAAAACGGTAAAGAAAATAAAAGAGTTGATAAATTGTTGAGAAACTTACTTAAGTAAAAAAATGGGGAGTAAACTATGGCTTTAGAATACTTTTTAGGCTTATTTAGCAACATTACATTTATTGATGTATTAGACATGGTAATTGTGTCGTTCATCATTTATAGAGCAATATTAATGTTTAAGCAAACAAGAGCAATGGCCTTGGTAAAGGGTATATTAGTTCTTTTAGTGGTAACAGTTATAGCTGATTTGCTTAATACAGCGACACTAAGTTGGCTTTTAAACTCTTTGTGGACTATAGGTATAATAGCCATAGTAATCTTGTTCCAACCAGAGATTAGAAAAGCTTTGGAACAGTTTGGAAGGACAGGTATTATGATAGCGCCTTCTTTCAAACAAAGACCAGAAACAGAGATTAATGATGCTATAGAAGAAGTTATAAAAGCCGTATCAGTTTTATCAAAAAATAAAATTGGTGCACTAATAGTGTGGGAAAGGGAAACAGGAATAAGAGATTATATGGAAACAGGAATCTCTATAGATAGTTTAGTGAGTAGTTCCTTATTAATCAATATTTTTATCCCAAAAACACCTTTACATGATGGTGCTGTAATGATTCGTAAGGGAAGAGTTGTAGCTGCAGCTTGTTATCTGCCGTTAACCTCTAATACAAACTTAAGTAAAGAGTTAGGCACAAGGCATAGGGCTGCAATTGGAATAAGTGAATACTCAGATGCGGTTGCAATTGTTGTATCTGAAGAAACAGGAACAATTTCTTTAGCTGTTGATGGAGAAATATTTAGATTTTTAGATACATCTACACTTAAAGAAAAATTACATCATTATTTAATAGAAGATCATCAAGAAAGAGTCTTTGATAAGTTGTGGAAGGGGGCTAACCATGAAGAAAATTAAGCTCTCAGAAGATTTTATGATAAAAATATTATCAATAGCACTGGCAATTACTTTATGGATGTATGTTCAGGGGCAACAACCTCAATCTATTCATGAAGGGATACAAACATTTAAAGATGTAGATATCCAATGGACTACAGATAGTGGATATATTGTTACTGCTATTACAGCTAGATCTGCTGATGTTACAATTGCTGGATCTATTGAAACTATTAATTTACTAAGTGAAAACGATATAGAAATAGAACTAGATCTAACAGGTCGAACAAAAGGCAGATATACTATGCCAGTAGAACCTATTATTCCAGCAGGAGTTAGAGTTTTTAATATAACACCTTCACGAGTTGATGTAGTATTGGATGGTTGGGTAGAAAAGACTATGAGCGTAGAAGTAGAATTTATTAGAGATTTACCAGATAATGCTGTAGTTGTAGAACAAAATATAGAACCAGGTGAAGTTACAATAAGTGGAGCAGAAGACTTGATTGATGATGTTGATAGAGTTGTTGTGGAATATGATTATGATTCTATGGAACAAGAGGAAATAGGAGTTAGCCTCAAAGCAAAAAATGAAGCTGGAGTTACTTTATCCAATGTTAACATAAATGAGGTAGTTGATATTCAAGTTGATATAAAATATTCAAAAACTTTGCCAATACAACTAAATGAAAGTATAGAAATACCAGATGACGTATCTATAAGAATACAGCCAAACACTGTAATAGTGCTAGGATCACAAGAAGAACTAGATGAAGTAGAGTTTATAGAAACTGAAGAGTTTGTATATTCAGAAATTGAACAATGGCCACATGAAATAAATTTGATATTCCCAGAAGAGTTAGTCCCATACAATGATGAGCATAAAGATGTTGAACTAATAGTAGATTAAGGGGTAGATTATAATGAGAAATTACTTTGGAACTGATGGTATAAGAGGTATAGCAAATAAACATCCATTAACCCCAGAATTTATGATAAGTTTAGCAAGAAGTGTTTCTTATGTTATGGACAAAAAGTCGAATCGTATTCTGATTGGAAGAGACAGTAGATTAAGCGGACCTATGCTTGAGAATGCGCTCGTAGCTGGATTTTTATCAGAAGGTAGAGAAGTAATAAAGGTAGGAGTCATACCAACTCCTGCTGTATCTTTTTTAACAGCTCATTTTGATTTTGATTTTGGGGTCATGATATCAGCTTCGCATAATCCTGTAGATGATAATGGAATTAAATTTTTTAACAGCAATGGATTAAAGTTAAAAGATGCAGTTGAGGCTACGATTGAAGATAATTTGAGGAGTATAAAATCATCTTACAAAAAGGATTTGAAAAGTGATTATTATAATATAGATCTTATTGATAATTATTTAGAGCATTTGTTAAGTAAAATGGGAACAGAGTTAAATGGCATGAAGATAGTTTTAGACACTGCTTGGGGATCTGCAGCTCCTTGGGCAATGCAATTATTTACCTCAGCAGGAGCAGATGTAGTTGTCATAAATGGAAAAGCTGATGGTAATAATATAAATGTTAACTGTGGATCCACAAACACAAAAAAACTTATAAAATTTGTGATAAAGAGTAAAGCAGACTTGGGGTTGGCCTTTGATGGAGATGCAGATAGATTAATAGCAGTAGATGAAAAAGGTAATGAAGTTGATGGTGATGGCATAAAGTATGTTTTTGCTACTTATTTAAAAGAGAAAAATCTTCTTAATAATAATACAATTGTAGGAACAGTAATGAGTAATATGGGATTGGAAAAAGCCCTTATTAATAAAGGGATTTCTCTAATAAGAACCAAAGTAGGAGACAGGTATGTATGGGAAGAAATGCAAAAGCAAAATATAAATTTAGGAGGTGAACAATCGGGTCATATAATTAACAGTGATTGGCAGAAAACAGGAGATGGCATGTTAAATGGTTTGATGCTAGCTTCAATATTGAAAGAACAGCGTCTTAGCCTATCAGAAGCTTTAGAGGGGTTTAATAAGTTTCCTCAAAAACTTATTAATATTGAGGTCAAAGATAAAGCAAGTATTATGTCTAATGAAGAGCTAAAGAGATATACTAAAATGATTCATAAAGAGTTATTAGGTAGGGGTAGATTAGTATTAAGACCATCAGGAACTCAATCATTAATCAGAGTAATGGTTGAAGCAGAGACAAATAAGTTAACTAATGAGTATGTACAGAAAGTAGCAAAAAAAGTTGGGGACATTGAAAAAGAAATTAATTGAAGCGCCAGAACTCACTCGAGTTGACGAGGTAGGAGGTTATCGAAATATTCGGCGGATACTCCTCGGGTTATTCAAGCTCGATATAATCCAGACAAAAATTAGGAGTAATTCTAAAACAAAGCTGGTAATTGATTAAATAAACATAATCAGGAGGATACTATATGTGCGGTATCATTGGATATACAGGTAAAAATCAAGTAGACCAATTATTAGTTAATGGTCTAAAAACATTAGAATATAGAGGTTATGATTCTGCTGGAGTTGCAATTATGCAAAATCATGGCATTAAAATTGTTAAAAGAGAAGGTAAAGTTGACATACTGGCTGAAGCTATGAAAGAGAACAATACTGTAGGAACTTGTGGCATTGCTCATACAAGGTGGGCAACCCATGGTAAGCCTTCGGATGAAAATTCTCATCCACATTTTAACTGTAATAAAACTTTTGCTGTTATACATAACGGAATTATAGAGAATTATCAAGAAATTAAGCATGAACTCATAGAACAAGGTTATCATTTTACTTCAGAAACAGATTCTGAGGTTGTACCTCATTTACTAGAAAGAGAGTTTAATGGTAATTTAGTTGAGACTGTTAGGAAAGTATCACAGATGCTAATTGGAGCATATGCAATTGCAGTTATCAGTAGCTATGAGCCGGATAAAATTATTGCAGTTAGGCATGAGACACCTATGATAGTTGGTTTGGCAGATGAGGGTAATTTGTTAGCATCAGATTTGTCTGCAATAATTCCACATACTAAAAACTTCTTTAGGCTTAATAATGGTGAAATGTCAGTTATTACTCCAAATGATGTAAAAACAATGATTATTGAAAGTGGAAAAGTTGTCAAAAAGGATATTTTAGAGATAGATTGGGATATTTCCAAAGCAAAAAGAAGTGGATATGATCATTTCATGAGAAAGGAAATAGCAGAACAACCAGAAGTTATTGATAATGCTATTCGTGGAAGATTGACTTCGGACAATAAAATTAACCTACCAGAACTAAAAGAAGTAAAAGAAGATTTGATAAGAGCTAAGAGAATTCATATAGTAGCTTGTGGAACTTCCTACCATGCAGGATTAGTCGCTAAGTATATGATTGAAGATTATTTAAACATTAGTGTTGAAACTGATGTTGCTAGTGAGTATAGGTATAGAAAACCAATATTAAATGAAGATGATTTACTAATTGTAATTAGTCAATCAGGAGAAACAGCAGATACATTAGCAGCAGTTAGATTAGCAAAGTCTAAAAATGTACCTGTAATTGGTGTAGTAAATTCTGTAAATAGCTCTATTGCAGTTGAATGTGATTCGGTAATATATTTACATGCAGGACCAGAAATTGGAGTTGCCTCAACAAAGGCTTATGTTTCACAATTAGTAGTTTTAGTTTTATTTACTCTATATCTAGCTCAATTAAGAGCAGTTTTAGTTAAAGATCTTGATTTAATCGTTGAACAGCTTAGGAAGTTAAGCAAGTATGTTAAGGACATATTAAATGACGATTCACTGATTAAAGATATAGCTATGCATATTAAAGATTATAGTAGTTGCTTTTTTATTGGTAGATTAGTTGATAGTGCAGTTGCGCTAGAAGGGGCACTCAAGTTAAAAGAAATCTCTTACATACATGCAGAAGCCAAAGAAGCTGGTGAACTTAAACATGGAACTCTTGCTTTAATAGAGGACGGAACACCTGTGATATCTTTAGCTACTCAAAAAGAAGTAGCAGATAAAATGCATAGTAATATCATGGAAGTTAAAGCTAGAGGAGGATATATTATTCTTCTTACTAATGAAGAGGATTCAATAGGGGACAGATTAATAAAAATTAAAGACATACATCCCTACTTAAGTCCTATTTTGACAGTAATCCCACTACAGTTATTGTCATATTATACTTCTGTTTTAAGAGGTATAAACCCTGATAAACCAAGAAATTTAGCGAAGAGTGTTACTGTAGAATAGTTAAGAAAAGTAAAAGTAAAATCTCAGGACAATTCAATTGTCTTGAGATTTTTATTATGTAAATAACTAATGTTAGGAAAGGAAACGATTATCAAATTTATAACTAAATCATTTTCTGGTATAATATAATACTGAGAGAAAAAGGATTAATAAAAACGGAGGTATGAAAATGTTTGATTCACTGAAGTTTATAGAAGAAATTACAGATGCAAATGGTGCACCAGGTTTTGAAGATGAAGTTGTAGAAATTATAAAACGACATGTAAAACCATACACAAATAACATTAAAGAAGACAAAATGAGGAATATTTTTATTAAACGGGAAAATCACTCTGGTAATAAACCAGTAATAATGCTTGATGGCCATAGTGATGAAGTGGCCTTTATGATTACATCTATTAATGACAATGGATCTCTTAATTTTATGCCTTTAGGTGGCTGGCATGCACAAAATGTACCAGCACATACGGTTAGAGTTAGGAATGATGAAGGTAATTATATTATCGGAATAATAGCTTCTAAACCGCCTCATTTTATGTCAGATGAAGAGAAAAACAGACTAATGCCTCTAAAAGAGATGACAATTGATGTAGGAGCATCTTCTTATGAAGAAGTAGTCACAGAATATAAAATATCTGTTGCTGCTCCTGTAGTCCCAGATGTTAAATTTAACTACAATAAAACTCACGATATTTTGTTTGGTAAAGCTTTTGACAATAGATTGGGTTCAGCTTGTGCAGTTGAGACATTGCTTGAGCTGGGTGATAAAGAATTAGATGTCGATGTAGTTTCAGCTATAGCAGCACAAGAAGAAATTGGAACAAGAGGTGCTGAGGTTACTGTAAGGACAGTTAAGCCTGATTTAGCGATTGTCTTTGAAGGTAGTCCTGCAGATGATATGGATCGTAGTCCTAGACATGCACAATGCGCTTTAAAAAAAGGTCCTCAGATTAGACATAGAGATAGATCTATGATTAGCAACCCACGATTTACAAAATGGGCTAAAACTGTAGCAAATAACAATGGAATAGAAGTCCAAGATGCTGTAAGGTGGGCTGGAGGTACAAATGCTGGTAAAATTCACTTAGGTAATTTAGCAGTACCAACCATTGTAATAGGAATACCAACAAGATACGCACATACACACTACTGTTACTCATCATATAGTGATTACAAGCAAGCGATAAAATGGGCAAAGAAAATAATTGAGAATCTAACACCACAAATTATCGATTCATTTTAATTAACAAAAGGGGGAGCATATTGATGAATTCTAGAGGCTTTGAAGTAATTAAGAAAGAAGTTTTCATAAGTCAATGTCAATTTGACGAAAAGTACTGTCTTAAACTATATGAAGGTATTAAGCTCCCTCATAGAAAAACTAAAAATTCTGCTGGTCATGATATATATACCTATAAAGAATTAGTGATTAACCCAAATGAAACGATTGTTGTTCCTACTGGAGTTAAAGCTTATATGTGCCAAGATGAGTGGTTAGCTATATATATACGGAGTAGTTTTGGTTTTAAGTACAACATTAGACTTATGAACCAAGTAGGAGTTATAGACTCTGACTACTATAGTAATCCAGATAATGATGGGCACATATTAGTTGCACTCCAAAATCATGGGAATAAAAAGCGAGTAATAAATGAAGGTGAAGCTTTTGCCCAAGGTGTTTTTCAGAAGTATTTAATCAGTGAAGATGATAATGTCAATAATATGAGAAAAAGTGGAATAGGTTCAACAGATGAGGAGTTTAGAAGATGAGTCAAATATCTGAAATAGAGTATAAGCTTGAGGAAAAATATCTTCAGAAAGTTATTGAAACTTTAGAAACCGAGTATATAAGTATTAATGATCAATACATAAAGAGATCTGATAGCTTAAAAAATTATCGCAGATATTTATGGGAAAACAGAAGAGACTTTAATAATCTATTTGAAATTGCTGAGTATGAAGATAGATTAAGAGAAGATATTAGAGGATATGAAGCAATAAGTAGTAGAAGGAAAACTATAAAGAGTGCTTTAGGGAGTCCGTATTTTGCAAGGATCGATTTTAAAGAGAATGGAAGAGATATCACAGAAAAAATATATATAGGGATTACATCAGTTATTGAAAAAGAGGGTTTTAATATTTTAGTTATGGACTGGAGAGCTCCAGTTTCTAGTATGTATTACGATTATGAACTGGGATTAGCAAAGTATGATGCCCCTAAGGGAAAGATAGCTGGTGAAATTTTATTAAAAAGACAATTCAAAATTAAGAATGGAGAACTGTTTTTAGCAGTTGATACCGGAATTAAAATTGATGATTTATTACTGCTAGAAGCTTTAAGTGAGTCTAGTAATACTAAAATGCAACAAATTGTCTATACTATCCAGCAAGAACAGAATAAAATTATCAGAGATAATGAAAGTAATACTTTGTGGATTCAAGGTGTTGCTGGTAGTGGCAAAACATCTATAGCACTACATAGAGTGGCTTATCTTTTATATCATAATAGAAAAAAAATTGACTCTAGTAATATTGCAATTTTCTCACCACATCCAGTGTTTTCAGACTATATATCAAATGTATTACCAGAGTTAGGTGAGAGTAATGCAAACCAACTGACTTTTTACGATTATGGAGTTTCAAAAATAAGTAAAGAGTTTAATGTGTTAGATATAAGTGAACAATATTTAGCATTAGAGAACAAAAACAAAAAAAGAATTGACTCAATAAAATACAAATCTAGTTTCAAGTTTTTAGAGGTTATAGAGAAGTATATAAAATATTTAGAGAACAAAAGATGGAGTTTTAATGATATTATTTTTGCTGGAATAAAAGTTTTTAGTGCAGAAGATATAGAGTACTTATTTAATATTAAGTATTCCAATACTCCTTTAAGTACCAGATTAGACCAAGTGGTAAATAGGATTGTTTACTTAGTCTCTTTGAAATTTAAAAAAGTCAATGAACCTAGACTAAAAGCCACTATATATGAAAACTCACCAAAAATTGAAGCAATACCACTGTACAATGATCTTTTTGACAGGCCAGAGTTATGGGAAGAAATGAGTATAGAAACCTTACCAAAAAACTATAAAAGTATTCGTAAAGAAACTATTGCTATGCTTGAAAAGGGCCAAATATACTATGAAGATATTTCTCCTATTCTTTATTTAATGCATAAGGTAGAAAAGTCATTAAATGATGATAGCTTTAAACATATTGTAATAGATGAAGTTCAGACTTATTCAGGTTTGCAACTTAAAATATTTAAGGAGATCTTTAGAGAAGCTAATTTTACTTTTTTAGGTGATATATATCAAAATATGAATCCATTTGTTAATTGGAAAATTCAAGAGATAGAGAAGACTCTAGATGAGAATATCAAATTTTATAATTTAAACACTTGTTATCGATCTACGAAAGAAATTGCTAAACTTGTGCAATTTATATACCCTGAGAGTGGTATTGAGTTTATAGATAGAGAAGGTCGGGTCCCAGAAATTAGGCTAATCAATGAAGATAGTTTGATTAAAGAATTAAAAAAGCTTATAAAAGAAGTGAGATCAAGAGATAATGAGACATATGCGATTATAACAAATACTTTGAAAGAAGCTAAAGTGTTGGAAAGAGTTCTCAGTGAGTATGGCGCGAAGCTTATCACGGGAAATAGTAGAGAGTTATCAAAAGATATTAATATCTTACCAGCTCATTTTATAAAAGGATTAGAGTTTGATTCTGTCATTTATTTAAACCAAGGAGAACTTCTTGAAAAGGATAAAGCATATCTTTATACGATAATCAGCAGAGCACTTCATGAGTTCAATATTATAACAACTACTAAGATAGAATTACTTAATGAATCTGTTAATAATGGTTTGGTAAAAAACAATATTAGGGTGAAATAAATGTATGAGAGAAGAGAATATCCAGAAAAATCTTGGTCTTTTTCAAGGCATAAAAGCTTTTTAGAGTGTAAAAGAAGATTCTATTTTAATACTTATGGTCATTGGAATGGGTGGGAGTATAACTCATCAAAAAGATCAAAAACAATATATAGGTTAAAAAAATTAGCTAATATTTATACATTGAGTGGTCAGCTTTTACATGAAGAGATAGCCAAAGCAATAAGTAATAAAAGAATAGATATAGATAAGTCTTTATCTAGAATTAGACATTTTTTAAATAAAGCAGTGAAAAGTTCTATAGATAAAGTGGATAATTGGAAAAGTAAGCCTAAGGACTACATCATTTTACATGAATATTATTATGGTAATGGTGTTAGCAAAGAAAAGGGTAAAGAATTAGTTAATAGAATGAGTATTTCTTTAAACAACTTTTTAAAAAGTCATACTTGGAAGTTGGTTAAAAAAAATGAAATAGATATTGTTGAGTTTGAAAAAGAAGGCTTTCCTCACTTCATGCTAAGAGACTATAAGATTTATAGTATTTTAGATCTCTTTTACAAGTTGAATGATAAATATTTCATAGTAGATTGGAAAAGTGGAAAAATTCAATCGGAACAAAATAAAAGGCAGATGGGCGTATATGCTTTATATGTACTCAATAAGTACCCTAGTGTAAAAGTTGATAAGTTAATGGGATACAATGAATATTTAAGTGCTGCTGTAAAAGAATCATTTGAGTTTAGTTTAGAGGATTTAGTTAATTTAAAAGAAGAAATTACAAGTAGTATGGAAAAAATGGATAATTTTTTAGTTGATAAAGATAAAAATATACCACGAGATGAAAAAGAATATCCAGCAGAAACTGGCTTTCACTGTAAATACTGCAATTATATAGAACTCTGCGATAAAGGGAAAGAATATTTATCATCTTAAGCAGGATTATTTAATTTTATAAAGAACACTTATAGGAAGAGTTAATCTTCCTATAATTTATTTTGGAGGGATATTTATGGAAAACATAATTACTAAACCTGCTGATTTTTTTGGTTTTGAGTTAGGTGCAGACCGAAAAATTGCAAAATGGGATAAGATTGTTGATTATTTCTACAAGTTAGAAGATGAAGTTGACACTATAAAAGTTGAGAATATGGGGCCGTCGACAGAAGGACATCCTTTTTTAGCAGTTTACTTAACTAGCAAAAACAATTTAGATAGATTAGAAGAGTTAAGACAAATTAATCAAAAGATTACTGACCCAAGAGGCTTATCTGAGCAAGAAGTACAAAATTTGATTAAGGAAGGTAAGTCAGTAATAGTTCAAAGTATGAGCTTACATGCTTCAGAAATTGGTGGCACTCAAATGGCACCGCAGTTAGCTTATGAGTTAGTGAGTTCAAAAGATGAAGATGATTTAAGAATATTGGATAATGTAATTTTTATAATGGTACCTTGCTTTAATCCTGATGGGCAACTAATGGTAGCAAATTGGTATGATCAATGGCTAGGAACAGAGTATGAAGGATGTAGTTTGCCTTGGCTATATCATAAATATTCTGGACATGATAACAATAGAGATGCATTTGCTCTAAATTTAGTAGAATCGCAATATATGGCTGAAATAGTTTTTAGAGATTGGAAACCACATGCTTATCAAGATCATCATCACATGGGAAGTTATGGTGCAAGATTGTTTATTGCTCCGTATTCAAATCCAATAAGACCTTATGCAGATCCTTTAATTTGGAGAGAGTTATCTTGGTATGGGTCTCATATGGCATATAAGTTGGAAGAGAATGGAGTAACAGGAGTACTTAATGATGCTCAATTCCCTGGATGGGGACATTTTGGATTCCACTGGATAACTAATCATCATAATATTGCAGGAATGTTAACAGAATCTGCAAGTGCTAACTTAGCAACACCAAAATATATTGATTCTACTCAACTAGTTGGATCAAATGATAAAGGATTCCCAGCATATCAAGAACAAAATAATTTTCCACATCCATGGCCAGGAGGATGGTGGAAGTTATCTGATATTGTTAATCAACAAAAAATAGCTGCATGGGCTCTATTAGATGTAGCTGCTAAGAATAAAGATACAGTTTTAAAGAATGCATATAATAAATCTATAAGACAAACATATAGAGGTGAAAGAGATCCTGAATATGCATATTTAATACCTGCCGATCAACATGACGCTCCAACAACGCTGAAGTTTGTTGACCTTCTATTAGATCAAGGAATAGAAGTACATAAAGCTAAATCTAAGTTTCATGTAGGTCATAAAATTTTTGAAGAGGGAACTTATGTTGTCTATTTGGCTCAACCAAAACGTGGGGTTATAAAGCACTTAGTTGGTCAGATTAACTTCGAAGACAATTTTTATACTGAAAGGATAGATGGCTCTTTAATGGCTTATGATTCATTAGCTGATACATTAGGTGAATACATGGGTGTTGATATTGTAGCTGCAAATGAGATTTTTGAAGGCGCCTTTAGTTTAGTTGATGAAGTTGAAATTGAAAGAGTACAATTAGAGGAAAGCAAATATTATATTTTATCGTCTCAATATAATGATAGCTTTGTAATTGTTAATAATATGCTTAACACTAATAAAGCAGTTAGTAGGTTAAAGAGAGAAATTTTTTATGCAGGAGAGAAGTATCCAGCAGGATCATTTATTGTAAAATCTCCTAAAATTGAGCTTGAAGAACTTTGTCAAGATGTAGGTATCAAAGCTATCCCAATTAAAGAAGATGTGATAAATGAAATGGAGCTTGAAGAAGTTAATAGACTCGAAATTGGTATTTATCAAAGATACTGGGGTGGAAATGCAGATGAAGGTTGGACACGATTACTTTTAGAACAGTTTGAATTCGATTATCAAACAATTATGGATGATGACATATTGTCGGGGACATTAAATGATTTAATAGATGTATTGATAATCCCAAGTGATCAATATGAGTTTATTGTAGATGTAACAAAAGCTAAAGAGGGAAGAGCCAAAATGCTGTTGCAATGGTTTGGCAACACTATCCCAGGACAATATAAAAGTGGTATAGGCGAAGAAGGAGTAAAGGAAATAGTTGAGTTTGTTAAAAAAGGTGGCCGTTTAATAACTTTGGATAAATCTTGTGATTTTGCTATAAAAGCTTTTAATTTTAACATTACTAATAAAGCTAAGGGTTTAAATGATAGAGAGTATAGCACACACGGATCAACTTTGAAAGTTGATATAGATCCAACCCATAAAGTAGCATATGGTATGCCAAAAAGCATGTGTGTATACAATTATGATAGCCCAATTTTGAAGATTGAAGAAAGATTTAGAGCTGAAAAATATCAAGTATTTATGAGATATCAAAAAGAAGATATATTGCAAAGTGGTAGATTAGTTGGAGAAGATCTTATTACAGATCAACCTGCAGGAATATATGTTAAGTTAGAAAAAGGTGATGTAGTGATGTTTGCTACTCCTGTACAATTTAGAGCACAGACTCATGGAACATTTAAACTTTTATTCAATTGTTTGATATAATGAAAGAGGAGCTTTGCTCCTCTCTTTTTTCTTTCTTGGAGGACAGATATGGAAAAATTAATTAAAATAATAATATCAATCATAATTTTAGTGACACTTCTTTTGCTCAATGTAGTTTTTTGGGGTAGTAGTGATAATTTTTATTCACAAATTCATAAAGACTTAGAAATAAAATCAAAAGTTATCACTTCACAAAATCAACTTGATTATATTAATCAGGAGTTTACAGATTATCTAAAATTTAAAAGAAATAATCTTAATATCAAAATTGAGGTTAATAATGATATAGTTGAGGTATTTAATGATAAAGAAATATCTCACATGAAAGATGTTAAGAACTTATTCAAAATTGCTTATATTTTAATATTGGTTGGCCTGATAACAGTTACAATAACTATGTTTTTTTTACTAAAAAAGAAAAAGATAAGATATATATATAACGTAGTAAAAAGTTCACTTATTATCGCAACATTAATCACACTAATTTTTGCACTAGTTTTCACAGTGGGATTTAATGTTTTCTGGCATTATTTTCACAAAGTATTTTTTACTAATGATCTGTACTTGTTAAATCCTAAAACAGATTTTTTAATTCAAATTATGCCACTAGACTTCTTTATAAAAATGTCTATAAGGATTTTAATCTCTTTTTATATATCACAGATAGTTATTTTACTGATTAGTAAGATTGGAGTTGTTTTTTATGACAAAAATAGGAGCTGACATTATAGAAAATAAAA
>CAZCFQ010000016.1:0-25653 GCA_964497955.1 uncultured Clostridiaceae bacterium
AGGTTTATCTATATCTAAGGGTAAATTATGTTTTTTTAGCAATTGCTCTCTTTGGTTAATTAATTTTTGCAACTTATTATTATCATATTCATCCAAATTTTGCCCAATGCTTTCAATTTGCTCATCAATTATAGCTATATCTGGAAATTTCCTATGGATTAATTTAACTTTCTCTATAGCTGCTAATCTTTTTTTCTCATGCTTTGAAAAGCTTGGCAACATAGCTATTCCACCCCCTATTTCTTCTCTTTCTCATCTCTTTTAGCATATATATCATAATATGAAGGGATCTCGCCGTCGTCCTTCTTTTTAGAAGGCTTTTTTGTGCCTCCCTTTTTATTTGCCAGAAATTTCTCATCTTCTCTCTCTACATCTTGCATAGTTTTAACACCTTTTAGTTTCCAGTTGTGTAAAATTGTCTGTACATATTGTAAGTTAAATGCCTGGTTAAGTACTGACCTAGCAACTGCTTCAATTATTAGTTCTCTAGAATATTGTTCTTCTAAAAATGATAAAGCTCTATACTCTGCAGTACGAAGTGGTCTACCATACTCTTTTTCAACAATATCAAAGAGATTTTCTTTTTGATAATGATCTTCAATCTCTTCTCTCTCTTGTCTTTTCTGTTTAAGAGTTTTTGTATTTTCCTCTCTTGCTTTAATAAACCTTTGAAACTTATCTTTGTCTTTAGGATCATTTACTTTCAATATCGTGTGTGTAGATCCAGAGAAACTTAAAAGCTCTATTTCAATTAACTTAGCAATAGCTTTTTGTACATCATCATAATGCAACATTAGCTCACTGGCCATATATTCAAAATCAACTTTACTTCTTCTGGATGTAATACGGTAAAGAAAAGTGTATACTAAAACTCCTATACCTCCTATATGGGGAAGATAATAATCCCAAAGCTCATTAGGAATACATGTAACATTGTCTCTACTCTCTCCGTATCTTAACTTATATCCATCAGCCATTGTCACACGCTCACTTTCCCTTATTAAAATATTTGTAGACAGCTTTTGCTGTTTTTTTGTTCATTCCATTAGTTTCTGATAACTCTTCTACACTAGCATTTTTTATTGCTCTTAAACTTTTAAATTTAACTAAAAGATTTCTTTGCCTAACTTTACCAATACCCTTTATCTCAGACAAAACACTTTGCTTTGCTTGTTTGTTTCTAAGTCTTTTATGATACTCAATTGCAAACCTATGGGCTTCATCTCGAATCCTTTGAATTAAATACAAACTTCTTGAATTTCTTGGTAACTTAATAGCTTTGTTGCTGCCTGGCCTATAGACCAGTTCTTCTTTCTTAGCCAAACTAATTAGACTAATCTTAGTACTATCAAGCCTTTTTATTATACCCTCTACAGAGCTTAATTGTCCAAGACCTCCATCAATTATAATTAAATCAGGTTCATTTTTAAAAGAAACATCATCTGAATCAAGCCTTGCTATTCGCCGAGTTAATACCTCTTTCATACTAGCAAAATCATCAGGACCTTCTACATCTTTTATTTTAAACCTTCTATAATGACTTTTTTTAGCTTTGCCATTAATAAATACTACCATGGAACCCACACTATTAGTCCCTTGTATATTGGAAATATCATAGCATTCAATTCTTTTTGGAGTACTAGGTAGTTTTAAAAAGTGAGCTAACTCTTCTAATGTTTCTTTTCTTGTATCATCACTTGCACCTCTTTTTTTCCACTGTTCTTCTACATTTAAGAGTGCGTTTTTTCTTGCCATTAAAGCTAGTTTTTTCTTATCTCCTCTTTTGGGTATGCGGACATACACCCTGGAACCCTTTTTGTCAGTCAACCACTGTTCAATTAAGTCTTTATTTTCAATATCTCCATCAATAATTATTTCTTTAGGTATAAATGCATCCTCATGCGAGTAATACTGTTCAATGAATGCACTCAATATTTCTTTTGATTTTCTATTATCACTATTAATCATAGTATTTGCATCCTTGCCAATAATATGGCCATCTCGCATAAAGAGAACTAGTACACAAACATCCTCCACACCTCTAGCTATAGAAATTATATCCATATTGTCTCTTTTGCCAGAAACAATTTTCTGTTTATTCAAAACACCACTCAGACTTTCAATAACGTCTCTAATATGAGCAGCTTTTTCAAAATCTAGTTTTTTAGCAGCTTGATGCATTTCCTCTTCCAACTCTTTTATTACCTTATCTTCCTGACCTGATAGATAATCAATTGCTTTTTGTAATTCTCTTTTATACTCTTCTTTGCTTACTGCACCTATGCATGGCCCTTGACATAAGCCAATATGATAATTTAAGCAGGCACGTCCTAGCTTGTTACTAGTAAAATCTTTGTTACATGTTCTTAATTTAAAAACCTTACTTAATACCTCAATTAAATTTCGTACTGCATAAGAATTTGGAAAAGGACCAAAATATATCTTTTGGTCTCTTTCTACTTTATAAGCAGATTCCAGTTTGGGAAAAGATTGGCTTTGATCTATACTTATGTAGAGAAAATGCTTATTGTCTGGAATCCTAATATTAAATTTTGGTTGATGTCTTTGTATTAAAATACTTTCAAGAACCAATGCTTCTATTTCAGTATCAGTGACAATATAGTCAAAGATATATATGTTAGAAACTAGCTCCTGGGTTTTTACATCATGACTATGAAATGAGTTAAAGTATGACTTAACCCTATTTTTTAATGACTTTGCTTTACCAACATATATTATTTCATCCTTGGAGTCTTTCATCAAATAAACTCCAGGTTGATCTGGGAGCAAAGAAAGCTTTATCTTTAATTTTTCATTCACTTTAGCTGCTCCACTCCTTTTATAAAATATCTTTTAGAAATTTTCCTGTATAAGACGTTTCTACTTTTGTTAAGTCTTCTGGAGTTCCTTTTGCTACAACTGTTCCGCCCTTATCTCCACCTTCAGGACCTAAATCAACTATATAATCAGCACACTTTATTACATCTAGATTGTGCTCTATAACTATGACAGTGTTGCCTGAATCAACTAATCTCTGTAATACTTCTAGCAGTTTAGCAATGTCTTCCATATGCAAACCGGTTGTTGGCTCATCAAGTAAGTAGATAGTATTCCCCGTTGACCTTTTTGATAATTCTGTCGCTAGTTTTACTCTCTGTGCTTCACCACCTGAAAGCTGGGTAGCTGGTTGGCCAAGTTTTATATATCCTAAACCTACATCAAAAAGTGTTCTTAATTTTTTCTCTATAGTAGGAATATGTTCGAAAAATTTGAGTGCTTGTTCAACAGTCATATCCAAAACATCAGCAATTGTTTTATCTTTATACTTTACTTGCAAGGTTTCTCTATTATATCTTGCACCTTTACACACATCACAGGGCACATAAATATCAGGTAAAAAATGCATCTCTATTTTATTAATACCATGACCTTTACAGGCCTCACATCGTCCACCTTTAAGATTAAAACTAAATCTTCCTTTTTTATAACCTCTAATTTTTGACATCTGAGTCTCAGCAAACAAGTCCCTTATATAATCAAATGTTTTAGTATATGTCGCAGGATTACTCCTTGGTGTTCTTCCAATAGGAGACTGATCTATTTCTATTACTTTATCTAACTGATCCATACCTTCTATACCAATATGTTTTCCTGGCCACACCTGTCTCCTATTTAAATCCTTTGCAAGCGCTTTAAAAAGTATCTCATTAACTAAAGATGACTTACCGGAGCCTGAAACACCAGTTACACAAGTAAAAGTTCCTAGTGGGAATGAAACTTCTATTTCTTTTAAATTATTTTCTGCTGCTCCAATAACAGTTAGCCATTTTCCGTTAGGCTCTCTTCTGTTTTTTGGTATGTCAATAGTTTTTTTGCCTGACAAGTATTGACCAGTTATTGATCTCTTTTCATTAATAATATCATCTACATTACCTTTTGCAACAACTTCCCCGCCATGAACACCTGCTCCTGGTCCGATGTCAATAATAAAGTCACTTTCTCGAATTGTTTCTTCATCGTGTTCTACTACTATTAAAGTATTGCCTATATCTCTAAGTCCTTTTAGCGTTTTAATCAGTCTTTTATTATCTCTTTGATGCAGTCCTATACTTGGCTCATCTAATATATATAAAACACCGGTTAAACCCGAACCTATCTGAGTAGCTAATCTAATTCTTTGAGCTTCTCCACCAGAAAGAGTCCCTGCATTTCTACTTAAAGTTAAATAATCTAATCCAACATTGACTAAAAATGCTAATCGCTCTCTTATCTCAATAAAAATTTGATGTCCTATCAACTCTTGCTGCTTATTTAACTTTAGATTATTGAAATACTCTAGTGCTTCTTCAATTGGTAATTCAGTAACTTCTGATATATTTTTATCACCAACATATACTGCCAAGCTTGCAGGTTTAAGTCTATGTCCTCCGCATGCTTCACACGGAGAAAATGACATGTATTGTTCTAGTTTCTTTTTCGCATGATCACTTTCAACATATCTTCTTTCAGTATGATTAACCACCCCTTCAAAATATGTTTCGTAGTTTCTCATACCACCTTTTCTAAATCTATACTTCATTTTAATTTTTTGTTCTTGATTACCATAAAGTACTATATCTTTATCTTCTTTAGGCAAATCCTTCCATGGAGTATCTAAATCTACTCCAAAAACATTATTTACCCCTTTCAGTAACTGTGGATAATAATTAGAACTACTTAAGTTCCAAGGAGCTATAGCACCATCATTAATTGAAAGAGTTTCATCAGCAATCACTTTGTCAGGATCAACCGTTCTTTTGTAACCAATTCCCTCACATTCTGGGCAAGCACCAAAGGGACTATTAAATGAAAACATCCTTGGTTCTAACTCTGTAATACTGAAGCCACATACTGTACAAGCATAACGTGTGCTATATAACTTCTCGTCTCCATCTAGCTTATCAATTATCACAATATCATCCGCTAATTGTAGAGCTGTCTCTAAAGAATCTGTTAATCTTTCTATAATATCAGGTTTCATTACTAATCTATCGACAACAACTTCAATGTTATGCTTATGATTTTTATCTAGATTGATTTCATCTTCTAGTAAATATTGATCTCCATTTATTCTAACTCTAATATATCCTTCACGTTGTAAATTGGCTAATAGGTTCCTATGTTCGCCTTTTTTACCTCTAATCACTGGAGCTAAAATTTGGAATCTCTTTCCATCTTCCATCTCCATAATTTGATCTACTATTTGCTGCGTAGTTTGCTGGGTAATTGGTCCATGTCCATTGGGACAATGTGGTATTCCAATCCTAGCGTATAATAATCTTAAGTAGTCATATATTTCTGTCACTGTTCCTACTGTTGATCTTGGATTTCTACTTGTAGTTTTTTGATCTATTGATATTGCAGGTGATAATCCTTCAATATATTCAACATCTGGTTTTTGCATCTGTCCTAAGAATTGCCTCGCATATGCTGATAGTGATTCAACATATCTCCTTTGACCTTCTGCGAAAATTGTATCAAAAGC
This sequence comes from uncultured Clostridiaceae bacterium, assembly GCA_964497955.1. Classification (GTDB taxonomy): domain Bacteria; phylum Bacillota; class UBA994; order PWPR01; family PWPR01; genus PWPR01. The sequence goes on from CAZCFQ010000016.1 coordinate 5,525, forward strand.
TAAAGAACTTTTACCAGAACCACTTAATCCTGTAATAACAATAAGTTGATCTCTTGGCATTTCAACTGTTATGTCTTTTAAATTATGTTCTTTTGCTCCTTTTACTACTATTTTTTTTAGCGCCACTTTTCTTCCTCCTGATCCAATACTACTCAAAACAAACATATATTCGTATATTTGAGCAATTTATATTATATGATACAAACTGCTCTAAGTAAACACTACTCCAAAACAAACGTTTGCTTTTAATTTATCTTCTTTCTTTTTTTAATATCAGCTATTAGATCTCTTAATTCTGCAGCTTTTTCATACTCTAATTCTTTAGCTGCTTGTTTCATCTCTTCTTCAAGATGCAATGTTAATTCTTTTGCTTTAGCTTTAGTCATTTTTGATATAGCTCTGGTTGTTAAGACTTGGTCATCATCGTCAACAATTTGTGTTATTTTTATTACATCTCTTACAGACTTTCGTATGGTTTGAGGCGTAATATTATTTTCTTCATTAAACTCTAGCTGGATTTCTCTTCTTCTTTCTGTTTCACTAATAGCTCTTTCCATAGACCCAGTAACTCTATCAGCATACATTATTACTCTGCCGTTAATATTTCTAGCTGCCCTTCCTATTGTTTGAACTAAAGATATTTCAGATCTCAAAAATCCTTCTTTATCTGCATCTAGAATAGCTACTAAAGAAACTTCAGGTAAATCAAGTCCTTCTCTTAACAAGTTTATTCCTACTAAAACATCATACTCACCAGTTCTTAGATCATGGAGTAATTCCATTCTTTCAATGGTATCTATGTCGTGATGTAAATACTTTGCTTTTACTCTGTGCTCTTTGAAAAAATCTGTTAAGTCTTCAGCCATTTTTATAGTTAATGTAGTTACCAAAACTCTTTCATTATTTTCAACACGTTTATTAATTTCACCGTATAAATCATCAATTTGTCCTTCAATTGGTCTTACCTCAATTTCTGGGTCAACTAGTCCTGTAGGTCTGATTATTTGTTCAACCACTTGATCACTAATATTTGTTTCAAATTCTCTTGGTGTCGCTGATACATATACAGCTTGATTAATTCTATTCATAAATTCTTCAAACTTTAGAGGTCTATTATCTAGAGCACTTGGAAGTCTGAATCCATGTTCTACTAATGTTTGCTTCCTAGATCTATCCCCAAAATACATACCTCTCACCTGTGGCAAAGATACATGAGACTCATCTACCATTAGTAAAAAATCATCGGGGAAGTAATCCATCAATGTCCAAGGAGGCTCTCCTTCTTCTCTACCATCTAAATGTCTTGAATAATTCTCTATCCCACGACAAAACCCTAATTCACTAATCATTTCAATGTCATATTGAGTTCTTTGTTCAAGACGTTGAGCTTCTAACAATTTATTTTCTGCTCTTAGATATTCAAGTCTTTCTTTAAGTTCCACTTTTATATCTTTGGCTGCTCTTTCTATGTTTTCTTCTGAAGTAACAAAGTGTGATGCAGGGTAAATAGCAATATGGCTTCTATCAGCTATAACTTCACCTGTCAAACTGTTAATTTCAGTTATTCTTTCAATTTCATCTCCCCAAAACTCAACTCTTACAGCCAATTCATTTTGCGAAGCTGGGAAAATCTCAACAATATCCCCTCTTACTCTAAAAGTACCACGCTGAAAGTTCATATCATTTCTATTATATTGAATGTCTACTAAGTGTCTTAATATTTCATTTCTTGGTCTTACCATTCCAGTCCTTAATGAAAGCCCAAGTTTATAGTAATATTCAGGTGATCCAAGTCCATATATACATGATACACTCGCTACTATTATTACATCTCTTCTCTCAGAAAGTGAACTTGTAGCAGAGTGACGTAATTTGTCTATTTCATCGTTTATGGATGCATCCTTCTCTATATATGTATCTGAACTAGGGACATAAGCTTCTGGTTGATAATAATCGTAGTAACTAACAAAATATTCAACTGCGTTGTCTGGGAAAAACTCTCTAAACTCACTACACAGCTGTGCTGCTAGTGTTTTATTATGTGCTAAAACTAAAGTTGGTTTTTGCACGTTTTCTATTACATTTGCCATCGTATAAGTTTTACCAGAACCAGTTACGCCAAGTAATACTTGATGTTTATTTTGGTCAACAATCCCTTTAGTTAATTTCTTAATTGCCTGAGGCTGGTCACCTTTTGGTGAGTACTCTGATACTAGTTTAAATTCTTTACTCATTATTGTCTCCCCTCAAACATTTCTAGTATAAAAAAGTGCTCAAATGAGCACTTTAAATACTGCTTATATATTAAACCATAAATTAAATCTAAAATCTATTATCTAGAGACATATTCTAATGGGTTTGTATGGTCTCCAGCTAAACGAACTTCAAAATGTAAATGAGGTCCGGTACTTAACCCACTAGTTCCACAAAGAGCTACAGTTTGTCCTTTTGCTATCCCTTCTCCTTCATCTACTAAAACTCTTGAAGTATGAGCATAAAGTGTTGAAATCCCATTACCATGATCTACTATTACAACTAATCCATAAGCACCATAACTCCCTGCATACACTACTGTACCACTATCAGCTGCTACAATAGGTTTACTATGAGAAATTGCAATATCTATACCTGTATGAAATGAGTTCTTTCTAGTAATAGGGTGAATACGATTACCATAAGCAGAAGTTATCCGTGCATATCCAGGAGTAGGCCAAATCATTTGGCCAGTTCCTTTAACCTCTGATTCTGCCATCTTTTTTAACATTTCTGTTAACTCTTTGGAAGCTTGTTCAAGTTCTTCTAGTGCCTTTTCATATTCTGTTGCATCTTGTTCTAGTTGTTTTAATAAAGCAGCTCTTTGAGTAGACCTAGCTTGATACTCGCTTTTTCTATATTCTATTGTCTGCATTTGAATTTGAAGTATCTGCTTTTCTTCTTTAAGTCTTGTAGTTTCTTCTTCTAAAAACTGCTTTTGTGCTTTTATATCTTCAACTATGTCTTTATCAACTGTAATCAATCTCTTAAAAATTGTGAATCTTGATAAAAAATCAGCTAAAGACGTTGCATTAAATAAAATTGAGATATAGTTAAAAGAACTGTGCTTATATGCGGTTCTTACTCTTTTTGATAACAAATCCTCTCTACTTTCAAGGTCTTGGCTTGCATTTTCAAGTTCAGCCTCTCTTTTAGCAATTGATATATTAATCTCTTCCATATCATTTTCAAGTGTATTGATTTGTCTTTCAGTTCTATCTAACTCGTTATTGAGTTCTCTAAGTTGGCCAGCTGTAGCTTCTTGTTTTTGTGTTGTATCATCTAGCTTATCCTTGATATTTTCAAGGTCTCTTTCTGCTTGTTTTAACTCATCCATAACTTCGTTAATATCTTTAGCAGATGCACTAAAGAAAGTAAATGTTAATGAAATCAAAACTACTAACGCTATTAATCTAAGCATATACTTCATAAAATGCATCCCCCTTATAATCTTAAGAATTTTCTCATGGAAAGAGTACTACCGAATATACCTAAAATTGATCCGCCTGCACATAAAACAATTAAAACATTTTTTGTTACTATATCTATTGGTACGATTTGTACATACTGAATATTGTTAACAAACCAAACTGCTAACTTATTATATGCCCAGATCAAGCCTCCTGAAGCTAGAAGTGCTCCTAGTAAGCCAATAATCCAACCTTCTAGGATAAATGGCCAACGAATAAACCAGTTAGTTGCACCAACATAACGCATTATTGAGATTTCATCTTTTCTCATCATTACCGTTAACCTTACTGTGTTAAAAATTACAAAAGTCGATGCAATACTTACAATAAAAGCTAGTACAATCCCAACTGATTTCACTATTTCGGTCATTCTTAATAAGTCTGAGATATATTCTTTTCCATAAACAATTTCATCTATACCTTCAAAATCCTCTAATGCTTGAGCTACTAAATTTATTTGTTCTGCATCATAAACAGTTATTTCATACCCGTCCCAAAGAATTTCATCTAAATCAAGCCCTTCAAGAACATCAGCATCCTCTCCAAACTGTTCTTGTATAATTTTCTTTCCTTCTTCTGTATCTATATATCTTACAGTTTCAACTAAAGGATGACTTTCTAATCTTTCTTCAAGAATGACTTTTTGATCTAATGGCAAATCTTTCTCTAAGAAAACTTTTATTAAGAGTTCTGACTCTACTTGATCTACGAAATAATTAACATTTGATATCAATATTATAACTAAACCTGCAATAAACAATCCTACAAGTATTGTAGTAATAGAAGCTGTAGTCATCCAGGCATTTCTAAAGAGGTTTCTAAAAGCAATCTTAATATGGTGAATTGCATTATAAAACAAGAGAAAAACCCCCTTGTGAATCATCACTGATAACTTTACCTTTATTTAAAGTAATGACACGCTTCTTCATTTTTTTAACTACATTTAAATCGTGTGTAGCCATTAATACTGTAGTGCCAGTATCATTGATCTTTGAAAACAATCCCATTATTATCTCTGTAATCATTGGATCAAGGTTTCCTGTTGGCTCATCTGCCATTATGATTTTTGGCCAATTTGCTAAAGCACGTCCTATAGCAGTTCTTTGTTGTTCTCCTCCAGAAAGTTGTTCTGGATAATAATCTTTTCTATGATGCATATCAACTATATCTAAAACTTCAGCTACTCTTTCTACTATTTTGCCTTTTTTTGTCCCAACAACTCTTAAAGCAAACTCAATGTTTTCTTTCACTGTATAGTTAGGAAGTAGCTTAAAATCTTGAAATATTATACCCATTTTTCTTCTTGCTTTTGGCACTTGATTTCTTCTCATATTAGTTAAATCCATACCATCAAATATTATCTGACCTTTTGTTGGATGTTCTTCACAATAAATCAATTCTAAAAGAGTAGATTTGCCAGCACCGTTGGGACCTACTAGAAAAACAAACTCTCCTCTACTTATTTCTAGTGAAACATTATCTATAGCAATTAAGTCTTTATATCTTTTTGTCACATTTTTAAATTCTAACATTACGAGCCTCCCATAAATATATGGTACATATCTAATTTACATCATTTAGAAAGAGTTTTACAACACATTAGCAAATAATGTTATCAAATTTTAACAATATTCAATCAGTGTCATTTAATAAGAGTGTAAATTAAATATAAATGTTCCTTCATATACTTATTTTACATATTTGCCTTCTAAAAAGTATTTTATTTGTTCATTTACTTTATCTGTAACCATCTCAAACATAGCAAGGCCTTTCTCTTTAGATGCTTTAGTTGCATCACCTGTTATTGCATTTTCTAAAACAGAATATGCTATTTCAGATGTATAAACCTTTCCTATTGGAGTATTCTTATTTGTAGGAGCTAAGTCCATATTAACTAATGAAGAATCTATTGCTAAAACAGCAGAGGTTTCATCTTCTCCAGCATGTCCTTTAGATTGACATATTTTAAGAATTTCTTGTTGATAATCTAACCACCAATTTATAACTAAAACTTTGGCTTTATTATCAGCTAGATGCTGTGATGCTATTCTAATCGCAGGATTATTTCCACCATGTCCATTAAGAATAATGATATTATCTAAGTCCCACTTGATTAAATCTTTTCCAACCTCTGTTACAATTTTAGTCAATGTTTCTGATGATAAGCTAATAGTTCCAGGGAAATGACCTAAATCCCAAGAAGCTCCATAATTTATCGTAGGAACAACCATTAGCGAGTCATTTATCTCACCTATTCTCTTGGCAATTTCATTAGGTATTAAATAATCTGTTCCATATGGACAATGTGGTCCGTGAGCTTCTGTTGATCCAATAGGGATGATTACTCCTTTAATTCTTTTTTTAACTTCATTAAACTCATTCATGTTCATTTTTTCTAAATACATAAAACACCCTTCTTTCATTTTTTATAAGTTCCTTCTAATCTAGTACTATTCGCTATAGATACTCAATCTCCTCTTTAACTATTTTATTTAGCTAATTGGCTATGTTATACTAACTATAGATTTTTAGATTCGGAATAACCTAAGAATTAAGTAAATTTAAATAAAAATTTAAAAAGGAGAATTTATGTGAGAGAAGATATACAACTTATACCTTTGGGTGGGGTTAATGAGATCGGAAAAAATATGTATGCCCTACGCTACAAGGATGAAATTATTGTAATTGATGCGGGTGTTATGTTTCCAGATGATGAAATGTTAGGAATTGATTATGTTATTCCTGATATGAGCTATTTAATTGATAATAAAGAAATGGTCAAAGCTATTTTTATTACTCATGGTCACGAAGATCATATTGGTGCGTTGGCGTATTTTTTACAAGAAATAGATGTTCCAGTTTATGGTACAACCCTATCTTTAGGATTAGCACGACGTAAACTAGAAGAGTTTAATCTAAGTGATTCAAAATTTCGTGAAATACAGATAGGAGATAGAGTATCAGAAGGATCTTTCCAAGTAGAATTTATTAGAGTTAACCATAGCATACCAGACGGAGCAGCTTTAGCAATTACAACTCCTGCAGGTGTTATAGTCCATTCTGGTGACTTCAAGTTTGATCAAACTCCAATAGATAACCAAGTAACTGACTATCATAGATTAGCTGACTATGGAGATAGCGGTGTGTTAGCTTTACTTTGTGATTCTACTAATGCAAACAAATCAGGATATACACCAAGTGAAAAAGAGGTTGGAGTTGCAATTGACAGCATTCTAACTAATAATACTAATCGTATTCTAATGGCAACTTTTGCTTCAAATATCCATAGGATACAACAAGCTTTTATTTTAGCTAGAAAGCATGGAAGAAAGGTCGCCGTTATTGGTAGGAGTATGGTAAATAATGTTGAAGCTGCTTCTGAACTAGGTTATTTAGAAGTTCCCGATAACACTTTAATTGATATAAGGGATATTGACAATTATCCTCCTGAAAAACTTTTAATATTATGTACAGGTAGTCAAGGAGAACCTTTAGCTGCATTAACAAGGATGGCTTTTAACAGACACTATCAGATATCTATAGGTGCTTTTGATACAATTATTATGTCTTCAAATCCTATCCCTGGTAATGAAAAATTGATAAATAGAGTCATAAATGGGTTAACAAAAAATGGAGCTACTGTAATTACTTCAAAAAACGCTAGAGTTCATGTTTCAGGTCATGCTAGTGCAGAAGAGCTGAAAATGATGTTTCATTTAGTAAAACCAAAGTATATTGTTCCTTTTCACGGAGAATATCAACAAAAGCATGCGTGTAGAGAAATAGCACTTTCATTAGGATATAAAAAAGATAATGTGTTTTTATTAGAAAATGGAGATGTTCTTGAAATAAATGAAGATTCTGCTTCTATTGTTGATACTGTTGAATCAGGCAGGATTTTAATTGATGGTCGAGGAATTGGTGATGTAGGTAGAATTGTCTTAAGAGATAGACATTTACTAGCTCAATATGGAGTTCTAACTTGCATTGTGGTCATTAGCCCTGATAAAAAAGCTATATTATCTGGCCCAACAATAATAACAAGAGGTTTTGTTTTTGTTAAAGAATCAGAAGATTTAATCAATGAAGCTATAAGCCTTGTAGACAATGCCATTAATGATTTATTAAGAGATGGCAAAACAGGGTGGGCACCTCTTAAGAATAAAATGCGTCAGGTCTTACAAGACTACTTGTATGAAGAAACCGGAAGAAAACCTATGATTTTGCCAATTATTATGGAAGTTTAGATTAAATATAATAGGCTCTATGCAATTACAACTTGCATAGAGCTAAATTTTATTTAAAACTATTTATAAATTTTTCAAACTCATCTGTTTCTATATAGTTTCTAAAATCATTATCCTTAACTACAATTTCTAAATATTTTTCTTCATTCTCAATAGCTTTGCTTAATGCAATATACATTTCCTCACTACTTTTCAAGATTGCGTTTATGCTTGCAAGATAGTACCATGCATCACCATGGTTCTCTTTTCTAATTAAAGCTTTTTCAAAATGATCTTTGGCACTATCAAATTCCTCTAACTTATATAAGGTTGCTCCCAAATTATACTCTGCTATAAAGAGTGATTCATCTTTTGTTTTATTGTAAACGATAGCTTCTTTACTTAACATTTCTAAATATACTTCAATTTCATCTTGATATTCCTTCTGGATATAGTGGATATTAGCTAAACTTAAGTAATTTTCACCAGCTTGTGGTTTTAGATCAATTGCCTTTTTATATGCACTAACTGCTTCTGAGTAATTTTCTCTACTCTTTTCGATTTGACCTATTTTCTCAAAACCTTTAGCATATGTGTTATCTTTTTGAACAATTTCATTTAACACCTCTAATGATTTATCTAACTTATCGAGCTTTTCGTAAACTAATGCTAATAAATAAAGATCTTTAACATCATCTATCTCACTTTTTATACTCTCTAATTCTTGTTCAGCATCTTTATATTGTTTTAGCAGGTAGTAATTATAGGCAATATTAATTTTGTATTGGTTATCATCACTCAACTTTAATATTGACTCATAGAAATCTATTGCACTTTTATAATTTTTTTGATTAAATGCGCTTAAAGCATTAGTTTCTTGACTATTAATGTAAAGATTTCTACCTAAAAACACAATAAGAGCTAAGATGAGCACAGTAAGTAAAATTTTAATCTTGTTATTACTCAACATAATTCACCTTAACCTTTCTAGTGTTAGTCTCTAGGTCGCATAGTTGGGAATAAAATTACATCTCTAATTGAAGGTGAGTCAGTTAGCAACATTACTAACCTATCAATTCCGATTCCTATTCCACCTGTAGGAGGCAACCCTATCTCCAAAGCCTCTATAAAATCTTCATCTAGTACATGCTTTTCAGGTCTGTCTTCTAATTCTCTTTCAGCTAACTGATCTACAAATCTCTGTTTCTGCTCGTCTGGATCATTGAGCTCAGTAAATGCATTGCCTAGCTCTCTGCCATTAGCAAACATCTCAAATCGTGCAGTTAATCTTGGATCATTTATCTTTCTTTTTGCAAGAGGTGAAACTTCTACAGGATAATCATGTATAAAAATTGGCTGTATTAAATGCTCTTCACACTTCTCTTCAAAAAACAAGTTTAACACATGCCCCCATGTCATAAAGTCTTCCACAGGTAAATGATGCTCTTTGGCTAACTCTCTAGCTTGTTGATCAGAATTTATCTCATCAAAATTTATCCCTGCATACTTTTTAACAGTTTCTAACATTGTCATTCTTGGCCATGGCGTTGAAAAGTCCAATACATTACATTCACACTCTATATCAGTAGTTCCTTGAACTTCTTTAGCTACATGTTCTATTAAATTCTCTGCTAATTTCATAATATCTTGGTAATCATGATAAGCCCAATAAAGTTCTATGCTTGTAAACTCTGGATTATGTCTAGTAGACAACCCTTCATTTCTAAAGATTCTACCAATTTCATAAACTCTCTCTAATCCTCCTACAATTAGCCTCTTAAGATAAAGCTCTGTTTCAATCCTTAAAACTAATTGCATATCTAAAGTATTATGGTGGGTTATGAAAGGTCTGGATGGTGCCCCTGTTGCATGTGGGTGCATGACAGGAGTTTCAACCTCTATAAAGCCTTTGTTATTCAAATAGTTTCTCATCTCTTGAATGATTTTTGATCGTTTTATAAAGGTTTCTCTAACATCGTCATTTACAATTAAGTCAATATATCTTTTTCGATATCTTGTATCTACATCTTTTAACCCATGCCATTTATCAGGGAGTGGTCTCAAAGCTTTAGTAAGTAGCTTGAACTCTTTTACTCTAATAGTGATCTCACCTTTTCTAGTTGTGAATATACTGCCTTTAACCCCTACTAGATCACCTATATCAAGTAATTTGTATTTTTCAAAATCCTCATCACCAATTTCATCTTTTCTAACATAGATTTGGATTTCACCACTTACGTCTTTTAAATTAGCAAATCCAGCTTTACCAAAACTTCTTAAAGTCATTATTCTACCAGCTAATGATACTTCTTTGCTTTCGAATTCTTCATAGTTGCTTAGTATTTCTTTAGCTGTACTAGTTACTTCAAAAGTAGCATTTTCTTCACTAAAAGGATCAAACCCTTGTTCTTTAAGATTCTTTAAATTTTCTCTTCTATTGATTAATAAATCGTTTAGCTCATTTGGATCTGTGTTGTTATCTGTTGGCACAAGGTTCCCTCCTTATTTGATCTCTACAATCTCGTATTTAAGTACTCCAGCTGGTACTGAAACTTCTACAATTTCACCTTTTTCTTTTCCTAATATAGTTTTACCTACGGGAGATTCATTAGATAATCTTCCTTTTCTAGGATCAGCTTCAGCAGAGCCTACCACTGTATATTCAATAAGTTCATCATATTCTAAGTCTTTCATTACAACAGTAGAACCCAATGAAACCATATCAACATTTCCATTAGCTTCTATTAAAACCATGTGATTTAAAATCTCTTCAATTTCAGAAATTCTTTTTTCTACAGATGCTTGTTCATTTTTTGCTTCATTATACTCTGAGTTTTCACTCAAATCTCCCAACGAGATTGCTTCTTTGATTCTTGCTGACACTTCTTTTCTCTTCTCTTTTTTTAAATACTTCAGCTCTTTCTCTAATTCTTGCTTACCTTCTAGAGTTAAATATACTTCTTTGGTGTTCATTAAACACACCCTCCATCTAATTTATTTTATATATCTCTATAATATCCCTATCATATAACATGTGGATTATACTTATCTTTAGCTTCCAAGTCAATTATATTTAAAGGGTTTCTGTAGTAGTATTATATTATACTCAAAAATTATGTCATTGCAATTAAAAATCGTGATTTAATAAATCATTTAAATACTGCTCAAGAAGATATATTAAATCTTTTTCGTTTGTTTGCTTAAATATCTCGTTTCTTATACTAGCAGCATTAGGCATGCCTTTTGTATACCAAGATAGATGACTTCTCATTTCTCTGATAGCTCTATACTCGCCTTTATTAGCTACTGACAATTTTAAGTGCCTTTTCATTACATTAAATTTTTCTTCTAAACTTGGTGGTTTCAATTTTTTATTATGATCTAAATAGTAGTCAATATATTTTATTAAGAAAGGATTCCCTTGGATACCTCTAGCAACCATAACTGCATCGCAATTCGTTTCTTTTAACATGTTTTTAGCATCTTCTTCGCAAAAGATATCCCCATTACCTACTACTGGTATATTAAGATTTTCTTTTACTTTCTTGATAATATCCCAATCAGCTTTTCCTTTATAATATTGTTCTCTTGTCCTTCCATGAACTGTAACCATACTAGCACCAGCACTTTCTATTGCTTTTGCAAAGCTAATGGCATTAATACTATCGGCGTTAAATCCTTTTCTGATTTTAACAGTTATGGGTAAATCGGTAGCTTCATTCATCGATTGAACTATTTTATAGGCTAACTCAGTATTCTTCATTAATGCGCTACCTTCTTTGTTATTGACAATCTTAGGAACTGGGCAACCCATATTAACATCAATTAAATCAGGTTTATATGTCTTTTCAACAATTTTTGTAGCCTGAGCCATAATCCTTGGCTCACTACCAAATATTTGCACTCCTAAAGGCCTTTGACTTTCTTCAAACTCGATGATTCCATGTGTTTTTTTATAGCCATATATTATAGCTTTTGCGCTTACCATCTCTGTAAACATTAAGCTACAACCTAACTCTTTTACAATTGATCTATAAGCATTATCTGTAACACCTGCCATGGGAGCAAGAAATACATTCGAATCTATTTTTAAATTTTTAATTTTCATTTAACTCAACCCTTTTTAAACCTAATCATAATATTATCATAAAGAACACTGATTACAAAATAGCAAACAAATGAAGGATTTTTTCAATATTTCTAGAAGTATAGAGCGAGTTTATAAAAGGAGGACTTATATTGTTAAATCCAAAAGAAATCAATTTATCAGAACATAAATGGCTTCCTGGAGACAAGAAGACTGTCAAAAATGTTAAGGCAGCTGTTAGTACTGATAATGCTGTTGTTACTTATTCATTGCTGAATATTTTGCAAAATGGTGGCAATGCTGTTGATGCAGCTGTAGCTGGATGTTTAATTCAGGGTACTATTGAACCCTTTATGACAAACCATGCTGGCTCTGTTACATTTTTACACTACAACGCAAAAGAAGACAAATTTTATCAACTAGATAGTACTGCCACTTATCCAGAAGGTCTAGCGCTTCATGCTCCAATACCATCTCAAAAATCTGGTTACGCAGCAGGTAAAGTGCATTCATGTATTCCTGGCTTTATTAAAGGTATTAAAGCAATACATGATAAATTTGGTTCAATGCCTTGGGAAGATTTATGTCAAGATGCAATTTATTGGGCTGAAAATGGAAATCATGTATCACAATTTGAACTAGAAGCTACAATTGCTGGTGGAGACATCTTAACTTATTTCCCAGAAGGAAGAGACTTCTACTATCAAGGAGATTACTTTGCTAGAATAGGTGAAAGATTTATTAAACCAAAGTTAGCTGAAACTCTTAAAAAAGTAGCAAAAGAAGGTCCTGATTATATGATAGAAGGGCAATGGGCAAAAAACTTTGTAAAAAAAGCTAATGAATTAAACTGGAAGATTAGTTTGGAAGACATGAAAAAAGATGAACCTAGATGGATTGAACCATTTAGATTTAAGTTTCGTGAGTATGAAATAGTTGCATTAGCACCACCACAACAACAAGGTCTTCAAATTGCTTTGGTTTTAGGCATATTGGAGGAGCTTCAGATTGACAAATATGAACCTTATAGTGCTAAACATTTATTCTTCATGGCACATGCTTTAAGAATTGGTATTCATATGACCGGATATATTCAAGACACAGTGATCTCTGATATAGATACAACTATATTTACAGATAAAAATGTGCATAGATACTGGGCTAATGTAATTAAATCTTATATGCCAAAAGTTGATTTAACTAATCACATGAAGTTAACTCACAAATCTAGTGTTGCTAACGATAAAGGGTTAGCAGATATAGCTTTTGAAGGAGATAGCTTAGAAAATCATTTAAAATCTGGAAGCTGTGAACTTAGTATTGTTGATAAAGATGGCAACTGGGTACAAATGATGAATACATTACAAGGAAGTGGAATTCCTGGTATGGTTGTAGATGGTGTTCCTATGATAGGAAATCATTCATCTGTTAACACTTTTAAAATGATGGATGTTAAACTTATTAAAGATGCAAGGGCAAAATTGATTATGGGTCACACTATGGTATTAAAAGATGGGAAACCAATCATGCAACTTGGAACCCCAGGTTCCCCACCTAATACTCAAGCACAAGCTCTCTGTAATTTATTGTTTTATAATATGGAGCCTTACGAAGCTATATCTAAACCAAGGATGTATGCTTTAATGGATGATAACACAATGGTTATTGAAGATAGAATAGAAAAAGAAGTAATTGAAGAGTTGTTTTCTTTAGGTATTAATGTAAGATGTAATAAGAAATGGGATTGGCATATGGGTTCGTTCCAAATCTGTTATAAAGATGAGAATGGCAACCTTTGCACTACAGTCGATCCGAGAAGATGTGGCGTTGCTGATGGTTTAAAATAAGATTAAGATATTAAATAGAGCTCATTTCAATTTATAAAATGAGCTCTAATATTTTAAAATTTAGCTACTGGTTTCCAAGCTAATCCTACTAAATGAACAATAATATTGCTGTAAGTAGGGCTTATATTAATTCTTTGAAGTTCTTCCTCCATAATATTATATTTTTCAGCCAGTTCTTCTAATTCTCTCTCAAGTTCTTTCTGGATTAAAAGAATTTGATTTTCAATGGCTTTAAGATCTTCTTCTGCTTGTTCTATTGAATCGCCACTTTGCATCGCCCTATTAGCGCTTCTCATTGCAGTTCCAACTTTTGAAACAGATGTTTTTGTTATTGATTTGCTTCCAAAAAGTGCTCCAAAGATAGCTACCCCCGTAGATACAGCTGCTTCTATTTTCCTTTGGTTTGCAAGAGAGCTTTTCTGTTCTACTTTTTGCTCTGCATTTCTTCTTCTCTCTTCAAGCTTTCTGATTTTAGATTCATATTTATTTTTCATATCTTCCATTTCTAAATCTCGTTGTTCGTGAGCTAGATGTTGTATTCTTATTCTAAACTCTCTTTCTGTTTCATTAGGTTTTGAAGCTTCCTTTAATGAAAAACTGTAAAATAGTTTTAAAGGGCAATCAGAACGAAGATACTTTCTAAAAGAACTTTTCCATCTGTCATAGCTTTTTTTCTGAGTTGCTTCTTGTGGATATGGTAAAAACTTCATTGATTCTTCTGGTTCTATATTTAAACCATCTAAATCAATATCGATAATATTTGCTTCCTTCCAATCTAATATAATAGGTCCCCTATGTAATGGAGTGAGAAAAGCTTGTCTTCTAGATTCATTTACATCATATTTTGAGCTTGTATATCTTACATCTGCTATTGCAATAGCATTTGGAGAATAGTATTGATCTGAATCATAAGTTGTTTTTCTAGGAAGAAAGATTTGCTTTATTTCCCCAGGAATAACTGGTCCAGATAAATCTTCCCTCTTTCTTTCTACCTCTTTTTCAATAATATGTACCTTTTCAATGTTATTATCCTCTTTTAAATCTTCACTCAATATTTGAGATTTCTTTGTTATAACCCCTTTTGGTAATAATTTAATTTGATCTCTTGTTAGTGGTCCAGCAAGATATGACATTACCCATCTTGTATTAAAAATTATAGGTTCATCTGCATGAACATTGTGTAAATAAAATATACGTTGTTTAAGACCCGCTAAAATTTGTTCTACTTTTTGTTTGTCAAAACTAGTTCCTAATGAAGCTCCTTCCAAACCAGCCAATACTCTTTCTTTATCTCTCTCAGTTTGCAATCTGCCGATAAACCATGTTCCTGTATTAGAAAGCGCTTTATAATCTAGATCAACTGGATTTTGTGTTGATAATACTAATCCTAATCCATATGCTCTAGCTTGCTTCAGTAAAGTCATAAATGGTTTCTTAGAAGGTGGATTTGACACAGGAGGTAAATATCCATACATCTCATCCATATATAATAAAGCTCTTAAACTGCCTGTTCCTGGTTGGGTTCTCATCCATGCAACTATCTCATTAAGCAACATACTAACAAAGAACATTCTTTCACTTTCCGATAGGTGTGCTATTGAAAATATTGAAACATTTGGTTTGCCATCTTCTGAGTACAAAAAGTTTTGAATATTTAATGGTACACCTTCAAGCCAAGTTTTGAAACTTGGTGAAGCTAATAAGCTATTAAGTTTCATTGCCAACTCAAATCTATCTTTAGAAGGATAGAAGTTTTCTAAACTCAAAACTCCTACTTTTTCAATAGGTGGTGTTTGAATAAAACCAATAAGATCTTCTATTGAAAGATCTTTGCCATTTTTCCATTCATACTCTAATATGTTAGAAATTAAAATATGCTCCCTACTTGTAATTGGATCTGAATCAATCCCTATCAGTGCTAAAAGACTAGTAGCTGTAGCATTTATTCGATCACTAAAATCATCTACATCATTTATTATTTCTTTTGGAGGTGCTTCAAATGACTTTAGTACTGAAACAGGAACGCCTGCAGACCCTCCAGGAGTATAAACTGTAATATCAACAGCTTCTTTGTAATTTTTAATTCTTTCAACACCTTGACCCCATTCGTCTAATCCTTTTTTCCAAATTTTTGCTTGTTTATGGGCATATTCTTTTCTTTTAAACCCTTTATCAGCTGCTTCATTAGCATTAATCCATGGTTCGAATTCATCTGCACTTAAGTTTGAAAATGTTAATGCCATATTAGCCATATCACCTTTAGGATCAATAGCTATCACAGGTATATTATCTATTGCAGCCTCTTCTAATAGGCCTATTCCTAATCCAGTTTTGCCACTACCTGTCATTCCTATAATAACTGCATGGGTTGTTAGGTTTTTTGATTTATACAATACATAATTATTAAGTTGCTTTCCTTGGTTAACATCGTATTCTTTTCCTAAGTAAAATACACCTAGTTTTTCAAACTCTTGCATCAATAAGCCCCCCTTACTATCTAATTGTATTTTACCATAGTATCTATACAATTTTTCTATAGCCACAAAGTTTTTCATTAAATTAATGCTTTAAGAAGCAAAAGCCTGCCTTTTAATTTGGCAGACCTGTTATTACTCCCATATTGAACTTTCTTCTTTTAATTCTTTAATTGTTTTATATAGTTTTAAAACACCTACTCCCATTAAGGTGAATAATATCAAAAAGAGTCCAAAGAAAATTAGCATTAAATAACTTTCACTTCTAGTATAACTATTATACAGATTGATAGTATTAAAAAACATCAATGGAGTTATTGCTAATATTAAAAATAACACTTTCTTATAATGATTTATTTTTGATGAGTAATCTGAAAACAACTCTATTTCCCCTTTAGATACGTCTTTCCTTAGATAGACCCATCTTATATATGAGCCAATATGTTCTATATCCATTTCTTCTAGAAACTCTATATAATCCTGGCTTTTATAATGCCCTGGTAGATTATCAAGCAGTTCTACTTTATAGGTATATCTTATGTTCTCATTCTTTTCAAAAATATATTTGCAAAAGCCTACACTTACTAATTGTAAACCTTTTTTTGACATCTCATTTAACCATTCTTCTTCCTTTTCAAAGTCCCATGCAAAAAACACTTTTCTTTTTATTATCCTCATTTTAGCTCTCCCTCCAAAGTCTTCTTACCGTTTTCAATTAGTTCTTCAAGTCTATCAATTTCTTCTTTGATTACTTGTTTACCTATTTTTGTTATCAAGTACTCTTTTTTTCTAGAGTTAGATTCTGTATTAACTGGTTTTATCAATTCTTTCTCTTGAAGAGTACTTAAAGCTCCATAAAGAGTACCTGGAGCTAGTACAACTCTTCCATTACTAATTTCTTCAACATATTGGATTATCCCATAACCATGTAGAGGTGTATATAGTGATAATAAAATATAGTATACCGCTTCAGTTAAAGCTGAATAATTACTGTCTGCCATTTTATCGCCTCCCGTTATATCGTCTACCGCTATATATCGTTAGTCGATATAATAATACATTTTTAAAGTTTTGTCAATGAAAAATAGTTTTTTCTCATAAAAAAAGAAAGAGCAGGTAATTCTGCTCCAAAAAAAGCTGCCTATTTTTATAATCTTCATTTTTAACTTTCTCAGTCTATTAATACTATCCTTAAATTTACTTAATAGCAATAAGCCCTTCTTCCTCTATTTTTCTTCCTTCTATAAATTGTAATATAGCTCTGTTAAAAAGATTACTTTTTTCATAGGGGATTCCATGGCCTGCATTTTTTACTATATATCCTCTTGCGATTTCTAAGCTTCTAATAGTTTTGTATATAGATTCATGCATTGCTTTCTTTTCTTTTTCCCCCACAAGTAGCAATGTGTCTATCGAAATTTTGTTTTTTTTATTTAAAGAAAAACTAATATTTTCTTTAAGAATATTAACAAGCGTATTTTCAGAAACTTTCAAAGAATCATAATAATATAAATTAAACATTTCTTCTGGCAGATTAAATTGATTAGCTTGCATCCTTGCAAATGATTTCAGTTTTACTAGAGGCATTGAAAATTTAATCATTGGTGATAGTAACATTTTTACTATTGGCATTGCTTTATTCAGACCACTTATTACAATACCTTTTTTGAATAGACTAGGATAACTGGATAGCATCTCAAGAGTTATCTGACCTCCTACCGAATGTCCTATTATTATTGATTTTTTGCAAAAACTTTCTTTTTTTATAATTTCTTTTATACTTTTAATACAATCTTTAATTGTTGTGAAACTATTATCTCTATTTTCTCCATGCCCAGGCAAATCAAAAGTGACGCATTTATAATTGTTAAAGTACTCGATTTGATTTTTCCACATCCATGGACCTAATCCGGCTCCATTAACAAATATAATAACCTCACCATTAACATCTCCGTTTACTTTGTAATTCAGCATAAGTGTCCTCCAATTAACCCTTTTCTTAATGTTGAGATAAGGATTTCAATATCTTCATTTACTATCTTATTAAATTCATCTAGAGCTATATTACTTGGTATCTTCTTTAGTAAAGTCATATTAAAGCCTTCTATTAGATACTCAGCTACAGTTAGTACTTTATTTTTAGACAAGTTGTATTGTTGCCAATTAATGCCTTCTATCAAACTATTTTGATTCTTATTGATTAAGTTTTTTCTAATTTGCCAAATTCTATCATAGACTGGAGAAGTAATATCATAGAATCCATTAAGTACAACTCTAAAAGCCAACGGATTGTCCTTATAGTACTCAAATCCATAGTTAAGTAGAGTTTTAATTCTTATAAAAAAACAGGTTTCAGATTCACTAATATGAGATGTTTGATAAGAAATTACTTCTTCCATTATATTAGATATAACATAAATGTATAGATCTCTCTTGCTGCTTATATATCTATACAACCCTCCTTTTGATATCCCTGCAATCTTTATAATCCTGTTAATTGATGAACTTGCATAATTGTTAGCAGAAAACTCTTCTATACATGCTTGGAACAAATTTTGTTGTTTATCTTCTGAAATATTAAAAAATGTATCTTTCAAAATCAACCTCACCCCACCCCTTTTTAGAGACTACTTGGTCTCTAAAATATAGTTTGCCATATCTTTACCATTTCGTCAATAAAATATAATGCAGCTTAGTTAGTTATTAAAAAAGTAATTATTGCTAGAAAAAAGCTACTTCACTAATAATGTAATTACATCAAAGTGAAATAGCTTTTAATAGTTATGTTATTTTTTGATTAAGTCCATACAGTCAAGTAAGTTGCCGCGTGTGAATATTATAGTGTTTTTATATTATTTGTATTTTTTTTATAAATGAAATGCTTGATTCTAATTTTTTATATATATTCTAGATAGTCTTCTCATAAAAAAAAGAAAAAGTCTACCCATTAAGAAAATTAAAGTTAAATTCCAAACATTCTTTTACACAACTCTTTTCCAGACTCTGTTAAAAATATATCCTTATAGATTTCTAGAATTGTTTCTTTACTACTCTTTTTTTCACAAAGATTCACTAAGAAATCTGCTTCTACTAATATTTGATAATCCAACCCATCAATGCTCTCATAAGTGTGATGGTGTGCAACTAAATAGCTAACACGTTCTATCACTTCTTCTTCATAACCTAGTTTTCTAAGCATTTCCTCAGCAAAAGGAGGTCCTTCAATCTCTTGTAATTTACCATTACTTTTTCCATACTTATCTAAAGATACTTTTATCCCTATATCATGAACAATAGCAGCTGCTACTAAGATTTCCCTGCTTTTTTCATCCATTCCTTCCATTTTTGCAATCAATCTTGATAATTCATACACTTTAATAAAATGTTGTATTCTTTTTGCGTTACCTTCGTTAAAATTAATCATATCTAAAATGAGCTTATCTTTTTTATCCATTAGTATTCTCCTTTTGGTTTAGTAGTTATTATAATAGTAAATCAAAAGGCTCAAAAATCATAGAACTTTTACTTGAGCACTCAGTATTCTGTATCACTAGGTACCTTTAAATTATAAAAAAGAGTGCTAGTATACAATAACTCACTCAATTTGTTTATTTGCTATTATAGGTGCACATTTTATATATGTCTAATTTACTTAACTCAATTTATTTCTTAATTCTCTTGGTTCAACTTATACTCCCAATAGCAGTGCTCTTCCATCAGATTTAATCGTCAAAGTTGTCTTCGCAGTTATAAAAATTTGTTTCTCTGCTAAAAATAACTAAATACATTTTTATATGGTTACCTTTAGAATATTAGTTAAAATTCTATCAAATGCCAAATACTTTACTTTAACTAATCATGTATTCTTTTTACTACTATATTTGTATGTATCTTAACTGTGAAAGAATTCTTTTTTAGGAATAGATCATATACTGTATCACTTTAAAGCATTATCTGATAAAATTAACTAATTAAGCTTTTGGGAGGTTTTT
>CAZCFQ010000017.1:0-25196 GCA_964497955.1 uncultured Clostridiaceae bacterium
AACTTTTTGGAAAATTTTGCAGACATCCTCTTTCAGAGGCGATTTGATATTCAAAGCAATATTATACTTAAAATTGAATTTGATTATGGCGATTTGCCAGAGTCGCTTAAACAAAACAAAAGAAATGAGTTTGGCAGAAATTGGGCAGCAGTATCAGAATCAATAGTTTCGTATGGAGAAGTATTAATTGAAGCTTCCTATAACTATGTGGCTGCTGTTTGTTTTGATTTTAGCTCTTTTGTCCAATACGGTGCGTATGGAATGAGGGCTTTAGAGTGTTTAATAATGAAAGCCCTAGAAAAAGAACTACCTGTCATAATGGATACAAGAATTGCTGATTATAGAGGTGCAAATAAAACTATAGTAGGCAATGCTTTCATTGGTTATGTTAATGGTTGGGACGGATGGCAACCTTCTAATATACATACACATGCAATGTCTATAATGACATACAAGGGCAAACAAATGATTGACCAATATTTAGAAATTTGCTTAAGAATGCAGAGAGGTCTTTTGTTACTTATAGATAACAAATATAAGCCAGATTGGGATTGGTTAGAGAAAAAATCAGGCACTTTATTAGGTAACAAAGTTGATAGAAGCGGACTAATGATATATCTAGAAAATGAGGCAATACCTTTAATTGAAAAGATTTATAAGACTTCATTATCAGCTGTTATTAGTATCCCAGATGATTTCGATAATATACAAGTAAAAAACTTTTGGGATAAATTAAATCATAAGACTAAAATCCAATCTTTTGTACTAATTGATAAAGAGAAACTAGACTACTTAAAAATAAACAACATGATAACAAATACAAATATTGATTCAGCTATAGAGAAACTAGGCTTTGTAAAAGAAACGTTAAATGTTTATAGAGAGATGTTTTTCAAATAAGCACCTCTATTTAAAGATTTTTATTGTACAAAAACAAAAAAATATGTAGAATGTGAATGCAGGCTAATGGAGGTGTATTGCATGTTTTTTGAACCGAAAGATATAGGTATAGATTTAGGAACAGCTAGTGTGTTGGTTTTTGTAAGAGGCAAAGGGATTGTTTTGCATGAACCATCTGTTGTTGCTATTAATAAAGAAACAAAAGAAGTTTTAGCAATTGGTGAAGAAGCAAGAAGAATGATTGGTAGAACACCAGGACATATAGTTGCTATAAGGCCTCTAAGAGAAGGTGTTATTGCGGATTATGACATAACTGCTAAAATGTTAACACGTTTTATACAAAAAGTTGGGGCAAAGGGAATTTTTTCTAGACCCCGTATAATGATATGTGTTCCAAGTGGAACTACAACTGTTGAGAAAAGAGCTGTTAAAGAAGCAGCAGCAATTGCAGGTGCTAAGTTTGTTAGAACAATAGAAGAACCTTTAGCAGCAGCATTGGGTGCTGGGATTGACACTACTGAACCAACAGGTAATATGGTAGTTGATATTGGTGGTGGCACAACAGATGTTGCAATTATTAGTTTAGGTGGAATAGTATTGAGTGAATCTTTACGTGTTGGTGGAGATAAATTTGATGAAGCAATAATTAGGTATGTAAAGAAGGAATTCAATCTGGCAATAGGTGAGAGAACTGCTGAAGAAATAAAAATAAAAGTAGGTACTGTATATCCTGGAGGCAGAGATGAGTCTATGGAAGCTCGTGGAAGACATTTAGTCACTGGCTTACCATATACTATAACTATCACTTCACAGCATGTTTATGAAGCTCTTAAAGATACTGTAGATACTATTTTAGCACTTGTAAGAAGAATCCTAGATATCTGCCCACCAGAACTTGCTTCTGATATTATTGACCGTGGGATATTATTAACAGGTGGTGGTGCTTTGTTACATGGATTAGATAAGTTAATGGCAGAGCATACAATGGTTCCAACACATGTTGCAGAAAACTGTGTTTCTTGTGTTGCGATTGGTACTGGCAAAGCTTTAGAGTCACTTGACGTTTTAAGTGATAGTATAGATTAAATTAAAAACCAGAGTTAGCTAAAACAAGCTACTCTGGTTTTTTTATGATAGTAGACTATTTATGTAAGGCATTAAGAGTCCAAGTAATGCCCCTAATAGTAAACCAAACCAAGTTATCGCTTTAAGTTGATTGTTCATTACGCTCAAAATTATATCCTCAACCTGCAAAAGATCTAGTTTTTCAATTTGATCTTCTACCATCTTTTTAACATCAAAAGCTTCTAAAACTCTCTCTCCGTAAATATCAACAATTTTTACTATTGCTTCTAAAATAAATGAAATTATAGTATCTATATACGTTAGTATAATTTTTGAAATCTCAGACATTTTAATAGATAAAGCCCTGTTAATAATAGGACTAGTTTTCTCTAAAAAAAGCTTTTTGTTATCAACAAGATGATTAAATTCATCTAGTAACTTAGCTTTTATTATATCTTCAATATCCATATCTAATGCTTCTAGAATGTCTATAATTGTTGCTTCTTTATTTTGATCTAATATCAAACTAACCATATCAGTAATTATTAATGCAGTTAATTCAGTTATATTATTTTCACTTTCTTCAAACCTTGAGATCACTTCAGAAAGATTGGTGCTATAAAAAGCTTCAAGTATTTCAGGCAATCTTTTCCTAATATCTTCAGCTGTACTCTCATCAGCTAATTGTGTTTTTAATGACTTAGTAATTATATCCTTAAGAGATTCTTCGGGAACCAAGTTTTTTACCATGTTTCCTAAAAAGCTCCCTGAAAGAAATTTATCTACTATACTATATATATAGTCCTTAACTTTTTGTTTTTCTACCAAATAGGATAGTTTCTCAAGTATTACTGGTGTGGATTTATATGCTAATGATTCTAGTTCAAAGCGAGTTTTTATACCCAGTAAATCACCTAAAGTAGGTTTACAACCAACTTTTTTAGTAAAATTTTGTACAAAAGAGTTTAAAAGAATTGTTATTTTATTTTTTAATTCACTTCTAAAATTTGGCTTTTCAACCTTAATAAGTGATTTAATTGTAATTAAGCGCAATTTTTTTACAATTAAATCACAGAATTTACTTATTACTTTGACAAATGCTTTTCTATTATTTAAAGTAATACTGTGGAGAGAAGTGCTGATTGAATTTATATCAATGTTGCTTTTGGTAAACAATTGACACAATGTCTCTGCACTTTTTGTCTGCATATAGAGATTCTTTTCAATAAGTTCTTTAATTGCAGATTGGAAACTTGCAGAGTTGATTGTTTCATTTACAGAATCGTGAGTTAATAGATAGTTTTCCACAGTTTCACCAATGCTTGTTCCTAATGCTTTTCTTTGCTTAGGGATTACACCTGGTGTAAAAGGAATTCTGATTCCTAAAACTCTAACTTCATGTAAAGGTCTAAAGAGCATTTTTATAGCAATCCAATTAGTACTATAACCAATAATTCCACCAACGCTCATGCTGGCTAGAACGGGGAGTAAGTTATTCATATGCATTCTCCTTTGATAAAACTTATATCTAAGTAAAAATATCAAATAAGTTATGTTTAGTCAAAAAAATTATTAAAAAGTAATTATTTATACAATTATTACTTAAATTTGGTAAATTAAACCTGCAAAAATAAAAAATTACACACTTTTTTCAAAAAAAATATAAATTTTTTTAGAATTTAGCAGGAATTTAGATTGTTTTGTCGAATACTAACTAGCGTGAGAAAGTGAAAGGAGTGGTATTGTTCGCATAGTGAGATTTGTTTTTAACAATGTTTTGATGTTTATGAATAATATAGGAGGTGTCTTATACAAATGAAAGATGGATTAATGTTTAATTTTGTCTCTTTACTTATAGTTACGGGATTTATCGTTGTGATGATCCAGAGAGCAAGAGGTGGAATGGATATTCAGCTTCGTACTATTGCTGGAGTAGAAGCAATGGAAGAAGCAGTTGGACGTGCTACTGAGATGGGAAGAATCGTACACTTCACACCTGGTATTGCAGCTCTTTCTGGTACTACTGCAGCTCAAACCTTTGCAGGTCTTGAGACATTAGGATATTTAGCAAAGTTAGTTGCTAGATATGGTGCTAGATTAGTTGTAACTATTCGTCAACCAACCGTATTGCCACTAGCTGAAGAAGTTGTAAAACAAGCGTATATGGCAGAAGGTGCTGTAGAGGCTTTTGACGAGGATAGCGTACTTTACTTATCTAGTCAGCAGTTTGCTTATGCAGCAGGTGCTATGGGTATTATTAATAGAGAAAAAGCTGCAGCTAATATTATGCTAGGTGCTTTCTGGGCTGAGTCATTGATGTTAGTAGAGGCTTCTTTCCACGCTGGAGCAATTTCAATTTGTGGAACAGCTAATATTCACCAGGTACCATTCTTCGTTGCAGCGTCAGACTATACTTTAATCGGTGAGGAACTATATGCAGCAGGTGCTATTTGTTCAGGTAATCCAGTTAGATTGGGCTCAATTGCTGGTCAAGATTTAGGTAAATTATATGGTCTTGCATTGCTTGTAATTGGATCATTAGCAGCTACTGCGGGGTCAAGTGTAATAGCCGACCTAATAGCTAATTAAGGAGGCTTGAGATAAATGAGTAGACAAGATTTAATGGTAATTTTTACAGTTCTAATAGCAGTTATATTAATTCTTGATGGATTCTTTAACATTGGATTTGTTAAGACAGCCGCTGGAGAAATTCAGTCTTGGGGTGTTATAATTGCTGCACTAGCTTTAGGACTTGCGTTTGTTAACCTAACTCGTATCCATATTAGAAGAATTTCTTTAAGAAGAGCAAACTGGCAGTTTTCAGTTATGTTAGTTATAGTAATGTTTTTACAAGCTATTATAGGATTTATTGATACTTCTACAGGAGATATTTATAACTTTGGATTTGAGTTTGTGTTAACTCCTGCAGGTGCTATGATGTATGCTTTATTGGCACTTTGGATTGCTTCAGCAGCTTATCGTGCGTTTACAGCAAGATCAATAGACTCTGCAATTCTACTAATTTCTGCAAGTTTGGTTATGTTAGGTAATGCTCCAATTGGACAAGCTATCTATGCAGATATGCCTATGTTTAAGGATTGGATTTTAAACGTTCCTAATATGGCTGCACAACGTGGTATTATGATAGGTGCTGCAGTAGGTGCTATCGCTCTTGGAATTCGTATTCTAATGGGTATTGAGCGTGGTCACCTCGGTGGCGGATCTGAGTAGGAAGGGGGAATTAGATAATGAAAAATTTAAGGAATATAGATAGACGAATTATATATGTTATAGTACTTATTGCGTTAGGTTTTCCACTTGTTAATCCTTTAGGTATGCCTTTTAACATAGCTCCAAACACTCAGCAATTCTACGATTATGTAGAAGCTTTGGAACCTGGGGATGTTGTAGTTTTATCATTTGACTACTCTCCATCAGGAAAAGATGAGTTGAATCCAGCTGCATTAGCAGTTATGAGACACATCTTTACTGAAAAACAGGGTGTTAGAGTTATAATGCTTGGTTTCTGGGTATCTGGTCCAATGTTTATTGATATAAACATGGAGACTTTATCAGAACTAGGAATAGGTAATGATTGGGTTTATGGAGAAGATTATGCAAGCCTAGGTTATGTAGCTGGTGCAGAAAATGCTATGTCATCTTTTGCCAACGACATAAAAGATACTTTTAGAAGAGATAGAAGAGGTAATAAAACTACTGATTTACCAGTAATGGACGGTGTTGACACAGCAGAAGATATTGATTTACTAATTTCATTTGGTTCAGGTACACCTGGTACACCAGAATTTGTACGTCAGGTAGTTGAGCCATATGGCACACCATACATGACTGCAATGGTATCTGTATCAGTAGCTGGTGCAATGCCTTATTATAATTCTGGACAAATGAAAGCATTCTTGAATGGTTTGCGTGGTGCTGGTGAATACGAAGCGTTATATGGTGTTCCTGGAGCAGGTACAGCTGCTATGGACTCATATTCTTTCGGGCATTTAACAGTTATTTTCTTTGTTATCGTCGGTAACATAGCATACTATGCTGATCCCGACAGGAAAAAGAAATAAAGGGGGTTAAATAATGGAAACTTTAGGAACCTGGGTAGCAGTTTTTATGACGTTAGGACTATTATCTTTTGCAATTGGTGAGAATCCTTTCTACCGTCTTGTAGAGCATTTATATGTAGGTGTAGCAGCAGCTCACTCTATGATAATTGGTTGGGAGAACCTACAGAACAACGCTTTTACTCCAATGATGGAAGAAGGAGAAATTGCTAAAATCATACCTGTTATATTAGGTATTTTATTATATGCTAGATTTATTAAAGGACAATTATGGTTATCTCGTATACCTATGTCAGCTTTAGTTGGTATTGGTGTAGGTTTAACTGTTAGAGGAACAATTACAGCTGAATTCTTGAATCAGATCAGAGCAACATTAATTCCATTAAATAGTATTGATAATATTATTATAGTGTTTGGTGTTATATCTGTATTAATGTTCTTCTACTTCACAAGAAAAGACACAAATCCATTGTTCAATTACAGTGGAACAGTTGGACGTTACATTATGATGATTGCGTTTGGTGCATTATTTGGTAATGCAGCTATGGGACGTATGAGTCTTATGATTGGTCGTCTACGTTTTCTATTAGTTGAATGGCTAGGATTAGGTGGAGTATAAATTAGTGTAGTAAGATAAGTTAAAAATTAAGAGCTGTTACAGAGTACTTGTTATTCTGTAATAGCTCTTTTGAATTTTAAATGCTTTTCAAAGTTATAATGTGTGATAAAAATGTGAAAATTTACTGAATCTTCACATTTATTTTCTTATAGTTTTTACTAAAAAGTTAGATATGGTATAATTTTAACTGCAAATTAATGAATTAATGAAGAGGGATATTTATGATAAATAAAGAAATCAAAGAAATGTTTGACAACGAAAAGTATTTATCTAAAAAAGTTTTAATTGAACAAATGATTTTATTAAAGTTGGGAATAAAGAATATAGGTATAGTTACTTTCCCTCAACATTTATTTAAAGGTGAAAGAGTTGCAGAAAAAATTGCTTTAATATATGATGAAAGAGTAGAAGAGTATGAAGAGAAGTTTTCTTTTAAGAAGTTAGCTTTTACAAGGAAAGGTATGTTGCAGAAAGCTGTTAGGCATAAAAAAGAAATTTTACGTGAAGTATATAATGAAGTTGTTTACGAAGATGAATCTTACAAAAGATTCATTAAGTACGCAGAAAAATTTAAAATAATGGGTGTAGAGTTTGAAGTTAGACCAAGTTTGAGAGAACTTGTCCTATTTGTTGATGCTGATATTAAAGAAAGAATTGTAGAAGTGTTAAAGTTTAGACTGCTAAACAAAGAGAAATCTAAAGAAGATTTTAATGAAAACACTCCCATGCAAGTTATATTATATCCTGAAGAGTTAAAGCCTGAGTATGTCCAAGCGATTGGTAAGCTTTACGGATATCCACAATGTTGCATAGAAGCTTATATGAAAGATAGAGCTAAAGGAGATAATCCTGAAGTTAGAGCTGCTATCCAATACTTTGAACAAAGCAAAAAAAGAAAATTTGAAGATTGGGCATATTTTACTAGTGGCTTTGTTCCATGTAGGCCAGATTGTAAAGCTGCTCAGGAAGTTGGTAAAAAAGCTTATCAAAAACTTATACAATATGATTCTGAGATGGGTAATTTGTACAAAAGCTACATAAATGAGAATGCTAAAGTTTTTGAAGACCAATCAAAAGAATTGAAACAAAAGATAGTAAAAATGCAAAAAGAAAATAAAGAAAAAGAATAAAGTCACAACTCCCTTAGATTAGTATATAAAACTAATTTTAGGGAGTATTTTATTATGTTGGACTTTGTATAGCTAAGTGATATAATTTAATCATGTAAAGAAGGGGTGGTAGATTGGTTAAAGATATAATTGAAAGTATTATTAAAGACAAGGCTGAAAATAATATTTATGTTACAAATTACAGAACTCCACTTGTAGGTTATGCAGATGCAAATAATGATTTATTCCACAAATTAAAAGAAGTAGGTCATCCAAGTCATCTTTTACCAAAAGATCTTCTAGATGGTGCAAAAACTGTAGTAGCTTTTTTCATTCCTTTTAGAAAAGAGTTAATAGAAGAGAATAAAGCACATTCATATGTTTCGCCTAGTTGGGCATTAGCTTATGTAGAAACCAATAACTTAATTGGTGAGATTAATAAAAAGATTCAAAGGGAGTTAAAAAAGATAGGGATAAACTCAAAAACCTTAAAAGCTACTCATAATTTTGACAAAGATCTTATAATGTCAAGATGGTCCCATAGACACGTCGCTTACATTACTGGTTTAGGAACCTTTGGAATTAATAATCTGCTTATTACAGAAAAGGGTTGTGCTGGTAGAATCGGCAGTTTCGTAATTGATGAATATATTGAGCCAAATAAGATTCAAAAAGATGAGTTGTGTTTATATAAACAAGACAAATCTTGTGCATTTTGTTTAGATAACTGCCCTGTTAGTGCTTTTGAAGAGAATGAATTTGCCAGAGCTAGATGTTATGAATACCTGTTGGATGTAGTAGAACATTTTAAAGATGTTGATCCTGCTTGTGATGTGTGTGGTAAATGTAATTGCGGCCCATGTGCTATTTTAGAAAAAGGAGAATATAGATGAGTTTAAATATTAATAAAGAAAGATTGAATGAGTTAGAAAGGTTTAGTAAGAATGAACTTGACACTTTTGTAACAGAGGTAACAAACATCTGTGAGATACCATCTCCAAGTTATCATGAAGAGAAAAGAGCTAAGTATATAGCTAAAAGGTTATCAGATTTTGGTTTTGAAGTTGAAGTGGACGAGGTACATAATGTAATAGCATATAAAAAAGGTAATACAGAAAAGAAGCCTAACTTAATGTTTGCAGCACACACTGATACAGTATTTCCTCCAGGTACAGATGTAAGTGTAACTAGAGAAGGAGATCAATTATTTGCACCTGGCATTAGGGATAATTCTGCTGGAGTCGCAGGAATTATTCTTTTGGCAAAGGCAATGAATAAGCTTGATTTTACTCATGGAGATATATATCTTGTAGGTACTGCTTGTGAGGAAGGTCTGGGTGACTTGAATGGTATGAAAGCAGCTTATGCAAAGTTAAAGGATAAGATTGATTACGTTATTGCAGTTGATGGAAATCTTGGAGGCATAACACATGGTGGTATAGGAAGTAAAAGACTAAAGGTTGAAGTAACAACAGAAGGTGGTCATAGTTGGGGAGCATTTGGAGTACCTTCAGCTATTCACTCTTTAGGTACAATGATTAGTCATATTGCTAAATTAGATGTGCCAAAAGATCCTAAAACTTCATATAATGTAGGTGTTATAGAAGGTGGGACATCAATTAATACTATAGCAGCTAATGCATCTATGTTAATAGATATGCGTTCAGAAGCTAAAGAACCACTAGCTGATGTAGAGGTTGAAGTAAGAGGCATTATTGAGAAAGTAGCTTCAGAAGATAAGGTTAAAGTAGAAGTTGAAGTGGTTGGCGATAGACCAGTGGGATATTTACCTAGAGAGCATGTCTTAATTAAAAAAACAGTAGAAGTGTTAGAGTTCCTAGAGCTTTCAACAGAAGGACATTCAAGTTCAACTGATGCAAATATACCTCTTAGTCAAGGTAAGCCTGCGATATGTTTAGGAGTCACTTCAGGAAAATATGCTCACAGAAAAGATGAGATATTAGATATTAAACCAGCACAAAAAGGGATATTCCTACTAACATTATTATTAGAAACTTTATAAAATAATATTATCAGAAAGCTTCTTTGTAAAAATACAGAGGAGCTTTTTTGATATTACTTTAATAAATTTGACAAATACAGTAAAATAGAAACATATGTTAAGAAATATGAAAGGTAGGTATCAGATGAAAAAATTACTTACAGGAAATGAAGCGATTGCTCTGGGAGCTTGGGAGTATGGAGTGCATTTTGCAACTGCTTACCCAGGCACACCTAGCACAGAAACATTAGAGAATGTAGCACAGTATAAAGAGATAAATTCTCAATGGTCAGTAAATGAAAAAGTGGCATTTGAAGTTGCTGCTGGTTCGGCGATGGCTGGAGCTAGAACATTAGTAGCGATGAAACACGTTGGTTTGAATGTGGCTGCTGACCCTTTGTTTACAATGTCTTATATAGGTTCAAATGGTGGATTAGTTATATTATCAGCAGATGATCCAGGAATGCATAGTTCTCAAAATGAACAAGACAATAGAAGATATGCAAAATTTGCTAAAGTGCCTTTGTTTGAGCCCTCTGATAGTCAAGAGGCGAAAGATATGGTAGGATTAGCACTTGATGTTAGCGAAAAGTATGATACGCCAGTTATTATTAGAACAACTACGAGAATTTCACATTCAAAATCTTTAGTAAAGTACGATCAAAGACAGGAGTATGAGTTAAAAGAGTATAAAAAAGACCCTGCAAAAAATGTTATGATGCCAGCTTATGCTAGACCTAAGCATATTGTAGTTGAAGAGAGAATGAAGAAGCTAAAAGAGTACTCTGAGAATACAAAAGCAAATTTTGTTGAGTGGGGTAATACTGAAATAGGAATTATCACTAGTGGTATAACATATCAATATGTAAAAGAAGCAATACCAGAAGCGTCAATTTTAAAATTAGGTTTTAGTTATCCACTACCAGAAAACAAAATAAGAGATTTTGCAAAAAAAGTAGATAAGCTATACATAGTGGAAGAACTAGACCCAGTTATTGAAGAAGCTGTTAAAGCTATGGGAATTGACTGTATAGGAAAAGAAATCTTTACAATGATTGGGGAGTATACTCCTGCTATGATTAAAAGTGGCATAACAGGTGAAACTATAGAGTTAACGGAAAAAAGAGAAGCACCTATTAGACCACCCGTATTATGCCCAGGGTGCCCTCATAGAGGAACTTTTTATGTTCTAAAAAAATTAAAGCTAAATGTAACTGGTGACATTGGTTGTTATACATTAGGAGCACTACCTCCACTTGAATCTATGCATACAACACTATGCATGGGAGCAAGTATAGGCACAGCACTAGGAATGGAAAAAGCTAATCCAGCTCTAGGTAAAAAGACAGTTGCAGTTATTGGGGACTCCACTTTTATGCATTCTGGCTTAACAGGTATAGTTGAAATGATATATAACAAAGGTACTGGTACAGTATTAGTTTTAGATAATAGTATAACTGCTATGACAGGACATCAACAAAATCCTACTACAGGATATACTCTAAGAATGGAAGAAACTAAAAAAATTGACATTGAAGCAGTTGTTAAAGCAATGGGTGTAAAAAGAGTTTTTTCAATAGATCCATTTGAGCTAAAAGGTTTAGAGAAGTTACTCAAAGAGGAAACTTCAGTTGACGAGTTATCTGTTATTGTAGTTAAAAGACCATGTGCTTTGATTATAAAACCAGATCCAGTAAAGACATTTGTGGACCATGATGTTTGTATAGGATGCCAAGCTTGTATGAAGGTTGGATGCCCTGCTATTACTTTTAAAGATAATAAATCTAATATAAATGATGCTTTATGTGTCTCTTGTGGAGTATGTCAGAGCGTTTGTCCTGTTGGCGCTATTAAGAGGGAGGAATAAAGTAAATGAAAGATATGAACATTATTTTAGCTGGAGTTGGAGGACAAGGTACTATATTGGCAAGTAAAGTTCTAGCTGATGTTGCTATGCTTGAAGGATTTGATGTAAAAATCAGTGAGATCCATGGAATGGCACAAAGAGGTGGAAGCGTAATCACTCATGTAAAGTTTGCTGACAAAGTATACTCTCCACTAATTGAGAATAAAAAGGCAGATTTTATAGTGGCTTTTGAGATGCTTGAAGCTCTTAGAAGACTGCATTTTCTAAAAGACGGTGGAAAAGTAATTGTCAATGAGCAAGAGATAGAACCTATGACAGTTATAACTGGTAATGCAAAGTACCCACAAGAAATACTTAGTGAATTACAAAACAGTGTGAAAGTAACACCAATTAATGCACTTGAAATAGCTAAAGAATTGGGTAATGTAAAGGTATTAAACATTGTAATGCTAGGGCACTTAGCTAGTAAGATGGATATAGAAGTTGACAAATGGCATCAAGCTATGAAAAATCAAATCAAAGAGAAATATGTAGATTTAAACTTGAAAGCATTTAAAATTGGCTATAATATTCAATAGAAGGATAGCATCAATAAAATAAGGATTGATATAAATGAATAAAGAAAGAATTGCAGTAGTAACTGATAGTTGTTCGGACATTCCTAGAACTATTGCGGATAAGTTTGGAGTAACTGTGGTTCCTCTAAATGTAATTTTTGGAGATGAAGTATTGAAGGATGGAGTGGATATAACTCCTAAAGAGTTTTATAAAAGACTGAAAGAATCAAAAGAATTACCTAAATCATCACAACCTACTCCAGAAGAGTTCATTCAAGTATATGGAGAACTATTGGATGAATATGATAAAGTTATCTCAATACATTTATCTGAAAAACTAAGTGGAACAATTAATTCTGCAAGATTAGCAGCAAAGAATTTCGGAGAAAAAGTGTTTGCTTTTGACAGTCAATCAATAAGTGTTGGAATTGGCCTTCAAGTAGAAGCAACTCTAGAGGCAATAATAAATGGTGTATCTTTTGAAGAGATAAAAGCTTATCTCAGAAAGATGCGTGAATCTACTCATGTTATGTTTACTTTAGATACTTTAGAATATCTTCAAAAGGGTGGTAGGATCGGTAAAGCAGAATCACTTATTGGTTCTTTACTTAATATTAAACCAATTATAATAGTTAAAGAAGGTTTATATCATGCTTTCGGTAAAACTAGAAGTCAAAAGAAAGCTATAAAAAAGATAGTTAATCACTTAAAAACTATAAGCGAAGGTAAAGAAGTAAAAAGGCTCGCTGTTGCACATGGTATGGCCTCTAAGGCGATGGAGAGATTAAAGAAAGATCTCGAAGAAGCTTTAAATATTAAAGCAAGTATGGTTGTTGAAGTAGGACCAGTAATTGGTGTTCACACAGGTCCAGGAACAGTTGGAACTGCAATATCTTTTAAATAATAAATAAATCCTGATCTTATAAAAAGTAAGATCAGGATTTTTTACAAATTACATTCTTGTCGGGGTAGGCATATTGAGTAATTTAAGTCCTATTTCTAGAGTTATATTAGCACAGTAACATAATAGTAATCTAGCATTCCTAACGGCATCATTATCAGTTATGATCTGGTTGTTGTGATAAAACCTATTGAATGCTCTAGCTATCTTCATTACTTGCCTACTTACTAAAGAAGGCTCAAGTTGGTCAGAAGCATCAACTATTACTTGTGGAAATTCATAGAGAGCTTTCATAAGCTCAATACTTTCATTGTCTTCTAGCAAAGAATAATCAACATTAACTATAATGTCATCAGTTGCTTTTTCTAATACTCTACATGATCTAGCATAAGTGTATTGAACATAAGGACCAGTTTCGCCTTCAAAGTTTAATAGTTCATCCCAGTCAAAGACAATGTCATTGATTCTATTATTATATAAATCGTTAAAAATTAAAGCTCCAACAGCAACTTCTTTTGCAACTTTTTCTTTATCATCTAGATCAGGATTTCTTTCTTTTATTATATTTTTTGTTTTATCTATTGCTTCCGAAAGGACTTCTTTAAGAAGAATAACATTGCCTTTTCTAGTTTGCATTCTTCCTTCTGATAATCTTACACGACCAAAAGGGACGTGATAAATATCACTAGCCCAGTCATAACCCATTAACTCGATTACTTTCATCCATTGTTTAAAATGAAGAGTTTGAGAATAATCTGTTACATATAAAGCTTTTTTAAAGTTAAATGTAGATTTACGATAGAAAGCAGCTGCAATGTCTCTTGACGTATAAATTGTAGTTCCATCTGCCTTTTTTATTAAACAAGGAGGCATGTCTTCCCCTAAATCGACTATTAAAGCTCCTTGGCTTTCTTTTATAAGGTTTTTCTCTTTTAACTCTTTAATTACTGGATCCACTTTGTCTCTATAAAAACTTTCACCAGTATTGAAATCAAAGTCAATTCCGAGAATAGAGTACAATTTATTAAACTCTTTCATACTAGCTTTACTGATTGACTTCCAAATTTTTAAAGCTTCTTGATTACCATTTTCAAGTTTTTTAAACCATTATCTTGCTTGATCTTCTAGTTCAGGGTGTTCTTCAGCTTCTTCATGAAACTTAACATATAGTTTAACCAGTTCATTAATAGGGTCTTTTCTGACAACCTCTTTATCTCCCCATTTTTTATATGCTAGAATTTGTTTTCCAAACTGAGTTCCCCAATCACCTAGATGATTTACTCCAATTGATGTATATCCTAAATGATTGTAAATATTATATAAAGATTGTCCTATTACAGTTGATCGCAAATGCCCTATATGAAAGGGTTTAGCAATATTTGGTGAAGAATAGTCTATAACAATATTTTCATTTTTTTCTTTTTGGCTACCATATTTTTTATTGCTTTTGTAGATATGGCTAAGTAGTAGTTTAGCAAACTCTTTATAGTCTAAAAAAAAGTTGAGGTAAGGGCCTACCGATGTAATTTTATAGAATAAGGAGTGGCTAAAATCTTCTTCTGATAAATCATTAGCTATCTGGACAGGAGACTTATGCATTATCTTAGCTAATTTAAAACAAGGAAGTGCAAAATCTCCCATTTCTGCTCTAGGTGGCACCTCTATTAAATCATATAGTTGTTTGAAATCTAATTCATCAATTTCATTTATAAGAAGTTTAGATATAATTTTTTTACAATCAAACATTAAAAAGCCTCCTTGGTTAGTCTCATTCTGGAAAAATAACATAAAATCATTGAAAAAGCAAGTATATTAAAATAAAATGAAAATTCAAATACTAATCCTACTTATGATATAATAAGTATACTATATTGGGAGGAGAAATAGGTGAATAAACAAAAACAAAAAAAGTTAAACAATATTATACCCTTTGGTCGAAGCTCCCAGTTCTACTTTAATAGAGCAATGCAAGAGTATGAAAAGGGGAATCTAAATAGAGTAAAAGAATTATTAGAGCTAGCGATCAAGTATAATAAAGATGATATATGGAATTATTATAACTTAGCTTTAACCCTAGAAGAATTAGAAGATTATAATGGTGCAATAAAGATTTGGAAAGATCATATTTTAAAAAGTGAAGACTTAGAAACAGAAGCATATTTCCATCTTGCATTGTGTTATTCTGAAATTGATCATTTAGCTAAGTTTAGAAAATACTTAGATTTGTACTTAGAAGTAGAAGATGATCAAGATATGAAAGATGTAGCACATCAAATAATGAAATTCTTAGAGGAAGAGGAAGTTGTCAAGAGTTTTGAAAACTCAGAAAAAAGTGATGATTTGCTAAAAGAACTTGAGGAGAAAATCTCATATTTTATGTATAGTCAAGCTTATGAAAAAGCATTAAATGTATGTGAGGATTTCTTAGAGAAAAATGGCAGATCACAAGCTTTACTTAATAAAACGGCCTTAATTGCTTTATTAGCTGGATTACCAGAAAGAGCTTTAGAAATCATTGAAGAAATATTAGAAGAAGATGATCAAAATGTAGGTGCAATGTCGAATTTAGCTCTTTATTACTATTATCACCAAGATGAGTTAAGCTTGCAGAAAATAATAGAAAGCATGGAAGGCTTTGAGTTCTATCTTCTAAAGGATTTGCTAAGTTGGACAAAAACACTTGGAATTATGAACAAGCATAATAGAGCTTATAGTATTTTGCAACAAATTTACTGGGAAGGTGAAATGAGTGTTGATTTGTGTTATCAGCTTGGTGTTGCTGCTCTAAATCTCGGCAAATATGATAAACTGAAGACTTATTGGAGACAAGCAGCACTAATGGCAGGCATATATTCACCTGCAGAACTATATTACAGGTTAGTAGTTAGGACAAATGATTTTGAAAATTTAGTAAATATTATTCACTATAACTATGAATGGCCATTAATAGATTTGATAGAGCATCATTCAGAAAAAGACATCTTAAGAATTAATCCTGAAATTCTTTTAACAGCTATGAAATATTATATTAAGTATGGGTCTAGTAGAACAATTGACTTTATTCAAGATTTAATAGTTTATTTACCTCAAGAAGCAAAACAAGTAGTCATCCAAGAGATATTATTATCTTCTTATGACAAAGTAAAATATGAATATCTTAAAGCGCATAATCCTTGTTTAGAAAATATTTATAATTACACATATAAAAACAAACTATATATATTGGATGATAGTTTTAAATATAATAAAGCAACTAACCAAAATGTATTAGAAGCAATTGAGAAAAGTTTAGAAAGATATCAAGATAGTACTTTGACAACATTAGCTAAAAAGCTATGGTTTGCATACTGTAATCATGGATATCCTAACTTAAGAAGGATAAATAAAGAGTCTGTTTGGGTTAGTGCAATAGTATATATAACTTTTTACTTATTAGGTGAAAATGTAGATTTTAATGTATTATCAGATCGATATAATGTACAGTATAAATCTATCAGAAGAGCAGTGAAAGATATAGAAAAAGTCATAATGAAATAGGAGTAAAATATGAGTTTATTAAAAAAGGAAGAAAAGCTAAAAGAAATATTAAAAGAAATCAAGCATATTGCAGTTGCTTTTTCTGGTGGTGTAGATAGTACTTACCTATTATCAGTATGTAATGATCTAGAGAATGTAGAAGTAATAGCAGTTACAGCTTTGTCTCCATTACACGCAAAAGATGAAGGTAGCTTTGCATTCGCTTTTGCTAAAGAAAAAAATATTGAGCATAAAATGATAGAGATGCCTCTATTAGAGTATAAAAATATACGTGAGAATCCAGTTAATAGATGTTACTATTGTAAGAGGACTATTTTTAGTGCTTTATTAGATAGAATTGAAAAAAGATTTACTCTAGTAGATGGTACTAATATGGATGATTTTAAGGACTATAGACCAGGTTTGAAAGCATGTGATGAACTAGGTATAAAGCATCCATTAGCAATGGCAGAAATGACAAAAGATGATATTTACAGACTTTCAGAAATCAAACAATTACCCACAGCCAATAAACCTCCCTTTGCATGTCTAGCTAGTAGAATACCTTACAATACTTTTTTGACTAAAGAAAATTTAGCCCAGGTGGAAAAGGCTGAGCAAGTATTAAAAAATTTAGATTTTAAGCAGTATCGTGTCAGGCACCATGGAGATCTTGCTAGAATCGAGCTGTTACCAAAAGATATTAATAGACTATTAGATGAAGAAATAAGAAATGCTATTTACAATAAAATCAAAAAGATTGGTTTTAGTTATATAACACTTGATTTAAGAGGATATAAAACAGGAAGTATGAATATAAATGTTGACAAAAATAGTTAAAAATAATCTTTTTATTTGAAACAAAAGAGCCAAGAGGTTCTTTTGTTTTTTACAAGTAAATTTTGTGATAAACTTGATTTAGAAAAAAAATGAAATGGGTGGCAATATGCTAGAATTTATTAAGAAACACAAAGAAGAATTGAAAAGGCCTGGTATATATGTTTTAATCGGAATAATTGTTTTAGTAATGGGATACATTTCTGGGGATATGGATAACTTTGTAACGATGGCTTTAGGAGTTGGTAGTATAGCTTTTGGAGTTAGAGATATTGTAGCTATAGCGATTAAAGATTATGAGTGGTAAAAATGAAGGAATATTATGATCTTTTAAAATCAAAGCTTAGGGAGAATGATTTAAGGTTAACAAACCAGAGGAAAATAATCTTAGAAGCATTGCTAGAGAATAAAAGTAATCACTTAAATGTAGAAGAGTTATATCAGCATATAAATAAAGAATATCCTGAGATTGGTATAGCTACAGTTTATAGAACGTTAGATATGTTTGTAGATTTAGGAATTGCTCATAAAATGGAGTTTGGAGATAAGGGAGCTCGTTATGAGCTCAGAGAGGGTGATAATTCACATTATCATCATCATTTATTCTGCATAAATTGTGGTAAGATAACAGAGTTTAACAACGATGGTTTAGATGAGTTAGAGAAAAGCATTATGGAAAAACACAACTTTTTAATACAAGACCATTCACTTCGTTTCTATGGATTATGTCAAGAGTGTCAGAAGCAAAAATAGGAGGAGATTCAAATGAGTAAAGTAAGAACAAGATTTGCACCAAGTCCAACAGGATATATGCATATAGGTAATTTAAGAACGGCTTTATATACATATTTAATAGCAAAAAGCAATGATGGAGATTTTATTTTAAGAATAGAAGATACTGATCAAGATCGATTTGTAGAAGGAGCTTTGGAGTTTATCTATGAAACATTAGATCTGACAGGACTTAAATATGATGAGGGGCCTGATGTTGGCGGAAATTTTGGACCTTATATTCAAAGCAAAAGAAAAGATATCTATCATAAATATGCTCATAAATTAATAGAGCTTGGCTCAGCTTATCCATGTTTTTGTACTAAAGAAAGACTCAAAGAAGCTAGAGAGAGTTTTGAAGGTAAAGGTGTTTGGAAATATGATAGAACCTGCAGAAATTTAAGCTTAAAAGAAGCTAAAAAAAGAATGAAAAATGAATCTTATGTAGTTAGACAAAAGATGCCAATTGAAGGAGAAACAAGTTTCAATGATATCGTATTTGGCAAGATTACTGTTCCAAATGAAGAACTAGAAGATCAAATATTATTAAAAGCAGATGGCTTGCCAACTTATAACTTTGCAAATGTAGTGGATGATCATTTAATGGAAATTAGTCACGTAGTAAGAGGGACAGAATATTTATCATCAGCTCCAAAATATAATCTTTTATATGAAGCTTTTGGTTGGGAAGTGCCTACTTATGTTCACTTAACTCCAATAATGAAAGAGCCAGGAAAAAAACTTAGTAAAAGAAGTGGGGATGCCTCGTTTAACGATTTCTATGATAAAGGCTATTTAAAAGAGGCAATTATAAATTATATTGCTCTTTTAGGCTGGAGCCCAGGGACAAAGCAAGAGATTTTTACACTAGAGGAATTAGTAGCGGCATTTAATATAGATGGTCTAAGTAAATCACCTGCGGTGTTTGATGTTAATAAGTTGCGTTGGATGAACGGTGTTTATATTAGAAATCTAACTGTAGAAGACTTTCTTGAAGTTGCTAGAAATTACATAGAGCAAGCTTTAGAAGGTAAAGAAGTAGAAAGAATGTATGTTGCAAATTTATTACACACTAGAGTAGAAGTACTGTCAGAGATACCTAAAATGCTTGATTTCGTAAAAGAGCTACCTGACTT
This sequence comes from uncultured Clostridiaceae bacterium, assembly GCA_964497955.1. Lineage (GTDB taxonomy): Bacteria > Bacillota > UBA994 > PWPR01 > PWPR01 > PWPR01. The sequence goes on from CAZCFQ010000017.1 coordinate 19,360, forward strand.
TAATATTGAAAAAATAAAGCATGAAAAATCTAATACAGGATTTAAAGAGGCGCTAGAAAATATTAATGCAAGCATTCAACCCCTTAAAAAGATTAATGAGTGGAACAAAAAGAATATAATGAATACAATCAAATCTGTAATGAAAGAGTTAAATATTAAAACACCTGCAATGCTTTGGCCTTTAAGAATAGCAGCGTCAGGGAAAGCATCAACACCTGGTGGAGTCTATGATGTCCTTGTTATGCTAGGTAAAGAAGAAACTCTTGAAAGGTTAAACTTAGCAGTTAAAAAACTGAAAGAGGTTATATAATGAAAAAAGAGTTCAAAGTCGATGGTATGAGTTGCAGCCATTGCAAAATGGCTGTTATGAGAGCATTAATGAATGATAGTAGGATTACTAAAGTAGATGTAAATTTAGATACTAAAGTTGTTCAAATAGATGCTAATAGTGAAATAGATATGAAAGATATAAAACATATTATTGATGAGGCTGGGTATACTGTAATAGATTAATGGAGGATATCAATGGAGAACTTATTAAGAAGTTTACCAAAGGTAGATGAATTACTAAAAAAAGAAGAGATTAAAGAATATATTAAGTCCATAGGAAGAGAACCAGTTGTAGAAGCTGTTAGAGAATCTCTTAATCAACTCAGACGCAATATTTTAGATAAAAAAGACGTTTTAGATGTTGAGGAAGCCGTTATGGAGCTCATAAGTAGGCGTATAAGCGAAATTAAGTCCTACTCACTAAAAAGAGTTCTAAATGGTACTGGGATAGTCCTACACACTAATTTAGGAAGAGCTAGGCTTGCAAAAGAAGCAGTTGAAAGAGTAGAAGAAGTGGCCAAGCACTATTCTAATTTAGAGTATGACCTAAATACTGATAGTAGAGGGATACGCTATAGTCATGTAGAAGACATTTTAAAAAAAATAACCAGTGCTGAAGATGCTTTGATAGTGAACAACAATGCAGCTGCTGTCATGTTAGCTTTAAGTACATTAGCAAAAGATGGACAAGCTATAGTTTCGCGTGGTCAACTGATTGAAATTGGAGGATCTTTCAGAATCCCAGATGTAATGGAACAAAGCGGATGTATACTAAAAGAAGTTGGTACTACTAATAAAACTCACTTACAAGATTATGAAAATGCTATTAATGAAGATACCGCTGTTTTTTTGAAAGTTCATACTAGTAATTATAAAATTCTAGGATTTTCTGAAGAAGTATCTACTAAAGATATGGTTGAATTAGGAAACAAGCATAACATACCAGTAATAGAAGATTTAGGCAGTGGAATGATAATAGATACATCTAAATTTGGATTATCTTACGAACCGACGGTGCCAGAAGTAGTTAAAGCTGGTGTTGATGTTGTAACTTTTAGTGGAGATAAATTGCTTGGTGGACCTCAAGCAGGCATAATAGTTGGGAAAAAAGAGTATATTGATAAAATGAAGAAAAATCATCTAAATAGAGCTTTAAGAATTGATAAGATGACATTAGCAGCTCTTGAAGCAACTTTAAAACTATATTTAGATGAATCAATGGCTATTAAAAAGATTCCAGTTATCAGAATGTTGTCTCTAAGTAAACAAGAATTAAAGAATAGAGCAACTTATTTAAAAGAAAAGCTTGATAAATTAACTTCAAATCTAATTAATGTAAGTGTAGTAAAACTTGATGGTCAAGTAGGTGGTGGAGCATTACCTCTTGATAAAACTAATTCTTATGGATTGGCTCTTAACCCGCTTAATATGAGTATTAATGAATATGAAAGATTATTAAGAGAATTAGAGTTGCCTTTAGTAGCTATGATAGAAAACGATACATTACATATTGATTTAAGAACTATTGATCCAAGTGAAGAAGATGACCTAATAGAAGCTGTATTAACTCCACTGCAAGAGGTATAAAGATGAAGCATATAATTGTCGGAACAGCAGGGCATGTTGATCATGGAAAGTCAACTTTGATTAGAGCACTGACAGGGATAAACCCAGATAGATTAAAAGAAGAACAACAAAGAGGCTTAACAATTGATATAGGATTTGCTTATTTTGATTTACCAAGTGGAAGAAGAGCAGGAATTGTCGATGTACCAGGACATGAAAAGTTTGTAAAGAATATGTTGGCAGGAGCAATTGGGTTTGATGTAGTAATTCTCGTAATTGCTGCAGATGAAGGCATAATGCCTCAAACACAAGAACATCTTAACATATTGTCACTTTTAGATGTTAAAAATGGTATTGTAGCTTTAACAAAAATTGATATGGTTGAAGATGAGTGGGTGGAATTAATTAGTGAAGAGATAAAAGAGCAACTCCAAGGGACATTTTTAGAAGAGGCTCCAGTTGTACCTGTTTCTGCAATTAAGGGTATAGGTCTTGATACATTAGGAAAATATTTAGATGAGCTAACAGCAAATGCAACTACGAGAAATCAAGAAATGCCATTTAGGCTACCTATAGATAGATCTTTCCCTATAAAAGGATTTGGCACAGTCGTAACAGGAACGTTAATTGAGGGAACTATTTCGGTTGGTGATGTTGCTGAGATAGAGCCTTTAGGCAAAGAAACTAAGATAAGAAACATACAAGTTCATGGCGAAAAGAGTAAGAAGGCTTTTGCAGGACAAAGAGTTGCTTTAAATCTTGCTGATGTCACAGTTGAAGAATGTGAGCGTGGACAAGTTTTAGCATATAAGGATTTAATCAAGCCAACAATGATGCTAGATGTTTCATTTAAGTTATTAAAAGATGCCCCAAGACCACTGAATCACTGGGATAGAGTCAGGGTTCATGTAGGCACTTCTGAGGTTCTAGCCAGAGTAGCTCTTATTGGAGCTGATACCCTTATACCTGGACAAGAAGCGCTATTACAATTAAGACTTGAAGAAAAAGTAGCTGTATTAAGAGATGATCACTATGTATTAAGGGCCTACTCTCCAGTTGAAACAATCGGTGGTGGAAAAATATTAGATCCCAACCCAACAAAGAAAAGAAGATTTTCTGAAAATGTTATTGAAAAACTTGAGCTTCAAGCTCATGGAAAGTTAGAAGATATTCTATTGGTTGAGATTGAAGATTCTAATAGATTAGTTTTGAGTAAGGATGAAATTATAACTGAATCTTCTTTAAGAAGCCCTTTGGAGGTGCTTGAAGAACTTATTATAAACGATAAGGTTGGTAAAATTGAGGCTAATAAAACATATTATTATTCACAAAATACTATAAAAGAGCTTGATAGAGAAATTGTAGAGTTTTTAACTAATTATCATAAAGAATGGCCATTAAGACTAGGAATACCTGTAGCAGAAGCTAATTCAAGATTTGCTGAGAATATTAACTCAAAAGTTTTTCAAGAGATTCTTTTAGTAATTGAAACACTGGGTAATAGTGTGTTGGATAATAATTACTTGCACTTAAAAGAGCATAGAGTTATATTTGAAGGTGAAAATGAAAATGTTCATAAGAAATTACTAAATTTATATCAAAAAGAGAAATATGCACCCTCAGATCAAGATGTTTTAGTTGAAATGCTTAATATTTCAGAACAAAAATGTAAAGAAATTATTGAAGCTATGGAAAGACAAAATGAGCTAGTTAAAATTGGTCAAGATTTCTATTTGTTAGATAGTCTATACGAGGAATCAAAAAAATTGTTAGTAAAATATTTAAGGATTAATCAAACTATAGACCTTGGAGAGTTTAGAACTTTATTAAATACTAGTAGAAAATATGCTTTGCCATTACTTGAGCATTTTGACTATATAGGTTTGACTAAAAGAAGAGATGACAACACTAGGGTATTAAAGAGTGTCTAATTGCAAAAGTTTGGAGGAATAAGAGTGCAGATTGTGAGAATTATCTTGTTTGCTGTAGTAGCTTTATACAGTTTATATTTATTATATGATTCAATAAAGCATAACAATCGTGGAGATTTAGTTATGGCTATTGTGTTGATTGTTTTATTAGTCTTAACTCGATTTATAAGTATAGTTTATATCTCAGGACCATCTATGCAACCAACTTTTCACACAGGTGATTGTATATTAGTTTTAAGAAGTGAAAATGTGAGTAGAAATGATATAGCTGTAATAGAATGGCAAGATAAGTGGTTAATAAAAAGAGTTATTGGTTTACCTGGAGAGAACCTCGAAATGGTAGATGGTAAAACATACATAGATGGAGAATTAATAGTTGAAGATTTTGACTTTTACTCTGGCAACAGAAATCTCCCAGAGATTACAATTCCTAATGACTATATCTTTATAGTTGGAGATAATAGAGAGAATTCTCATGATTCAAGAGCTTTTGGTCCTGTCCCTTCATCTGATATTTTTGGCAGATTAATTTTCAGATTAGATTTTGTATCAAAAATACCATTTTTACAAAGATTTATTGAAATGATGGCTACTATTCAAACAGGTTAGGAGAAATTATGGAAACAAAGTTAATAGAGAAACCTAAGTTTATCAAACATCCCGAATATGAAAATGTAGAGATTGCAAGTGTTGTTGATGATAATTTGTCATCAGATTATCGCTGTGCTATAGTAAAGATACACCCTGGTGGGGAAATAAAGCCTCATATTCATAAAAATTTAGAAGTTGCACACATTATGAAAGGTGAGGGTATGTTACTTGTTAATGGTAAGTATAAATCTATTAAGCAAGGCGAATCTATGTATGCTCCATCAGGAGTAAAACATGGTATGAAAAACCATACTAATGAAGAGATGGTTTTGTTTGCTACTTTTCCAAACTGTAAAAATTAAAGAGGAGAGATTTTAATGGAGAAAGTAATTTTGTATTCTATGCAAGGTTGACCAGCATGCGTTGAGATCAAAAGTTTTTTTGATGAGAAGAATGTTGATTATGAAGAAAAAGATGTAAGAAAAGATGCACAAGCTAGAAACGATCTTATTAAAGTTTACAAACAAAGAAGTGTTCCAACAACAATCATTGGAGACGAGGTAATTGTAGGTTTTAGAGAAGAAAGATTGAAAGAGCTTTTAGACTTATAAAATAGTAATCTCTTCCGAGAGTTTAACTCGGAAGAGATTTTTTGTGATTTAAGTACAATCATTTAAAATCAAAGTGAAGTTCTTCTATTAGCGCTTTAACTCCAATCTACATAAAGTTGAGCTATAATTTTTTCTATAGGAGCTTTATTAATTTCTATATCAACAATATCTCTATACTTTGACAACTCTTCCAAAACATTTGCTATAGATGTATCTTTATTATCAAATTCATACTGTACATATCCTTTTCTAATATCTAGCAGCTTAGCATCAGTTATTTTAGGTGTTGTTCCATTTGAGGTAAATATTTTAATCTGACAAAGGTTTTTAGAAAAATCTCTGAGCTGATTAAAATTACCATCAAACTCAATGTTGCCATGAGAAAGTAAAATAATTCTTTGTGCCATTTCTTCTAAATCATCCATATCATGACTAGTAACAACTATAGTAGTTCCTTCTTCTTTATTGATAAGCTTAAGATAATCTATAATTTGTCTTTTGGCCAAAACATCAAGGCCTAATGTTGGTTCATCTAGAAAAATAACTTCTGGATTATGAAGAAGCATTAAAGCCAAATCAGCTCTCATTCTTTGCCCTAAACTTAACTCTCTAGCAAATGTATTAAGAATAGGTTTTAGTGATAAAAGCTCAGTGAGAGTTTTAAGTCTATTATCAAACTTATCTTTCTCAACATCCCAGACAACTCTTTTCCACTCAAAGCTAGCAATAACTGGATGGTCCCACCAAAGTTCAGTTCTTTGACCAAAAACAATACCTATTCTTTTCATTAATTCAATTCTATTTTTTT
>CAZCFQ010000018.1:0-24545 GCA_964497955.1 uncultured Clostridiaceae bacterium
ATACTTTTTATAGTAAAATTGTAAAACTGTGCTTCCTAAAATCTCTGTTGTAAAAACCTCTAACTTATTTGGTTCATATTTGTAATTTCTTAACATTATATCAATTCCTTATTAAACTACAAATGGAATAAATCTTTTTGTCTTATCCATATACATCAAATATTCCTCTCCAAACTCTTCTAACATATCCTTCTCTTCTTTCTTAGCTAACCTAAAGTACATAAAAAATATTACTGGCCACATTATGATTAGAGCTAATGTTGCCCACTCAAAAATCATACCCATTGTAATTAGCAATAGTCCGGTATATTGAGGATGCCTAATATACTTATAAATACCTGTTGTAACAAGTTGACCTTTTCCCTCATCCTTCTTCCAGTATTTATGATAAATGTTATACCAACCGTTAATAATTATTCCTAAACCTATTAACGAAAGAATAATATTAATATACATTCCTGTATAGCCAATTTCATTAAATAAAGTATGTCCCCATAAAACTCCATTAGGTAACTTCTTACCTATAATTCCTGAAATAATATACATACTAAAAGGTATACCATGCATCTCAATAGCAAATGCTACTATAAATGCAAAATATGCTTTTGCTGGTTTCTTCTCCATCTTCTTGTAAAATGGTAGAAAGAACAAAACAATAGAATAGACTAAAATGAAAAAAACAACTCCGCCCCACTGATTAAAATGACTACTTAAAGTTTCCATAATTAAAACCTCCATAACTTTGATGGTTTTATACTACATCAATATCAAATAAAAAAGACCTAACCAAGGTTAGGCTATTGGTTAGGTTTTATAATACTTTTTAGTTTTTATTCAATTTCATTTAGTTTTTTAGCTCTTTTTACTGCTAAAACTCTATTGTCAACTTCTAATTTGCCAAAAATATTGTTAATATGCCATTTAATTGTACCTATACTAATAAAAAGTTTTTCACTCATTTCTTTATTAGTCATACCTTTAGCAATTAGTTTCATTATATCAGTTTCTCTTGGTGTTAGTATTTTTTCTTGGTTCTTTTGTTTTACTTTTATATATTTATCAATAATATTTATCAATTTGTGGTTTCTTTTTTTTATCTCTTCTATATTTTCTATTGGAACTTCTAAAAATCCTGAACATAACCCATAGTTGTCATATAAATCTATTGCATTTTCTAAAAATACGTTTGATTTATCTAACATATCTTCAGATAAAAGTAATTGTGAAACTTGTAAATATGATTTTTGTAATTTAGACAAATATCCAATATATTTGAACTTGTCAATCAACTGTTCTATTTCTGTATAGTTCACTAAGCTCATCTGGTTTTTTAAAGTTAACCAAGATAATACATCAGTAACAAATGAGTGCGCACTTATAGACTTGCTTATTTCTTTTATTTTAAACCTTTCGACATCCTCCTCTATAGATAAATCTTCATACTCTGATAAAAAGATTCTAAACATCGAAATCATTAAATCCATATACTCATAATTTAAATGTCCAAATCTTTCATCTAATTCTTTAAGTATTATTTTGGCTTCTTTATTTTCCTTAAGTATTAGATATGATCTAAATAAATACATCTCTGTCAAACCATTCATATGAAGTAGCGCTATATCTTCTAGACTTTTTTTAGCTATTTTTAGATGCTTAATAGCTAAGTTTATCTGACCTAAATCATAATAACTAATCCCTAATGGTAAATTTATTACGCTCCAAAAATCTATCTGATCATTTGTTACACTACTATTCATTAATAAAATTTGTTTTGATTTTTTGATTACCTTTTTATATTGACCAATCCTTACTCTATTAAGTAACTCATTGACTAGTGCAACCATTGCTAAAAAGTCCAAATTCAATGTCTTAAATATATTAAAAGATTTTTCAAACATGTTAGCTGCAGATCTATATTGGTCACTACCAGATAATAACTGACCGTAAGTAAGTCTGGCATTTGCCATAAATAGACTTATTTCATCTTCAGGTAAAATATCTATAGAAAGCTTAGCATACTTTATAGCGTTTGGCTCACCTAGCATGCTACTTACTAGAGCTTTGAGAGAGTAATACAATGAACTTTGTTTTTCAGTTTTTAAATCTTTTTCAATAATTGAATTATATATAGTAAAAGACTTTGCATTATCACCACATAAAAAAGCTAACCATGAAACAGTTAGTTTTGATAAAGTATTTGACAGTTTACTCCATTCTATATCTTTAATTAAATGATATATATCAGACAAATCAGAATTATTAAAAATATTTTCAATATTATTACTTAGATAGTTTTCTATATTCTCTAAGTCTTCCTCATTAACAAGAATTTTGAGATCTTTAATAATATTTTTTACTTCCTGCATACACACCCTCTCCCTTTATATATTATTTTATATGCTTAATCAAAAATAGCTCCGCTGCTTGATTTGGCAGCAAGATACTTCCATTATCAATATATCCAATCCTTCTATAAAAATGTTGAGCTTGCTCATCAACTTGTGTGGAAGTTAAGACAAACTTATGTCCATTTTTAGCCATTTCTTTCTCAAAATAAAAAGTTAGTCTTGTCCCAATACCAGTTTTTCTAAAAGTATTTTTTACATAGAGTAAATCCATGAAAGGTATATATCCCCATAAATAACTAAACCTAAGTGTACCAATTATCTCACTCATATCCTCAAAAACTAAAACCTTCAGATCTTTAATTACCCTAACTAATTGATCTTTTGAAATTAATGCATTTAACTCATATAATTTTATAAGGTCTTTTTCAATTGCATATCTAATAGACATAATTACTTACCTATCTATTTCCTAAAAAATCATTTAACTCATTGTATAGCTTCTCCGTTTTAGTTGAATCTTTATATGATATAATAACTGGTCTATCTTTTGAGTCAATAAGCAAATATTTCTCTCCTCCATGAACATATAAATTGATTTTATCAAACCCTTCAATTTTATATACACCCTTTTGTAATGAAAAAATACTTATGCCATTTCTTCTCAAACTTACTCTAGGTAATTCCTCTAATAGCTTTATATGGGTTATTGTGTTTTTTGGTATTTCTCGCCCATACATCCCTTCAATGATAATGCTATCTTCAGTTAGTTTGACATTATTTTCTCTTGAACCATAAAACGTTGCAATTATAATTAAGACTATAACAACAGCTGTTACTATGTTTTTGAATTTTTTGCTTTTCATTTTTTTTACCTCACTAATCCTTTTTTACTACATAATACCACAATCCTCATCTTCCAACTCTATTTCTATTGTGACATGTTCAATATGCATTTTTTTAATTATTTCTCTCGCTTCTTTTTTTACTCTTATAACTTCATTAGTCTTTATATTATTACCTACTACTAAGTGGGTAGATAATACATGGTTTTCACTATCCAGTGACCATATATGGGTATGATGTGAATCTAATACACCATCAATATTATTAAAGTTTGATATTACCTTTTTTAAATCAATTTCATCAGGGACTGTTTGTAAAAACAAGAGAATTGTTTCTTTAAAATTCTTAAAAACGTTAAAGAGTATAAATATAGTAATTCCTATTGATAGAAGTGGATCCAAAATATATATATCTTTGAAATACATGATTACTCCTACAATAAATACTGCAACCCAACCTAAAACGTCTTCCAGTAGGTGCCAGCTAACTACTCTCTCATTAAGTGATGACCCTCCACGAGTTTTTAAAGCCGCTACTGCATTTACCAAAATTCCCAGTATTGCAAAGCCAATCATTCCTGTAGCGTTAGTTGCTTCAGGGCTTAACAATCTTGGCATAGCCCTATAAAGTATTAAAAAAGAACCTATTATTAAAACTGTTGTATTTATTAAAGCTGCTAATAATGAGTATCTTCGATATCCATAACTATACAGTTCATTGCTTTCTTTTTTTGAGAAATCTTGCAAAAACCAAGCTAAACCAAGTGATATGCTATCTCCTAAATCATGTAAAGCATCTGACAAGATTGCAACACTGTTTATCATTATCCCTCCAAAAATTTCAATAATAGTAAAAGCTAAGTTCATAAAGAAAGCTAACTTAATATTAGAATCTTCATTACTATGTGAATGTTGATGTCCCATTAATATCATCCCTTTGCTTTCAATCTATATTAACTTAAATATATTACCTATCTACATTATATAATAGACTCTTAAAAATACATACAGAGATGAAAGGTAAGATTTTATCCTATTACTATATAATGAAATTTTTGTAGTTATTTATAACAGTCAATTAATCAATTTACTTGTTTTTTAGCTCTACTACTAACTCGCCATTTTTATCTAATAAAGGCGTTATCCCTCCTCCATAACCCTCCCAAGCAAATAGGTAGTGAACACCTGTATCTTTATCTACTATTATTTTACATCCTGACATACCGCCCTCTTTATGAATCACATCAAATCTTTTATCCTTATCTTTACCAAACATTATCTTCTCTCCTTCTTATTATTAAGTTTCCATCAGTTTTAAAAGTATCAATAACATTGTACCATAAATATGTTTTCTAACTTTTATAAAATCTTATATATGTATTTATAAGAAATATTTACCCCAACTCAAAATGGAAGTTTCTGCTGTCCTTTTATATCAATCTCTATTATTAATAGTGCTTTAGTTATACAGTTATACGATTGATTGCCTGACTATTAAACTTGCACAAAAATATGGACCTAACTGAAATACTAAAGGACAAACATATTTTAAATAAATATTCAAAGAATACTTATCAAGCCTCTAAAATGTATGATAAAAAGCTATAGTTTATAAGTATAAAAAAGTGTTGATTTCATAACTTTCCTCGGTTTTATTATGATATTATTATAATTAGATTTATAATAATATAGAGATTATTAAGACTATATTTGATAATTTTTTAAATTCAAGATAAAGTTTTTACACATAGTGAAAGGAGATCTTATGTACAGAGAAACATATTTACAAATTCCTGGCCCTACAAATATACCTAAACCTATATTGGATGCATTGAGTTCAAAAGCCATAAATCATCGTGGTGATGAGTATGCTGCTTTAATGGAATTCAATGTCAAACATCTTAAAAAAGTCTTTAAAACTAAAAATGACATTCTGATTTTCCCTTCTTCTGGCAGTGGCGGATTAGAAGCATCTATAGTCAATACCTTGTCTCCTGGCGACAAAGTTGTTGCAATAAATATGGGAGTGTTCTCTAAAAGGTATGGTGAAATAGCTACTTCCTTTGGAGCAGAAGTTACATGGATTAATCAAGAATGGGGGAGTGCATTAAACCCTAATAGACTAAAAGATGTCCTATCAAAGGACTTTAAGAATGAAATCAAAGCTATTTTATTAACTCATAATGAAACTTCTACAGGTGTAACAAATGATTTACATGCCCTGATTAGAGTAGTAAGAGAACTAAATCATCCAGCTTTAATTTTCGTGGATGCTGTTAGTTCATTGGCTATAACTGATTTGCCTACAGATTTATTAGATATTGATATTGTAGTCACAGGCTCTCAAAAAGGTTTAATGTTACCAGGAGGGTTAAGTCTAATAAGTGTAAGTAAAAGAGCCTGGGAAGCTCATAATAATGCCTCAATGCCTAAATGGTACTGGAACTTCACACCTATGCTTGAGAGAATGAAAGTTGGTCAAATGCCTTACACTCCAGTAATCAGCCACTTCTTTGCGTTGAAAGCTTCTTTAGAGATTATTGAAAATGAAGGGCTAGAAAATATCTATAACAGACACAAACAAAATGCTGATGCTATTAGAAATGCTTTAGAAGAATTAGGTTTAAAGCTACTAGTTAGTGATAATAAGTATAGCTCTAATGCTGTTACAGCAGTTTATTTACCAGATGATATTAACTATGAAGACCTATCGAAAGTTCTTGAAGATGACTTTAATGTCATTATTGGTGGTGGATTACAGCAACTATCTGGCAAAATTTTTAGAGTCGGTCATCTAGGAAACTTGCATAAACCAGAAGTTATAGCAATAGTTACATCCATAGAAATTTCTCTAAAAAAACTAGGCTATAATGTAACTTTAGGAACAGCTGCAAAAGCTGCTAGTAGAGTTTTCTTAAATAATTAGGAAGGATTATTTTATGAAATACATCGATTTTAGAAGTGATACTGTAACGCAACCAACTAAAGCAATGCGACTAGCGATGATGAATGCTGAAGTTGGTGACAATGTTTTAGGTGAAGATCCAACAGTAATTGAGCTAGAAGAGTACAGTGCTGAGCTATTTAATAAGGAAGCTGCTCTTTTTGTCTTGTCTGGAACAATGGCAAATCAAATTGCTGTGATGACTTTAACTAACAGAGGTGACGAGATTATTCTAAGTAAGAATAGCCACATGTATAATCTTGAAGTAGCAGCTCTAGCAACTTTGTCACAAGTACAAGCTCATCCTATTGGAACTAATAAAGGCAAATTTAACTTAAATGAATTAGAGTCAGCAATAAGAAAAAAAGGCATTCAAAATCCAAAAACTAGTTTAATTGCACTAGAAAACACATATGATTTAAATAGAGGCTTAGTACTTGATAAGTTGTACTTAGATTCAATTAAAGAAGTCGGTGTGCGCCATAATCTACCTGTCTATCTAGATGGTGCTAGAGTTTTTAATGCAGCTACAGCTTTAAATATCGAGTTAAGTAAGTTAACTGAAAGCATTGATGCTTTACAATTTTGCTTAACTAAAGGACTAGCTGCCCCTATTGGATCTATTTTAGTTGGTTCTAAAAGCTTTATTGAAAAAGCTAAATGGATTAGACAAAGAATAGGCGGCGGTATGAGACAAGCAGGACATATTGCTGCAGCAGGATTGGTTGCTATCAAAGATATGCGAAAACGATTAACTATTGATCATGAGAATGCAATCTTTTTGACTAATAAATTAAGAGAGATAAATCCTAAACTTGTAGATCTAAATCAAGTTCAAAGTAATATTATAAAGGTTCACTTGAATGAATTTAGTTTTAATGCTTTAGAGTTTTCTACTAGATTGCTTGAAAAGTCTATTAAAGTAAAAGTCATAGGTGAGAATGAATGTAGGATGATAACCCATAAGGATATTAATAGAGATCAAATAGAGTTTACTGCTAAAACAATTAAAGAAATATTAGATAAATAAAGTCTGAGTAATCATCTGTCTAGTAGTGGAAGACTTGTCCCTATTAGACTTTTTTATATCTTTACTTTAGATTATTTTTTATGTTTTAAACATATGTTCTTTTTTTATTAAATACATTGACAACAATATCTGATAATGTTATGTTATTACAAGCAATTTAAGATATTTTTAATATAAGGAGAATAGTTATGTGGAAACCACTTATTTTTATTAAGAGAAACCTAATTTTATCAATTATGACTAGTATGTTGTTGGGATTATTAATAGGTTATTATTATAATTTATCGCAGCTAAAATTTTTTGTACTACCTTTAACAATGCTTATGATCTATCCTATGATGGTTAATTTGAAGTTAGGAGAACTAACTGAGCTTAAAAACTTTAAGCTGATAATTACTGCACTAATAATAAATTTTGCAGTAATTCCTTTCGTAGCTTTTACTATAGGTAATGTCTTTTTTAGTAATACAGGTTATTTATTAGCCTTAATTATAATGGGAAGTTTGCCAACTAGTGGTATGACAATATCTTGGACAGGATTTGCAAAAGGTAGCGTTAAAGATGCAATTAAAATTACAATATTAGGACTATTAATAGGTTCTATGCTTATACCCGTATATATAAAGCTTTTTTTAGGTACTGCTGTTTCTATTTCAGTTTTTAATATTTTAAAACAAGTTCTTTTGATAATTGTTATTCCTCTAATTTTAGGAAATTTAACAAGGAAAGTTCTAATTAAGAGCGTAGGTAAAAATTCATATGAGTATAACTGGAAGAAAAAGCTCCCCTTATTATCAAGTCTAGGACTAGTAATAATAATTTTTATATCTATGGGATTAAAATCTAGAAGTATTCTTACTAATCCTTCACAGGTTCTAAGTATTATCTTACCAATAATATTGCTTTACTTATCTAGCTTTTTAATTTCAGTAATTGTAGGTAAGCTGTTTTTCTGTAGAAAAGACTCTGTCGCTTTAGTTTATGGTACTGCATTAAGGAATCTTTCTATTGCAATGGGTATATCAGTTTCTTTATTTTCTGAATATGCTTCTTCAATCATCCTTGTTATTTCAATTGCATATGTCATCCAAGTTCAAGCATCTGCTTGGTTTCTTAAATTGAATGATAAGATTTTGCAAAATGGGGCATTAATAACTACTACAAAATGTACTAATAGATTGAAAGATTTGAATCTAAGCGTTAGTAAATAAACTATATTATTCAAATAGATTTAGGTAATTTGCTAGTCTTCTATTTTGAATGTGTATAATTTTTATCATAATTGTCAATCTCTTAGAGCCTGCCTCAAAGATATACGTTTATTTCAGAAATTGCTTTATACAATTTATAGGACATATAAGTTATTTTTGTTTTATATAGAGTGTTAAAACTAAAGAATAATAACATGTTAATTAAAAAGTGTGTTATCATACAAATGTAGTTTATGACTCTTGTCGCATTAAAAATTTATGAATGGAGGGGTAGATATGAGTATAAAAATAATTACTGACAGTGGTTCAGATTTACCAAAAGAGATTATTGAAAAAAATAATATAAAAGTGATCCCACTTGAAGTAACTATCAATAATCAAACATACTTAGATAGTGTAGATATTAATAGTGAACAATTTTATAAGAAAATGAGCAAAAGCAAAGAGCTACCTAAGACAGCTAGTCCTTCACCTCAAAAATTCTTAGAAGAGTTTAACTGTAAAGAAGAAAATATTTTTATCATAACCTTATCTTCTCAATTAAGTAGTACTTATAATAATGCTTTACTCGCTAAACAAATATATCTCGATGAGAATGATGATAAAAATATCTATGTTATTGATTCACTAAGTGCTTCTGTAGGAGAAGGACTTGTGGTACTAAAACTTATTGATTTATTAGAAAATAGTAAATCCTACGAGCAAATTGCTATAAAGGCTAGTAATTACGCAAAGAAGTGTCAAGTATATTTTTTACTTGAGACTCTTGATAACATTGTTAAAGGTGGCAGAGTTGGAAAAGCAGCTGGGCATATTGCATCTTTACTATCAATTAAACTTATATTGAAATCAGATGGAAATGGAGTTGTGGATCTTGCTGAAAAGGTTCGAGGTTCTAAAAAAGCTTTTAGAAGATTTGTAAGTTTAGCTGGAGAAAGTAATGATAACTTTGATAACAAGACATTAGCTATAGCTCATGCTAATTGTTATCAAAAAGCAGTTAAATATAAAGAAATGATAGAAGAGCGGTATAACTTTAAAAATATTATAATATCTACAATTGGATCAACAATAGGAACATATACAGGTGAAAATGGACTCTTAATTGCAATCTTATAGTTCAATAAATTTTTGCTAAAAAGTAAAACTAGACTATTTGTTTTCATATAGTCTAGTTTATTCTATTTTTAGTTCCAATTTCCAACTGTTTCTATACCTGCATATTCAGTTTCAAGCACATTTAAAGTCCTTTTTCCACTTATAAGCTTTAAACTTATTTTACCACCTAATCCTTCTTTTATTACATCATTCATTTCACCATTAATAGGTGCTTTTAACTCACCTGTGTGTGATACTCTTGCTTCAATATGCAGTGTAATATCTCCTCGTTTTAATGTGATATTTGTTATATTGTCTAAAACAGCTACTTTCAATATTTTACTGTTGTTATATGTAGCAAATCTATACTCAATACCATCTACATTAAGATTTGCTATTAAACCAGTAAAAGAAACACCCATAAAAGGCACATTAGCAATACTACACATAAAACTAGCATTAGGATTTTTAAAATTATTACCCTGAAGCCAGATATATTTGTTTGGGAATGTTTTACCCCAATCTTTTTCAAGATATCCTTTATCCTTTTCAAAGCTAAATACATCGTGATTAACTTCTAGTTTTCCATCTACAGAATGGTTCATACTTACAACGCCATGATTACAATCCATATTAGGTAAATATGCGAATGGCCCCATTATATTAGGCATATATAAGCTTGTCCCAATTGATTGAAAGTCACCAAAAGTAACTTCTCCTTGAATATTATAATTAGAGTCTTTTATACTTACTGAAACTCCTTTTCTGCTAAAGATACTGTTACCTATTTTTATATAAAATGGCTCGTTTCCAAACTTAAAATCATTTATGTCATATTTAAAGTAATAAGTTTGGACTGGCATAGCTTCAATAATTTGGATAAAAGCATGAGGATCTCTTTTATTCAAACTAATTCCTGGAATAAATGATATAACCTTTTTTGATTCTAAGCTCACTTGCTTATAATACCATCCTTCAAAATATTTCTTCTTATTAAGATCTCCTTGGAATAGAATTGGATTATTAACTTTTTTGAACATATAAAATCCTCCAGTTTTAGCAAACTTCTTTAATTGTGTAGAAAATTCAGATATTCTATATATGTATAAATAATTTATCGTCTATAAGTTCAACCTTATATGAGGCTAACGGTTTATCTAATCCAATACTTTTTGTAAGACTACTAAATAATTTAGGCCAGTTCTCAATCCATTTAACTACTGAACCATCTTCTATATTGAACTGTGATCCATGACAAGGACATGTTATTCTACCATTATCGTATACTCCATTAACCAATTTACACCCCAAGTGTGTGCATTTTCCTGACACAGCATAGTATTTTCCATTTTTTAAAGCTAGCACTATTAAATGATTATCAGAATTGACTTCCATCATTTGATTCTCTTCTAAGTTCTTATACTCTTTTACTTCAATTTTCAACTTTACTTCCTCCTTTTATTCTTAATTCCTGGTTTACAAAAGATTCTAATAAAGAAAAGTTATCTTCAACTATTCTTATGGCATTGATATTATCCAAAGCTAATTGTCTATACTTTTTAATTCTAATAAAATATGAAGTCGCAATATAAAGGATTGCTAATATTATCTCTGGTATATAAACAATCTCTTCATTACTTAAACAATTTATATTCAAGTATCCTTGAACTAAAAGCTTAAGTACTATAATTATATCTTTGATACTCATTGAGTTTTCTGTTAATAAGGAAGTAACAAAATAACAAATATCAAAAATCCTATGATTAATCTCTACTAGAGAATAATCGATAAAGCCTATATAATTATCCTTAAATATTAAATTATTTAAATGTATATCTCTATGAATTAGTTGCTTTGGTAAGAAATTAAGTCTTTTTATTCTATCTAAAAAGTCTTTATAAAACTCTTTTTCATGATCTAAATAGCTTTTTAATTGCCCATCAAATGCATTTTTTATTTGTTTTACAAAACTATATTCACTAAAAACATCATCAACTTCTAAGCCGTTTAGTAAAAGATGCATCTCTGAAATAGCTTCACCAATAGATATTATAATATTAGGGTTTTTCATAAGTATTTTTAAATCTAGCTTGTCACATCTTATGTATTTTTGAAGAAAATAATATCTCTTATTGTTTTCAACAATATACTCTCCTGTTTCTGTCATAAATAACTCTGGTATTAATATCTTTTTGCTCTTAATTTTTCTTAACACTTTCTCTTCTCTTAGAGCTTTCTTTCTATCTGTAAATTCTTTTAAAACAAAGGTTTTGTTAATCAAATATACACCTTTACTTATCTTATTAATTTTCTGATGCTCATCCTTTTTAAACCAACTTGTTAAAATTTGCACAGTTATCACCTTTAATTATTAACTATATGTTTAATTTTAACAGAAGAATAAAACTATGTCATACACTTTAAAGCAAAAAAGAGAGGTTCCCCTCTCTTAATCTTTTATAATAGGTATCCATATTTGACTTTTATAATTATCGTCAGTAGGATCTCCTGGTAAATAAACTTCGATTTCTGGGCCTTCTGCATGCTTATAGTTTGTTGAAGGAAACCATTCTGAATATACTCTCTTAGAAGCTTCTTGCATAGCAATTGGCATTTTACCAAAAACATCAAACACAGCATAATTAAATTCATTAATTTCTCTAATGACAAATCGATCATCTTTAAGCTCTCCAGTATTCTCCACACCAATCATATAGGTCATAGTCTCATTTTCTGGATCAAAGTCAAGGCATATACCTAACAAACCAAGTTTCCCAGAGTTATTAAAAAGTTTTTCACAGTCCTTACTATTGTTAAAATTTGACCACATCTTAGGTATTTCTTGAAAGTTTTCTCCATCTGAAGTTGAAAACTCTTTAGAAATACCGATTACTTCAAAAGCTTCTTTTCGTATTACTTTGTAGTTCATTTCTTTGACTCCTTTAATCTGAATTTGGAAAGTGATTTTTGGATAAGCCAATAAACTAACGCCTTTTTTTGAAACTTCAGAAGGGTTTAACCCATGTATTCTCTTAAATGCTTTTGAGAAAGACTCTGGGCTTTGATACCCATACTTAAGTGCAATATCAATTACCTTTTCATTAGGATTCTTCAAGTCAATTGCTGCTAATGTCATTTTTCTTTTTCTTACATACTCTCCAACACTTGATCCTAATAATAGCTGAAACATCCTTTGATAATGATACTTAGAAACATAAGCAATAGCAGCAGCCTCTGCCACATCAAACTTTCCTTCTAAATTCTCTTCTATGTAGTTAATACTAGCTTGTAAATCTTTTAAAAAACTCATCACTAACCTCCGATTATTAATATATCAAAGAAAATGCTTATAAACCTGTCTTTAAATGCGGGATACAACCAGATTGTATCATATAGTCATATATTACTCTATATTCACATATGATATACAAATTATTGATAAAAAAAAGAAAAGCATAAAAGCTTTTCTTAGTTAATAATTATTTAACCAAATCTACCAGTTACATAATCTTCTGTTCTTTGATCTTTTGGATTTGTAAAAATTATTTCTGTCTTATCAAATTCTACTAACTCTCCCATTAGTAAAAAGGCAGTCTTATCTGAAATTCTAGCAGCTTGCTGCATAGAATGAGTTACAATTGCAATTGTATAATCTTTCTTAAGAGTTTCTATCAACTCCTCTATTCTTGCAGTAGCAATTGGATCTAATGCTGAAGTTGGCTCATCCATTAAGATTGTCTCTGGTTGAACTGCTAATGCTCTTGCTATACATAATCTTTGTTGTTGCCCTCCAGAGAGACCGTATGCATTGTCATTTAATCTATCTTTGACTTCATCCCATAGAGCTGCTCTTTTTAAGCTAGTTTCTGCAATCTCCATTAAAAGATCTTTATCTTTAATACCATGGATTTTTGGACCATAAATAACATTTTCAAAAATTGATTTTGGGAAGGGATTTGGTTTTTGGAATACCATTCCCACCTTTGTTCTTAATTCTTCTACTCTTATAGATTTATCAAATATATTTTTGTTGTTGTAATATATTTCTCCATCTATTTTTACTATTGGTATATTCTCTGTCATTCTATTCAAAGTTTTGATAAAAGTAGATTTACCACAACCAGATGGTCCTATAATTGCGGTTACTTTATATTTTTCTATCTTCATAGAAATATCTATAAGTGCTTGATCTTTACCATACCACAGGTTTAGATTTCTAACATCATAAGCTAATAAATTATTTTCTTTTTGCATAACTTTTTTACTCATATCCATTATCCTTTATACAATTTCTTTTGAAACCTATTTCTAATAATAATAGCAGCCGAGTTCATAATTATTAATACTCCTAATAAAACTACAATTGTAGCAGCAGCTAAATTTGCATATTCTGGAGTTAAAACTGTATCCAAAGTCCAGTAATATATTTGAATTGGCAAAGCAGTAAAATCATCAAAGATACTAGTAGGGGTAGTTAATATTAGTGTTGGTATACCTAGTACTGCTAAAGGAGCTGTTTCTCCTATTGCTCTTGATACAGATAGTATTGAACCAGTTAAAATACCTGGTAAAGCTATCGGTAAAACAACATTTTTTAATGTAGTCCATTTAGTCGCTCCCATAGCTAAAGATGCTTCTCTTAACTCATTTGGTACTGCTTTTATAGATTCTTGACTTGCTACTACTATTATAGGTAAAACTAATAAGGAAAGTGTTAAACCTCCTGCTAAAATACTTGAACCTAAATTAAGCATTCTTGAAAAAACAGTTAAACCAAGTAATCCAAAGATAACTGAAGGTACACTTGCCAAATTAGATATATTAGTGTTAATTAATCTTTTTATTTTTCCACTGGGTGCATACTCTTCTAAATATATCGCAGTAGATACGCCTAAAACTAGAGTTATTGGTATGACTATCATAGTTACATATACTGAACCCATAATAACACTATATATTCCAGCTTTATCTGGAAAAATAGATAACCTTCCAGTTAAAAAATCTAAATCTAGCCATCCAATGCTATCTACAATAATTCTATATAATAAGATCACAAGAACTAGCAAGGCAAATGCTAGTGAAAGAGAGAATATATAGCGAGATATTTTACTAATTTTTACTCTCCTTGCAATTCTTTTTTCATCAATTTCAATATTAAATTTTTTATACTCATTTTTTTTACTTTTATTATTTTTATCTTTAACTTCTATTAAATCTTTTTTATAATCCATATTAATACTCTTCTCTATATTTGTGTGAGATGTACTGAGCTAGCATATTCATACCTAATGTGAAAAGAAATAGCAATAAGCCAACTGCATATAAACTATAATAACCTGTTGTACCGCTAGCAGCATCCCCACTGGTAAATTCGACAATATATCCTGTCATAGTTTGCATCGATTTTGTTATATCGAAAGTAAAATTTTTCGAACTACCGCTTGCTATCGTTACTATCATTGTTTCACCTATAGCACGTGATATTGCAAGTACTATTGATGCAACTATCCCTGACATAGCACCTGGTATTACTACCTTTAGAGCCACTTCTAGCTTTGTTGAGCCAAGCCCATATGCCCCCTCTTTCATAATATCTGGAACAGAATTCATTGCATCCTCAGATAATGATGTTATTAAAGGAATAATCATAATTCCCATTACTATTCCAGGGCTTAAAACATTCTTTGCACCCAGACTTGGTATAAGTTTCATTAATATAGGTGTTACAAACGAATACGCAAAAAATCCATATACAATAGTAGGGATTCCTGCTAGTACTTCTATAATTGGCTTTAAAAAACTTCTTACTTTTTCAGAAGCAAACTGACTTAAATAAATTGCAGCTGCTAAACCTAAAGGTGCTGCTACTATTATAGCTATAATTGTAGTAAAAATAGTACCATTAATTAATGGCAATATCCCAAAAGAAGGATCTGCATTAAGTGGTGCTAGATCTGTACTAAAAATTTCAGTTAATGGTACAGCGCCAAAAAACTTTGAAGCATCCACTATTAAAGTTAGGAGTATACCTATTGTTGTAATTATTGATATTGATGACATTACTAATAAAAACCAAGGCATAATTCTATCTAATCTATTTTTTTTACTAGTTATATTTTTTTGTATTTGTTCTCTAACTTTTGTATTGTCATTCATTTTTACCACCCCTCAACTCTTTAAATAAAAACTTCAAGACGAAGAGTAATACTCTTCATCTTGAAAAATAGATTTATTTTTTACTAACTATTCTATTGCTTCGAGTTTGCTTTGGTACTCTTCATATAGAGAATCTGGCATTGGAGCAAATCCATTTTCTCCAGCTAATCTTTTAGCACCTTGGTCTGACACAACATACTTTGCAAAATCTAAAACTTGTGGCTTTTCTTTTGCATGCTGTAAATTAACATATGTAAATACTGGTCTAGTAAATCCTGCATAAGCTAGATCTTCTCCTATAGTTTCCAAAGAAGGAGCAACTGGACCATTTCCAAAATCTACTGCAACGGCAGTTAATTTATCTTGATTGCTTACATAGTATCCAAATCCAAAGAATGCAATTGCATTTTTATCTCTTGAAACTAGATCCACCAAAGTTGAATATTCTTGTTGTAGATTTACTGTTTCAACCAAGTCTTGCTCATCTAAAATTACTTCATAGAAAAACTCATAAGTACCATGGTTTTCATTAGGACCGTAAAATTTAATCTCTTCAGCTGGCCATTCACTTCTTATATCTGACCATAAAACTTTATCATCTTCTTTATATGTTCCAGAAATATACATATCAACTATTTCTTCTTCTGTCATTTCAGTTGCCCAATCGTTATCTTTATTAACAACCATTGTAAGTCCATCATAAGCAAGTTTAATTTCCATAACATCTGTACCCATCTCAAGTCCATTTTCAGTTAATTGTTCTACTTCTGAGTCTTTAATTTTTCTTGAAGCATCTGATAAATCTGTTTCGCCAGGAATGAACTTCTTAAATCCAGCACTCGAGCCAACTCTTCCAACCTGGACACTGACGCCTGTTTCTTCAGTTACCATATATTCTTCAGCAATATGAGCCATTAATGGATAAACTGTGCCTGAACCATCAACAATTACTTTGCCTGACAATTCTGTTTGCTCTTCTTGTTGTCCTGGATCATCTTGATCTGGAGTTTCTGCTTCTTGTGTACAACCTGTGGCAGCAGTCATTACTAAAACTAGAATCAATAGAAACAAAGTTGCTTTTTTCTTAAACATTTAAATCCTCCTAAGATATAAATCTGATTTTTTGCTTGACTATTTAGGTAAATACAATAAGTACCTTTACAATTAAAACTATAACATATAGGCTCTTGAGCATTGTTTAACCTAAGTTAATAGAATGTTAATTTTGTGTTAACTTCATCTATTAAGCTAAATAATCATTTAAAATAAAAAAACACTACCCAATTATAGTGGTTTTACTAAAGCAATTTTTTATTAATATTTTAACAAGTAGTTTCTTTTAATTATTCGACTTTTTGTCCATATTTCTCAAGTAAGATTGTATTATTGGCTTTTCAGGCGGGCTAATATTATTAGGTATTTCATTTATTTCAAAAAATTTAACATCTAGTATTTCTATGCTTTCTTTAGTTAAATGATTATTAAAATTTTTACAAATATAAGCTGCCGTTACATTGTATACCTCGTCTCCGTTTGGATACTTGTAATAAAAATCTTTACCTGAAAAGATATTAAATAATTCTAATGTAGTTGCTTCTAAACCTGTCTCTTCTTTCAATTCACGTTTTGCTACTTCTTCTAAAGACTCACCAAGCTCTATTGATCCTCCAGCAAGTCCCCAACACTTGTTGTCCGCTCTTAGTTGGAGTAATATTCTGTTTCTATCATCAATAACAACAACACACGCACCTACCATAATAACTGGTTTTGTCCCAACATGATTTCTTAAAAATTTGATGTAATTAATAATTAAATCCTCCTTTTATCTTGAAGTCATAACACATTTAATGTTTTTATCATTTATAATACGAAATCAATATGATTTATGTTCTCATAATTATTGATAATATTCTTAATCAATCATTTTTTTCATAATAATTTTTTTCAATAAAATGTTACCGCCAGCTTTTTTTGTTATAATATTATTATTTATTAGGATATTTATCTAAACAAGGAAAGGTGAAAAAATGAATCATTACTTAGAAAAAACTGTCACAGTAAAGGTAACAAATCCTTTGGGATCAAAATTAAACACAAACCAGATCTATCTTCACAATTTAGGATTATTAGATGGAATGATAGCACATATTTTAGGTATCTATACGCCTATAAAAGAGTTCAAAGGAAAAGTTATTGGGGTAATTAAAAGTGAGGTTAATCAGCTTATTATAGCCACTGAGATAAATGATTATTCTAAAGATCAAATTATTTCACTATTATCTTATCTTATTGACTTTGATAAGTATAAACTAGTAACTCTGGAGTACTTATCACCTCATATTAGAAATAGTGTAAGAGCGCTAATAAAGAATGAGGATAATTATCTATTTGTTAAAGAATCTTATTTGAAAGATGATTATTATCATTTAGTGGGAGGAGGAATGAACTTTTTAGAAAAACCTGAAGATACTTTAAGAAGAGAATTAGATGAAGAACTAGGTGCTAAACTAATTAATTACAACTTTATAACTACTATTTCAAATATTTTCTCAGTTAAAGATATTAAAGCACATGAGATGATGCACTTATATGCTTGTAAAATTGACAAACACATTATTAATGGTAGTTTTATGACTGCTGACATTTATAAAAGTGAGTTAGTTTGGTTAAGTAAGAATGATATCCTTAAATTTAAAGACATCATCTTACCAAAGAAAGTAACTGAAGTAATTTTAGGTTTATTAGGCTAGAGCAGTTTCAAATAAATAACTATGAAGTTAGCTTTAAGATTTAAAAATATTTAAATAGGATTGCTTCCCCATAATTTTTATACTTTTGATCCTTAATTATTACTTTTATCAAATTCAGTCCTTTAATAAGCTTTGGTTTTTCAACACTGACTAAATACGATTCAGGTTTATCTTCTGGAGTATACTCATTGACCTCATTAAGAGATAATATTTTAACATTCAAATCATTAACCATAACTTCAATACTATTTAGATCTAATTTTGGTGCAATTGAACTATTGTCATTAGAATTTTCCTTATTAATTTTATCTCTGGTTAAAGACATAGGTCTAAAGTAAATGATTATTTGCGGATATCCTCCTTGCGGAACAAAAGCATTTAAAGCGTAGACCTCTAACTTATCAATCCTCATATTTATTTCCAAGTCAGAAAAAGCAGGTACATTCCATGCCCAACATTCCAAATAATTTACACCATAATCTTTTACACCAGCAATTCCCATATATTGATCTTGTTTAACTTCCATTGTATAAAAACCATCACTATTTGTTTGTGATTGGCATACTATCTCAAAATCATCATCTAGAAGATAAATATCACCTTTATTTAACTTCTTATTATTAAAATTACTTAAATAGCCCGATATTTTTACTTTTCTCATTGTCTAACTCCTCTCAATGTTAATCTTAGAATAACTCTTTTATTGGATTAATCATGTATTTGATACCTTTTATAAAGATACATAGTGTCAAATTTAGCTATTATATACTATTAATCTGGCGTATAAAAGAAATATATACTACCATAAACACCTATCCACTAATGAGTTTTAAATCAATAATTTTTAATTATACTTGGTTATTTGTTTTTTCTTAGACTTAACTTAATCATTAGTAATATCATATTTTAGTGCATACCTATTGTCAAGAAAACTATTAATTTTATTAATAGTTTCATTATTTATAATTAATATTTTTAATAATGATATGTATTTAATTTATTATTATTAAATTGATTAAAAGCAGCAAATTAATTGAATTCTGTTTTATCTGAGATTATAATAAAAAAAGGTAAAAATAAGGAGGATCTCAAATGAAAATTAAAGTCAAAAAAGCTACGTTTGCCAATAAAGATGATTTAAGGTTGTTAATAAATTCTTTAGAAGAAACTGAAATTGAAATAAATAAAATATTTTTTAGCAATAACCATAATATTTGTTTAATAGCTTATATTAATCAAATTGCTGTTGGTTATCTTTATGCTTACATATTAACTGATATTAAAGATAGACCTAAAAAAATGTTCCTTTATTCGATAGACGTAGTCAAGAATTACCAAAGAATGGGGGTTGCAACTAAATTAATTTCTTTCTTAAAAGAAGAAGCATTTGTTAGCAATTGTTCAGAAATTTTTGTTTTAACAAATAACTCTAATGAAGCGGCTATGAAAATGTATAAAGCTACTGGCGGCATTAGAGAGAATGAAGACGATGTAATGTTTGTATATCAAATCTAAGTATAGTGTTAAAAACCCCTTCAATTTGATTATGAAGGGGTTTTGTTATTTAAGTTAAATTTTTCTTTAGTAATTTTATTCTCCTATTAATATCAAGTTTATTAACAAGCATAAAAGTTATTGTACTAATCAAAGCTGTAGATAATACTAATATAATAGAAAAAGAATCAAAATCAAAAGTATTAATTGTAATCATACTAGCAATCAACAATGAGAACTCTCCTCTTGGTATAGTAATTAAACCTATAAAAAGACCTTTTTCTATGCTACATTTTTGTGTTTTTCTTATTATAAGTGCAGATATAATTTTCCCTAGAGTTGCTACAATGATTATTATAACTAATGCTGTTGTTGAAACTGATAAGTTAGATATATTAAAGTTCATACCAAAGTAGAAGAAAAACATACCACCAAATATATCTCTAAAAGTTATAATTGTTTCTTCCATCTTATATTTAATATTAGTCTCACTTAAAGCCATTCCGATAAAAAATGCTCCAAGAGCTTCTGATACTCCTA
Organism: uncultured Clostridiaceae bacterium; assembly: GCA_964497955.1. Lineage (GTDB taxonomy): Bacteria > Bacillota > UBA994 > PWPR01 > PWPR01 > PWPR01. The sequence goes on from CAZCFQ010000018.1 coordinate 20,414, forward strand.
AATAAATGCCTAAAGCTGTAACTCCTAAAACTATAGCCATAAAAGACAATAAATGAATCTCTTTAGAATCACTATCAAGTATTTTAGTTAAAATATTACTAAATCTTTTACCTATATATAAAAGAACTATACAAAATGATATTGCAATAAAAATATCAAGAACTACTTGACCAGTTCTTATATTACTTCCCATACTAGAAAATGCTGATACAAAAACCAAAAATATTACCATTACTAAATCTTCAAACACCATAATGCCCATTACAAGCTGCCCTTCTGGATCTTTTATTGCATTAAGTTGAATTAGCGTCTTAGTAATAATACCAGAACTACTCATATAAATTATTCCAGCCATAACAAATGAATGGAATAAACCTAAACCAATGGCTTGCCCTATGATAAATCCCAACCCAAAATTAATAACTAAATCAACTAAACCTGCAGATATTAAAGATCTAGCTCTTTCAATCAAAGTATTTATTGAAAACTCAAATCCCAGATAAAGCAATAAGAATATAACTCCTATTTCCCCAAAAAGCCCAATTACTTCAGTTTCTGTGACAATATTTAGGAAAAATGGTCCAGTAATTATTCCAGCTATAATGTAAAATGGAGGAAAGAAGCTATCTAGCAACTTAGATAATCTTCCAAATATAGCTATTGTAAAAAAAGCTATCGCAACTTGGCTAAAAGTAGTCATATAATCATCCTTAAAGTATATTAAAATTCAATGCTGAGCTAAGTATGTACTGAAATATCGATAAAATTTCTATGTTACTTCATTTTAACAAATAATAATGATTTTTAACACACAAAAGTTTCTTGGAATAAAGGATTCTTGATATTTTTAGAGAAATATATATTATAATATTTATTTTACTCATTAACATAAAACTAAATAAGGAGGAATTTATATGGCAAAGCTAGATACTTATGGTAAAATCAGTTTTTTATACTTTGATGATTTAGAGTCAGCTTGCAACTTTTTTGAAAACACATTACAGCTAGAATTAACTTGTGATCAAGGCTGGTCTAAAATTTATAGAGTATGTCAAGGTGGCTATATTGGTGCAGTAGATAGGTCTAGAGGAGCATGTGATGCTACAACAAGAGATTGTGTGTTAACAAGTTTAGTTGTAAAGAATCATGATGAAATGGTTAAGAGGTTAGAAAGTGCTGGTATTGAGTTCAGTTATAAGCCACATTACAGTGAGTCTTTAGAGATTAAAAGTCTCATGTTTGTTGGCCCAGAAGGATATATGTTTGAAGTAGAAGAGTTTTTATCAAAAGATGATAAAGAAGCATTTTATGGCGAAAAAAGCGAAAATATGATTGATGAGTTTTCTAAAACTATTGGTATAATGAGTGCTTTTGCTGAAGTTGTTGCTTGTGGTGCTAAAAACATGGCACTAGGTGTACCTGTTTATGATAAAGACCTTAGAGACAAGCACTTTGTTTATGCAGAAGAAATAGCCAGAAAAAGAGGCATCTATTGCAAGAAGGAAGATGAAGGATTTTTAACAGACCTTTTCCCTGTTGAAATGAACAAAGATAAGTATAATATTCTTTTATATAAAGACCAAAAAGCTTTAGCAGAGTTTAACCACCTAAAAGATAGAAAAGAGCAGCTGTTAAAAAAGGGTGAATATAAAGGAGATAAGAGATTCCAAGTAGCTTATGACTTTGGTATTTTGTTATCTTATGATTCAGATGATATAAAACGAATGATTAAAGAAAATACTGACTTAGAAAATATTTAATTTCAAAGGAGATGTTAAATAATTGAAAAAGTTTAACTTTAATGAAATTGAAAGTAGTTTTTATAGTATAGAACAAGATGGCGTAAGAAGCTTTATGATTATAGGGGACTATATATTATTAATAGACTCTGGTAGAGGTGGTAATAATTTATTAAGCCAAGTTAGAAACTACTCGGATAAACCTATTAAAATAGTTTATACTCATGCTGATGGAGACCATACTGGCGATGCACATGATTTTAATGATAGATATATGCATCCTAGTGAGTTTGAATATTATTATTCAAAATCTAGCAACCCCGTTCCAATGAATGCTTTATGGGAAGGTGAGGTTGTTAAGATTAAAGATTTTAGATTCGAAGTGATTTCTATTCCTGGACATACTCCAGGTAGTATAGCATTATTAGATAGAAAAAAAAGAATCCTGATAGGAGGAGACAGTTTACAGCCAGGCCCTATTTATATGTTTGGACCAGGGAGAAATTTTCATGCTTTCAAGGCAAGCATGATAAAATTACAGAAGTATTTGTCTGAATTTGACTACATCTATGCAAGCCACCATCAACTTAAGGTTACTTCAAGTATAATAAGTTTGCTTCTTAAAGGAGCAGAGAATATGATTGCTGGTAAGGTTGAAGGAGAGCCTGAACCTAGATTTGAGGGAAAAGCAAAACTTTATGAAACCAATGGTGTGTCTTTTTTCGCAAAATAAAAATCAAAAATGCTACAGAAACCAAGAGTTGGTTTCTGTAGCATTTTATATTAAATTTCAAACTTTTCTCTATCAAAGGTCGTTAGTGACTCTGCTCCTTCTTCTGTAATCAAAACCATATCCTCTACTCTTATGTATGCTTCACCAAGCAGCCAAATTTTTGGTTCAATACACATTACCATGCCAGGCTTAAACGTTTGATTCACTTCTGTATTAATCCAAGGATGTTCATGAACATTTATACCTATTTGATGCCCCATCGGAATTATCTCAGAATGCTTGAATAAGTTTTTTTCAAAACCATGCTGCTTTAGCTCATCAGTAAGGATTTTTAGGTAGCTATTAATCTTATCTCCTGGTTTTATTGTTTGAATGACTTTCATTTGTGCAGATTGAAGTGCACTATAAGCATCCTTAACTTTATCAGAAGCATCACCAAAATAAAATGATCTGCCAAAATCAGAACAGTATCCGTTTTTAACATAGCCAAAATCAAAAGCAATAGCTGTGTTTTTTTCTAATGGCCAATCCTTTTTATATGCTCCGCGTTTTCTTGATGTAGGATGACCAGTTTGAGTAAATACAGCATTTGGAAAGAAAGGCAAATCAGTAGCACCATTTTCTTTGCCAATTCTGGCAATTATATCACCTATCCCATATTGACTAATGCCTGCTTTAATTTCTTTAAGCACTTCTCCCATTGCATAATCTGTCAGCTTGGCTAATTCTTTCAATATTTCAATCTCTTTTTCGTCTTTTATTGCTCTAAGTGATTCAACAAACTCTTCTCCTGATACTATTTCAACATTTGGGTTAATTTGTGTAATAATACTTTCTAAATGTGATCTGCAACTAAGTCCCACTGCCAATTTTTTGCCTTTAAGATGGGGATGAAGCTGTCTAACAAGACGATCATAAAAACAAGTGTATTTTTTAATACTTGTGTTTTTAAATGAATCAATCCTATTATATGTCGTGATCAAAATAGGTTCTCCATCAACAGGTATATATAAAATCACATCAGTCTTATTATTAAAGTAATCCTTCTGAGATGGTTTTAAGCTTGCTGTTTCTGGTGTTCTTTGAAATGTGAAACTTGGATCATCTAAAAGATAATACATATTTCCACTGACTCCATAAAGAGCTCCGTCAATGTCATTTTTTATTAAAATTTCTCTTAACTTATTAATTCTTTTGATATTCATTGAAAGTCCTTTCTACTATTTAATATTTATATGTCTTGGGGGGTCAAGTGATAAATCATATCTTTTCTCTCAACTATTACTCGTGCTCTTTTTGCAACTTCTGGATCATTTTTCACCTTTTTAACTAATTCCTTAGTTGGATTAATTAAAATAGGATTTCCTACTAACTTAAACATACTAAAATCACCTGCAGTGTCTCCATATGCATAAGATGTATTTAAATCAATGTTATATTCATTAACAAAATATTCAATTGCATTTTGCTTACTGTTACTGTCCCACATAGGAACAATTTCTCCTGTATATTTCTTATCTTTGTCAATAACATACTTTGTTCCTATGTAATCATTGAAATTATGTTTTTTAGCCATTTCACTGACTAGTTCTGAAGGCGAACCTGATATTGCTATAACTTTGTCTCCATTAGTTAGGTGTTCTTTTATTCTGTCCCTAGT
>CAZCFQ010000019.1:0-24344 GCA_964497955.1 uncultured Clostridiaceae bacterium
CTGGGAATCCTGCTTTTTCAATTTCTTTAACCATCGTTGCACCGCAACGTGTACAGGTTCCTCAGGTTGATGATAGAATTATCGCATCTACTCCCTCATTATTAAAGTATTCTATCATTTCATTAGCCATTCTAGCTGCTTCTGCTTGTGTTGTTCCTGTTCCAACGGTTGAATAAAAATAGTCATGTAATTTTCCGATTTTTCCTTCTTTTTCATAAGCTCTTAAAGCATCAAGTGGAACACAAACATTAGGGTCTGCATCTGCTGCTGCTGGATCATACCCTGCATGAATTGTTTTATACTCTCCTGCTTTTAATCTATCCATATCAGAAATATCATATCTTCCCCATCTAGTAGCTGAAGCTGACTGAATTCGATCTGGATTATTAACTGGAACAATACCACCTGAAGTAACAAAAGCAACAGTTGCTTTTGATAATTCTTTGATAGGTGGTGCGATAGGAACAGCTTCTTTTGCTGGAATTGGTAATTCCGTTTCAAAATCTTCACCAGCTAACTTTTTAAGCAACATATCTATAACTCTGTCAGCTGCAGGTTTTTCATCACTTCTCCATACTTGATGTCTTATACCTCTTGGAAAATACCCTTCTGTTTTAGCATCTTTAAGTTCTTCATTTGCTAAAATCTTATTTGCAAAATTAGCCATATCTGTTAAGTCGCTTCTCATAGCAGCAGCACTTCTACCGCCTCTAAAAATATACATTTCTTTCTTAAACATTTCTACTCCAGGATTCTCTTCATGCATTGATGTAACTACAGGAACATTAAATTCCTCTTTAATAGCTTTGCAAATTGTACCACAAGCTACTCCATAACGACCTGCTTGAAAAGCGGGACCTGCAATAAAAATGTCGAAATCTAATTGCTTTAATTCTCCTAAAATAACTTCTAGCGCTTCTTCTGTGTTAGAGGTCATATAATTATCACCACATATTATAGTATGAGTGATTTCTGCATCTAACTTATTTTTAAGAAACATTCCAGGGCCGACTACGCCACTTCTTACTTCTGGCTCAAAATCAGCTTTATCTTCTCCACCAATTTGGCCAAAGAATTGATTTATATAATGAACAGCCTTTTTCATTTTTTTACCTCCTAAAACTCTTTAACAGTTTTTGGTGACCATCCAACAATTTGGTCTCCACAAAACATTGCATTGTTTTCCATAATAATCGATCCATCTGGTTTAACTGAAGGTCCTAATATTTCATCGTCTTCCCAACCACCGGATAATCCATCTCTTCCAAGGGATTCTAACTCACCAATAACTTTATCCATTGGAGGCAACTTGATTAACTCTGATACATTACCACAAGATACAATAGCATCTGCTTTTACATCTAAGGCTACAAGTGGTTGTGAAGCTCCATCTCTACCAGTACATTCATTTGTTAAGCCAATTGTTTTAACACCTGCATCTTCTAGTGCAACTATGCAAGCTATAAAGTCTGCATCAGGATTGCCATAACCTTCTTCAGCAACAATAGCTCCATCTGCACCTAAGGTATTTGCCATAGCAGCTACCATTTGAGCAGCTCTTTCTTTTTGTTCTAGTGCCACATTAAGGTTTGACATTATAACACCTAAGAAATTCAAAGTCTTATTATGTTCTTGATAAAGCCTTTTTATCATAGGATAATTCTGGAAATCATAAGTAGCCCATTTAGAAGAACATGGCATAAATGAACCTGAAATAATTGCTCCATCTAATACTTCATTAGGATGTACAAATGTAGGCAACATTCTATTTGTGTCCCAACCGTAGTATAAATCATTGTAACCTAACTCTTCCATTTGTGATTGAGGCTGTAATACTAGTACTACATTAGGCAAATCAGTTGCTTCTCTTTCCATAATCCCTGGTAAATTAAATTCTTCTATTTCATCAGGTTCTTGGTCTTTAACACAACTAGCAATGTATTCTGCTAAACGCATACCAGCCCAACGTAAAGCTTTGTTTTTCTTCTGTTGCTCTCTTTGTTCAAATAATTCATCAGTATCAGCTACTAAAACAATATTCTTAAGTTGAGAAAAGTATGTATATTTAGCTCCTTCTCCACTCATATCAATAAGGCCGTCTTGGAAACTACCCCAATGTTGTCCTACTACTAAAACAGAACAACCTTTAAGTGCATGTAAGCTGCCTTCTCCACTTCTTGCTAATTCTCCAGTAACTCCAGGGAAAATAGCTCTTCCATCAGGCCTTACTCTTGGCTCAATGGCTTCTTTAACAGGAACAAGTCTTACACTATCTCCAGGCTTTACAATTTCTAAATCTGCTTGAGTAATATGCTCATCTTCTTTAACAACAGCTAATGCTTCTTCTTTATTAATAGTTAATAAACCATCAACAAAAGAAGTTTCTTTACCAAAAACTATATCTTGGACAAAGAAGTTACCGATCTTAAGATTCATATTAATCCCCTTTCTGCACTTTTGTGCACTAAAATCTTCTAACATGATTATATAATAAACACGTTTATATTGCAAACACGTTTATTATTTTTAATTGATTTTTTTGTTATCTATATATTTTTGTGTTAATATTATTACAATATATTAGGGAATTAAGGTGATTTAAGTGGATAATAAGACACTGAAGAAGAATCGAATGATGCGCTATTTCATTGACGCGACAGCAGACATCATTGCTAGTGATGGTGTAGAAAAAGTTACTGTAAGAAAAGTTGCTGATTTGGCTGGATATAATATCGCTACGTTATATAACTATTTCGAAAATTTAGATCATTTAGTTTCAATGGCTTCGCTCAAATTTATCAAACCATATACAGATGATTTGCCAAATTATATAAGAGATTGTAAAAACCCTCTTTGTAGAGTCTTAAAAATATGGGAATGTTTCTGCACACATGCGTATGCATCTCCTCATATTTATAAGTTTGTGTTTTATAAAGACGCAAACAACCCTTTTCCTAATAATATAAAAGAGTTTTATCAAATTTATCCAGAATATCTAGATAATTTGGAAGAAGATATTTTAGATATGTTAACTAAAGATGATATTTATTATAGAGCTTTAGTCTTATTACGTGAATGTGTACAACAAGGATATTTTGATAAAGATGATTTAGAAGATATTAATGAAATGGTTATTTACATTTACGAAGGAGTACTTACTAGTATTCTTTATCAGAGATATGATGGAACTATTGAAGACGCAGTTGAAAAGACATTAAGATATATTAAAAAAATATTTAAAGTGCATTTAAAAAAAGAGTGCGACATGGATTACTATAATTGCTAGATAAAAAAGCTACAATCTTCATTTTTGAAATTGTAGCTTTTTTAATATAAACCTATTTTTTTACCACTGATTTAGTTAAACCATTAACACCTGTAAGAGCTAAAAGCATTAGGTATGACTTTTGAGATGCTTTATATACTCCATCTGGATCAAACCACTCACCCAAACTATGTACTCCACCTTCTTTACCACCTCTACCTATAGTTACTGCAGGAACTCCCAAATCAATAGCTTGGTTAGTATTTGTGCATCCGCCACTTGCAAGAATAGGATCTACACCAACAGCCTTAGTAGCCTCCCAAGCTGTTTGAACAATAAATAAATCTTTATCTTGATTACCTGCTGGAACATCTAAGATTTTCTCAAACTCTACTTTTATATCTTGACTTCCCCAGCGTTCATTCTCTTCTTTTGCACCAAGCTTGAACATTTCAACAACCTTTTCTTCAAGTTTTTCTAACTCTTTTGCACTGTCACTTCTCATATTAATCTTAAAATTAGCTTTTTCAGCAATTGCATGTATTTGGTGTCCACCTTCTATTAAACTAACAGCAAATGTAGTTTTAGGAGTTTTAGGCGGTTTTATATTACCTATATGAGTAATAGCTCTAGCTGCTGCTTGATTAGGATTAGCCAATCCAAAAGCTCCATAAGCATGTCCCCCCGGGCCAGTGTAAGTAACTGTGTAATTTTTAATCCCAGTAGCTTGATAAGTAACTTTATCTCTGCCAGAGCCATCTATTGAAATACTGGCATCAATTTCTGGATGGTTTTCAAGAAGTTTTCTCATTCCACCCATACCACCAAGTCCTTCTTCTTCAACAGTTCCTGCAATAATTATATTGCCATTAATTTCAGGCTTATATTTAACTAAAGCTCTTACTACGGAAAGATTTGCTGCTAATCCTCTTGTGTCATCACAAATGCCAGGAGCATAAATTTTACCATCTTTTTCTTTCGGGGTCACATCTGTTCCAAGTGCAAAAACTGTATCGAGATGTGCTTCAAGTAAAACAGTTGGTCCTTGATTATTTCCTTTATAATATCCTAATACATTACCATAATCATCAATATGAACATCACTTAAACCTAAATCTTTTAACATCTCTGCATAACGCTTCGCTTTGTTTTCTTCATGAAAAGTTGGCGCTTCAATTTGGACTAGCTCTTTTTGATCTTTTATAGCTTGGTCTAAATCATTTTCAATAAATTTTATTGCTTCTTTAGTAGTTCCATCAGACAATAGTTTTCTAAAAGTTTCCCTAATTTCACTGCTAACACTATAGTTACTCACATAAATTACCTCCTTTAAAATAAAAACACTTCAAATAAATTATATAATTATTTGAAGTGAATAGATACTACTTATTAAGTCTTCTTCTTCCATTTGGTGTTAGTTTCCTAGCAAAAAAGTATACTACTCCAAACTCACCTGCATATCCTAAAAGCATACTTAGACCAGCTAGTAAAGCACCTAGTTCTGGATAAATTGAAACTAATCCTAGAGAAATTGTCATTGATACCAAAAGATTGGCACCTTTAGACATTGTCAAAACAGGAGTCCTTTTTTCCATCATTAGTACACCCGCAAATAATTCAGAATTTGTTACAACTAGTGGAATAAATGCCATTGGTAACATTGTAGTTAAAGCTGCTTGAGTAATACTTGGATCTGTTCCAATTACATTAAGTAATAACCACTCGCCAATGGGTGTTAGTGATACCAACAATAGTATTGATGACCCAAATATACCAACCCCAAAAACAAATCGTTTAACTTTTGCAAAAGTCTCTTTGTTTTCAACGAAAACTAAAACTAATTGATGGATACTAAATGATATTCCAACAAGTATCCAGGAAAATGAATAAGCTACTTGATAAGCAGCTAGTGCAGTTTCAGGATTTACTGTCCTAGCTAAACCAGCATTTATAAAAGGTCTAATAAAATTTTGCAGCAACAATGCTCCCGTTATTGGGATATAAAATGCCCAAGTTGTTTTAAATGTAAGTTTTTCATCTTTTTGTGGCTTACTAGGTAGTTCTCCTCTTAAGTTTCTAGCAGTAATAAAAGACATAATGGCTTCTACTGACATACCTCCACCTAAAACAAAAACTCCAACAGCTGACCCAGTAACAAACTTAAAGTTAACTAACACATAAGAAATAATGAGCATACTAGCTAATCTTAAAATCATGTTCATTGTAACAATGTGAGTCTTTTTGTTTATTACCAACAGACTTTGAAAAACTGATCTAAGAGCTGAAGCTATTGGTAAGATCATAAACAATCTAAAAGCTCTAATAACTTCTGGAAATAGTGATTCACTAACTCCAACTATTCTTGTAAAAATAAATTTACCTATTGGGGTGTATCCTACAAAAAATAATATTGTAAGCACAAATCCTAATGCCATCACAGTTACTTTTGATAAAGTTTTAAATGAACTCTTATCATCTAATAGTGCAAGATAAATTCTTCTAATTCCAAATAAAGGAGATTCAAATATATAGATAATACTGTTAGCAACTGAATAGGCTGCTAAAGCTATCGCTGCATTTTCAGTTCTAGCTAGAGATGAACTAATAATGGAATGTGATCCCATCATTAACATATATGTTAAAGCTAATGGCGCAAAAAATATTAAAAGTTCAAGATAGTAATTTTTCTTTTCTTTTACTTTAGGCAAACTTAATCATCCTCTTATTAATTACAGTAGCCGAATCTTTCGACTACTAAAATATTTATCACAAATAATCATACCTGAAGCTAAATTAAAATACAACCCTGTTAATACCCTAATTTTACTAATTAATCATCGTTTCAATCTTTAAAACATCTTTACCAATTTTTACTGATACACTACCTAAAAGAAGTTGCCCAATACAAAGACCTAAAATCATTCCAACAAATCCATTTAGCCTGGCACCAATATAAACTGCTGGTATTAAAACTAAAAATGTTCCTATCCCATTTATTATAAGGGACCATTTTGGTTTACCAATCGCATTTAACTCTTGTCCTGTCCAGTTATATAGATTAAGTCCCATTGAAGCAAAGAGAATTATCCTTAAATATATTACTGTAAGATTAATCACTTCTGGATCACTGGAAAAAATCTTTATAAGTGGTTTTGCAAAAAATAAAGCAATAATGAATGTAACCAAACCATAAAAAATTGCAATTAAGTTCTTTGTTATTCTAATTTGTTCAACTCTTTTTGCTTTCTTTGCTCCAAAATTTTGTCCTACCATTGGTACAATTGTAGTACCAACAGCACCACTAATTACAAATGCAAAGCTTTCTACCCTTGTTCCAACTGCTATAGCTGCTACAGCTATAGTACCTCCTACAGTGGCTGCTAAAGCTGTTAATATACTACGCAAAATTTGAGGGAATAATCTAATAATTGCGCCAGGAATTCCAACGTGTAAAATATTTCTCCAAGAAGCAAGCATATCACTTAACTTAGCTGGTTTTAAATCAAGTAGTCCGTGATGAAAGTGTAAAAAAGATAAAGTTGCAACCATACCAATCGATCTAGAAATTGCAGTAGCTAAAGCTGCTCCACGTATACCCATTGCTGGCAAACCAAACCATCCAAAAATGAAAATTGGATCAAGTATTATGTTTGTAAAAGCACAAATGGTCATAACTATAAATGGCCTAAACATATCTCCCACTGCTCTCATGGATGAATCACTCACAGGCGGCATAACAACAGCTATTATACTAATATAGTATATAGTCATGTATTCTTTAACTAAAGGTAAAGTAGCCTCATTAGCTCCTAAAAGAGTAAAAACTTCATCCATTGTTAAAAGCCCTATAATAGACATAATTATTACAGATAAAACAGATAGAATGATTCCATCAGTTGCAGTTCTTTTCATCAGCTTTTCATCTTTTCTGCCAACTGCTCTAGATAATACAGAAGCTGAACCTATACTCATGCCAGATGAAATTGATCCAACAATCATAACTATGGGAAAGGTAAAGCCCATAGCAGCTAATGATTCTGTCCCTAATTTGGAAACAAAATATGTATCTGTAAGATTAAATATTGTAAAAGCAAGCATTCCTCCAATAGTGGGTAATACTAGTTTAACAAAGTGTTTTTTTATACTTCCTGTAGTTAAGTCTAAATCTTTTCTACTAACTTTCAATTAAATCAACTCTTTTTCTTAAAATCTTACTTATTATATCACTAAAAGAGCTAATCTGCCTTGATTATTCGTTTTAATAGCTCGGGTAATCTCGTACTAGCATTACTATTAATTTCATAAACCTTTTTATCTAAAGCTTTTGCATATCTTAAAATATCAATTGCAGTTGAAGTATAATACGATGTGCCAATAATAATTAAAACATCACATTGATTAACCATTAAAAAAGCTTGTTCCATTTTATCTAACCCATCTCCGTACAAAACTACTTTTGGTTGTAATATAGTTTTACATTTCGGACACACATACCCATAATTCAAGATTGAATACTTATGCTCAGTATTACAACTTTTACAAATAAGCTTTCTTAAATCCCCATGGATCTCTAAAACTTCTTTTGATCCTGCTTTGGTGTGAAGTCCATCAATGTTCATTGTAATTACAGGAATATTATATTTAGCTAATATTAAATGTGCTTTATTTGGTTTAGCGTTATCTACGTTTTTCTTCAAATTAAATAAAACTTTAAAAAACTCTTTAGGATGACGATTAAAATATCTTCGACTAAGTTTATTTCTTAAATCTCCCATTTCTTCAAATGTTGGAATCCCACTATCTTTTGAAATTCCAGCACCTGTAAATGCTAATAACTTTTTAGACATAAAACTCCTCCCTTTGTGTTAACATTTCTCATTAACTACATTATATATTAATCACTAGTAATACCAGAAACAAAAAGCAACTAACCCCTTGTTTTTCTTTAATTTGTGATATAATTAAACTATATTTTAAAAAGAGGTGGATCATGAATAATGAATTGTTAAACAAGTATGGACAAATATTAGTTATGAATGGAATTAATCTACAAAAAGGGCAAACTCTTGTTATTAGCTCCCCTATTCAAAGTGCTGAGCTTGTAAGAGAAATTTCTAAAATAGCTTATGAAAATGGTGCTAAAGACGTAGCAATTTTTTGGAAAGATGCCTTAAGTAGTAAAATTAGATTTTTACACGGTCAAGATTTTCTTTTTGACACAATACCTTCATGGCAAAAAGAGTTCTTTTTATCATATGTAAGAGAAGGAGCTGCCTTTTTATCAATAACAGGAACTGATCCTTCTATAATGAAAGGTGTAGATCCTAAAAGAATGCAACAATACTCTAAAGCATATAACAGAGAGTTAAAAGAATATCGAGATAAAGCGATGAATAATGAAGTTTCTTGGTGTGTAGCAGCTTGTGCTACTAAAGGATGGGCAACTAAAGTCTATCCAGATATGGATGAAAAAGATGCTGTTGAAAAGTTGTGGGAAAGTATTTTTATAGCAACTAGAGCTAATTTAAATAATCCAGTTAAAGCTTGGGAAAATCATATATCTAAACTAAAAGAAAAAATGAAAATTTTAAATTCTAAGAAATTTGATTATCTTCATTTTAAAGCTAGTAACGGTACTGATTTAAAAGTAGAACTGCCAAAAGGTCACATTTGGGCTGGTGGAAGTGAAAAAACAAAATCAGGTCAAGAGTTTATAGCAAATATGCCAACAGAAGAAATCTTCACAGCTCCAAAAAAAGATGGTATTAATGGTAAAGTAGTAAGTTCTATGCCATTAAGTTTTAATGGTAACCTTATCGAAGAGTTTGAATTTGAGATTAAAGATGGAAAAATTGTAAGTTTTGACGCTAAAGAAGGTTATGATCAAATCAAAGAATTAATTAGTACTGACGAAGGTGCCTCATATTTTGGAGAAGTAGCTTTAGTAGAGTATGACTCACCAATATCAAATATGAACACAATATTTTTTAATACTCTTTTTGATGAAAATGCATCTTGTCATTTAGCTATTGGCAAAGCTTATCCAATGACTATTAAAGATGGACAAGAAATGGATAAAGAAGAGTTATTGGAAAAAGGTCTAAATGATTCAATTGTACACGTTGATTTTATGATTGGAACTAATGATTTAACTGTTGAAGGATATATAAATGGAAAGAAGCAAATTATTATGGAAAAAGGAGATTTTGTTATCTAGAGAATAATCTTCAATAATTATAAGTTAAATCTTAAGAAAAGATGTATTAAATTATATTAAAAATTTGTTTGTTTGACTGATTCTAAATGATTAGTTAACATATAAAAAGTAATTACAGTTAAGGGGGGAATATTTTGGCTATTGAAATGTTAGATTTAGACAAAAAGTCAAAATTACTTGAAATACTTAAAGATAGACAAAAGCGAGAACTAATACCAGTTTTACAAAGAACACAAGAGTTATTTGGATACATACCAAAAGAAGCAGCGGAGATTATCTCAGAAGAACTTACAATTTCACTACCTCAAATATATGGAGTTATCACTTTTTATGCACAGTTTAAGCTAGAACCTAGTGGTAAATACATTATCAAAATTTGTGATGGAACAGCTTGCCATGTAAAAGGTTCTACAAAAATAATTAATGCACTAAAAGAGCATTTAAAACTAGATGAGGGTGAAGAAACTACTAAAGACAGGCTTTTCAGTCTCGAAGCAGTTTCGTGTTTAGGAACATGTGGATTAGCACCAGCTATGGTAGTTGATGAAGATGTACATGGCTTATTAACACCCAAAAAAGCCGTAGATATTATAACTGAAATACAAAAAAGTGAGGGGAAATAAATGAGTATTAACCTTCAAAAGCGTAAAAAAGAATATTTAGATAATACAAAAGATATAACTAAAAGAATAGTCGTATGCGGTGGAACAGCTTGCGTAGCTCAGGGTAGCTTAAAAATTTATGATAAATTTGTTAAGTTACTAGCTGAACAAAATATACCTGTAGAAACTCTAATTAATCATGAAAGTCATGGAAATCATATTTCAAAAAGTGGTTGCCAAGGTTTTTGTCAGATGGGCCCTTTAGTAATGATTTATCCACAAGATGTTATGTATTGCATGGTTAAAGTTGAAGATGTTGAAGAAATTATTGAAAGAAGCATCTTAAAAGATGAAATCATTGATAGGTTAGTATATGTCAATCCTGCTAATGGCGATCATTGTCAACATATAGATGATATACCTTTTTATCAAAAGCAGCATAGATTTACACTACAACAATGTGGACATATTGACCCAGAAGATATAAATGAATATATTTCTCTTGATGGTTATGCAGCAGCTAAAGAAATGTATCTCAATTATACTAGTGAAGAAATATGTAATTTTTACACTGAATCAGGTTTAAGAGGTCGTGGTGGTGGTGGATTCCCTACAGGTCTAAAGTGGGAGTTTGCAAGACGCGAGAAATCCGATGATAAATATGTGATCTGTAATGGTGACGAAGGTGATCCAGGAGCTTTTATGGATAGAAGTTTAATGGAAGGTAACCCTCACTCTATTATTGAAGGAATGATAATTGCTGCTAGAGCAATTGGAGCTAATTATGGATATATTTATGTTCGTGCAGAATATCCATTAGCAGTAAAGAGAATAAAAAAGGCAGTAAAAGATGCTCAAAATGCTGGCATTTTAGGTAAGAATATATTTGGCAGTGAGTATCATTTTGACTTATCAGTAATGGAAGGTGCTGGAGCATTTGTTTGTGGTGAAGAGACTGCTTTAATGCGATCAATCGAAGGTAGACGTGGAATGCCAACACCTAAACCTCCTTATCCATCAACAAAAGGTCTTTTTGGAAAACCTACCGTTATTAATAATGTAGAAACATTATCAACTGTACCTTTGATCTTTAACTTAGGATTAGAAGAGTTTAAAAAAATTGGAACTGATAATTCAAGTGGAACAAAGACATTTGCTCTTACTGGGCATGTAGCAAACACAGGTCTAATAGAAGTACCTTTTGGCACTACTTTAAGAGAGATTATTGGAGATATTTCTGGTGGTGTAGTAAATGACCAAGGTGAAATAGTAGGAACTGATTTTAAAGCAGTTCAAATAGGTGGTCCTTCTGGTGGTTGCTTAACTCATGAACATCTAGATTTACCACTTGATTTTGACAGTCTTTCATCTGCAGGAGCTATGGTTGGTTCTGGAGGACTTGTTGTAATGAATCATGATACTTGCATGGTTCAAATAGCTAAGTTCTTTATGGAATTTACCCAACATGAATCTTGTGGTAAATGCACTCCATGTAGAGAAGGAACTAAACGTATGCTAGAGATACTTGGAACGATTACAGAAGGTAAAGCTACTATGGATGATTTAGACAAACTTGAAAGACTAGCAAAGTCAGTCAAAAGTGGATCTTTATGTGGTTTAGGAAAAACTGCTCCAAATCCAGTTCTATCTACTTTAAGATATTTCAAAGATGAATATATTGCTCATATTAAGAATAAAGAATGTCCTGCTGGACAATGTAGTGCTTTGACTAAGTATTTTATTACAGATGGTTGTATTGGATGTACAAAATGTGCTAGAGAATGTCCTGTTGATGCTATCTCTGGAGAAGTTAGAGAAAGACATAAAATAGATCAAGAAACTTGTATCAAATGTGGAGCTTGTGAAGAAGCTTGTCCTGTTGATGCAATAATTCTAAATTAAAGAGGGATTTATTGTGATTAAACTAAAAATAAATAACAAAGAAATAAGTGTTCCAAAAGAATATACTGTTTTACAAGCATGTAGAGAAAATGGCATAGAAATACCTACTTTATGTCACGATCCGCGACTTGAGCCGAGTGGCTCTTGTAGGATGTGTGTAGTAGAGTTAGCGCATAACAATGCTATTGTGACTGCTTGTACTACTCCTGTAAGTGAAGGATTAGAGATATTAACTGAAAGTGAAGAAGTAGTTCAAATTAGAAAAGATGTGCTAGATTTAATGTTAGCTAATCATCCTCTTGATTGTTTGACTTGTCAAGATAATGGACAATGTAAATTACAAGAGTATTGCTACTTATATGACGTTAAAGAAACTTCTTATACTGGTGAAGTGAAACAATATGAGATTGATGATTCTAATCCATTTTATATAAGTGATCAAAACAAATGTATCAATTGTGGGTTATGCGTAAGAGTATGTGATGAATTGCAACAAACTAAAGCAATTGGCTTTGCTGAAAGAGGATTTAAAACCCATATTAGCCCCTCGTTTGATTTTAATCTAGACCAATCTACATGTGTGTCGTGTGGTAATTGCATATCAGTATGTCCAAGTGGAGCTTTAATCCCTAAAATTGATGAGAAATTTAGATACTGGGAAACTAAAAAAGTTCGCACAACTTGTGGTTATTGTGGAGTTGGTTGTCAGTTAGATCTATTGATTAAAAACAACAAAGTTGTAGATGTAGAACCAGCTTTCGGTCCCTCAAATGACGGATTATTGTGTGTTAAAGGAAGATTTTCTTACCACTTCTTAAGTCATGAAGATAGACTTAAAACACCTTTAATCAAAGAAAATGGCAAGTTTAGAGAAGCAAGTTGGGATG
This sequence comes from uncultured Clostridiaceae bacterium, assembly GCA_964497955.1. Taxonomy (GTDB): domain Bacteria; phylum Bacillota; class UBA994; order PWPR01; family PWPR01; genus PWPR01. The sequence goes on from CAZCFQ010000019.1 coordinate 12,874, forward strand.
AAGCATATCAACTAATTGCAGATAAAATAAATGGAATTAAGAAAGAATTTGGACCAGAAGCTATTGGAGGATTTACATCTGCTAGATGTACTAATGAGGACAACTATGTCTTCCAAAAACTTTTTAGAGCCGATATAGGAACAAATAGTGTAGACCATTGCGCTCGTCTCTGACACTCTTCTACAGTTGCCGGTCTGGCAACAACATTAGGTAGTGGAGCTATGACAAATAGTGTAGGAGAAATGAAAAACACTAAAGTATTCTTTGTGATTGGTTCAAATACAACAGAGAATCACCCAGTAATAGCAGCTCAAGTTCGACAAGCTATTGAAAAAGGTGCTAAACTTATTGTAGCAGATCCTAGAGAAATAGAACTTGTTAGAGATGCTAATGTTTTCTTACAAGTTAAACCTGGAACTAATATTGCTTTATTAAACGGTATGATGCATGTAATCATTAAAGAAGACTTAATGGATAAAAGCTATATTGAACAAAAGACAGAAAACTATGAAGATTTAGTAGAGCTAGTAGAAAAATATACACCAGAGTATGTTGCAAATATATGTCAGATTGAAGCAAAAGACGTTGTAAAAGCTGCTAGAATATATGCTTCTAATAGAGCAAGCATTCTTTATGCAATGGGAATTACTCAACATGCTTATGGTACTAATAGTGTTATGGCTGTATCTAATCTTGCACTTTTATGTGGCAATGTGGGTGTTGAAAATGGTGGTGTTAATCCTCTAAGAGGACAAAGCAATGTTCAGGGTGCTTGTGACTTAGGTGGTTTGCCAAATGTTTATCCAGGTTACCAGAAGGTTTTTGATAAAAAATCAAATGAGAAATTTTCTAAAGCTTGGGGTAAGAAATTGCCTGATAAAACAGGTCTTACAATACCTGAAATGATAGAAAAGGCTAATGATGGTAGCGTTAAAATGCTTTATGTAATGGGAGAAAACCCATTAATCTCAGATCCAGACATTAACCATGTAATAAGTGCAATGGAAAACTTAGACTTCTTAGTTGTCCAAGATATTTTCTTAACAGAAACAGCAGAGTATGCAGACGTCATATTACCTGCTGCAGCTTTTGCTGAAAAGGATGGGACATTTACCAATACAGAAAGACGTATTCAACTAGTCAATAAAGCAGTAGAAGCACCTGGATTAGCTAAACCAGATTGGCAAATCCTAATGGAATTGAGCCAAAAGCTAGGTGGAGACTATCATTATGATAATGTTTCTGAAATTATGGAAGAAATCGCTAGGTTAACTCCTATATATGGTGGAATTAGTTATGATCGTTTAGGTAAGAATGGACTTCAATGGCCTTGTCCAACTAAAGATCATCCTGGCACTAAATATCTTCATAAAGGTGAATTTGCTAGAGGAAAAGGACTTTTTGTACCAAGTGAATATATTGAAAGTACAGAAAAGACATCGAAAGAATATCCTTATATATTAACAACAGGCAGGGTTTTATATCATTATCATTCTAGAACAATGACAGGAAAAACTGAAGGACTTAATAAAAAGTCTCCTCATTCCTTTATTGAGATAAACCCAACTACCGCTAATAAGCTTGATGTTAATGATGGTGACTGGGTTTTAGTTAGTTCTGAGCGCGGTGAAGTAAAAACTAGAGCAAAAGTATCAGAAATAGTAGCTGAAGACATTGTTTTTATGCCATTTCATTTTGCTGATGGAGCAGCTAACTACTTAACTAATACTAATTTGGATAAGCAAGCCAAAATTCCTGAGTTAAAAGTAAGTGCGGTTAATATAGAAAAACTATAAAAGTAGGATTCAATATGAGAAAATTTGGTTCAGCTGTTATTTTAGCCGGTGGTCAAAGTACACGAATGGGCTTTGATAAACAGTTTTTAGAGCTTAATAATCAAAATATAATTTCATATTTATCAAATGAGCTATCTAATATTTTTGATGACATAATAGTAATTAGTAACACATTAAAAGATGGTTATTACAAAAATTTTAGAGTAGTCTCTGATGTTATAAAAGAGAAAGGCCCGCTAAGTGGTATACATAGCGGGCTACTATCTGCTCATAGTGAATATGTATATTTTATAGCTTGCGATATGCCAAATATTAATCTAGATTACATTCAACATCTCATAAATAGTATAAAAGATGTTTCAAACAATCCACTAGCAATAGTTACAAGATATAAAAACTGGATAGAACCTTTTAATAGCTTTTATCACAAGGATCTAATTCCAAAAATAGAAGACCACCTTTTATCTAACAGATCTATTTTTGCGCTTATTAAAAAAGTTGAAAGCTTATTAATAGATGAAAAAATTGCTAGAGACTATGCGCCTGATTGGTCAATGTTTACAAATCTAAACACAATAGAGGATGTCAAAAATTTTATGGATGAAAAAAATAAAACTACATCATTTTATGAGATAACTAAATATGAAAAAGGCAATTTGATCAAACTAAAAGATGAAGTCATTACTGAGAGAATAATTGACTTATATGTCAACAATATCTTTATACAAACTTTCCAATGCTCTCCAAAAGAACTAAAAGAGTTAGCTATTGGATTTCTATTAAGTAAGAAAATTATTTTTGACTCTTCAGAAGTAAGTGAATTTATTATTAATGAGGAAAGAATAAATGTCAAAATTGATAAAAATAGTAAAATAATTCAATCTAATTTAAAAAATATAGAATTACAAAAGAATAAGAACCTAAAAGAAATAATCTTTAGCTTAACAGAAATAATTAAAATAATGAAAATTTTTTCTACATTTTCAAAAACATTTTTAAACACTGGTGCAGCTCACTCTGCAGCGCTTTTTGACGGATCTGAAATTGTTTTATTTACTGAAGATATTGCAAGACATAATGCAATTGATAAACTTATTGGTTTGGCAAATCTAAAAAAAATCAACCTAAAAAGCTTAGCTATTTTAACTAGTTGTAGAATTTCAGCAGAAATAATTAATAAAATTGCTTCTCAAAAAATACCATTAATTATTTCACAATCTGCTCCTTCAAGTTTATCAATAGAGATTGCAAAAAAAAACAACATAACTTTGATAGGTTTTGCTAGGAATAATAGACTTAATATTTACAATAAATGTATAACATTAACAGAATAAAAACATGTTTCTTTTCTCATGGAAACATGTTTTTCTGTTTAGAATACAAGAATAAAAAGTTTTTTTTATATGGGCTTTTTGAGGTTGAATTGTCTGTTTGAGTTTGTTATATTGTGTACATGTTGACAAAAAGAATGCGCTGTATATGAAAGGTGTTAATAGTAATGTCGAATATTGGTTTAACGACTCCAAAAGTTAAGGAGCGTTCGAAGGTACTTGGCGAATTATTTGTTACTTTTTTAGGAATAGGAGCTTTTACTTTAGGTGGTGGATTTGCGATGATCCCCTTGATTGAAAAAGAACTTGTAGATAAGAAACATTGGATTAGTGAAGAAGATTTTCTAGATGAAATTGCAGTTGCACAATCAGTACCAGGAGCAATTGCAGTTAATACTGCAGCTATTACAGGTCATAAAGTTGCTGGTTGGGCTGGTTCATTAATGTCCACTCTTGGAGTTATGATTCCATCTATAAGCATTATACTTATTATAGCTTTATTTTTAACCAACTTTGCTTCACTAGAAGTTGCTCAGTCTATTTTTAGAGCAATAAGACCAGTTGTTGTTGCTCTGATAGCCTATTCAGCGTATAAGTGTTGGAATAATTTATCAAACTCTAAGTTTAATACTATAATTGAAATATTAGCATTGTTAAGCTTAGTTATATTTAACGTTCAACCAATTTATGTTATTATGGTTGCTATTTGTTTTGGCATAATGAGAAAGGTAAAATTCAATGGAGTTAATTGGTAGTTTATTCTTAACCTTTTTAAAAATTGGTGCTTTTGCTTTTGGTGGAGGCTTTGCAGCAATACCTTTGATCCAAAGTGATGTTGTTGCTTCACATGCATGGATTTCAGGAAGTGAGTTTGCTGATATCATGGCAGTAGCTAGCATGACACCTGGACCAATTGCAGTTAATAGTGCTACTTATGTAGGCTATAAAATAAGTGGAATTCCAGGCGGAATTATTGCTACTTTTGGGGTAGTTTTGATTTCTTTTGTAACAATAGGAATTATCGCACAAGTAATGTCAAAATTTTCTGATAATAAATATGTAACTTCAGTATTTGAAGTATTACGACCAGTGATTATTGCTTTAATCGCTTTTGCAGCAATTAGCACAGGAAAGTCTGCATTTGTTGATTATAGAGAGATTATAATCTTTGCATCAGCAATGCTTATATTACTTAAAACAAAAACTCATCCTATAGCTGTCATTACAGGATTTGGCATTTTAGGTGCTATTATATATTAATTATAAAAAGCTATGCTTTAAAGTATGGCTTTTAATATATTTAAAAGAGAAGATATAAGAAGTATTAATGAAACTTTTTTACAATTATTTTGGTCATAGAATTGTTAATATTTGAATAATAGTGGTAAAATAATAGAGAAGTTACTTCGATAATATAATCAAATATAATATTTTTAAGTAATTCAAACTTTTTATAGGAGGTGTTTTGTTGAAAAGAATTATTTTTGAAGAAAATCTATATCCTTCAAGTGCTTTTTATGTACTAAAGCAGCTTGGATTAATACCTGGTGCAAAAAAAGCAAAGTTTAAAGAATTAGGAAGTCAAATGAGTTCTTTAGGAGAATCTTTCAACTTCAAAGCTTCCTTATATGGTGGTCCTTTATATACTTTGATGTTTCATATACCTAGCTATTTAGAAATAACTCCTATAGAGTTTGATAAATATTTCAAAGCAATAACGGAGTTTGTAAAAACAAAAAACCTTAATGTTTTTATTGAAAAATGGCCCAATAAAACTAAGTACTTTAAAGAGTGGTTTAATACAGGTTGGATTAACTATCTTTCTGATAGCATCGATCATGATCCATCTAGAGCATTAGCAATTGTAGAAACTTATCTATTAATACTTCATGACTTATGGGGTGAATATAGTGAGATTTACAAGGAAAAGTTTAGAGCACTAAACTTAAGTATTAGTGTATTAGAAGAAAAATATAATGCATTATCTATTTTTGAAAAATGGGAAGATAGTTTTAAACGCAGTTACCCATATGATTACTTTGAGATTATTATTAGCCCTGAAAGTGATTATAGGTTCAGTAGAGTTGGCCCTGAGAAAATAGTAGTCAAGAGTAAAAACTATGGATATTTTGACGAAGCAGTTCATGAAATAGGAATCCGGACAATTGATATGGATTATCTTGCTAATAGCGAATTCACTAAAAACTTATTTGAAGATGATTATGTAAACGTCATTAAGTTAATGGAAGTTGAAACTATATATAGAGTAAAAACACTATTTCCTAAAGTAGATAGTAAATATATTGTTTTGAAAAAAGATCTAGATAATATTTTAAAGTTCAGAGAATCACAAGAAGTTGGTTTAGATCTAGCTAAGTCATTTGCATGTTGGTATAAAGAATTAAAAAAGTTAAAATATATTTAATTAAAGTTTCAAACCTAAATATTAAGTTTGAAACTTTTTTCTTTAAAATTAAAAAAGTAGGAATCTCTTCCTACTAATTTTTTAATGCTCTTCTTCTTCACTATCTCCATTTTTAATTATCATTACTCTTTCTATTACACCCTCAGTAGCTTTTATAACTTTTATCCTGATATCTCCAGCCTTAAACTCAGCACCTTCAGTTGCTGGAACACAAGCTTCCTCAGCTAAGCTGCATACCAATCCACCTAAAGTATTACCTCTATTAGTCGGAATTGGAAGGCCAGTATCTTTAGATATCTTATCAACACTGGTAGAAGCTGAGTAAATCCTTTCGTCTCTAGATACAAAGTCTTTCATAGGTGATAAGTACTTCAAGATAACATAAATAATAGCAATAGCTATTGTTCCTAATACTAGATCCATCATTGTTTCAGCGTATATAAGCATCTTCCTTGCAATGACAAACAATACTAATTCTAGTATAGCATTTGTTGAGTGTGATAAAAGCATTAACATTAACTCTATTCCCACAACTAATAACAATGTGTGAGCTAAAAAGTGCTTAAAAACATCATATGAGCCATGAGCTCCTGTATAGTATATTTCAAAAATATATTTAACGATATCTATCAAACCAACAGTTATTCCTATTGCTAACAATACTGTTAAAACAATTTCTAATACATACGTAAAATCTTCAAGCTTAGTCAAAACAAATTTATTCACAATTCACATCTCCCATTAAGGATATTCATAAAACCACCATGCCTATTCTACTCCTACAAACGATAAGAGTCAAGTTATCATACACTAAATATTTAACTGTAGCTTAAAGTATAGTGTACTAGATAACTCCATCCTTTTTGAGTTCTCTAACTTCTTTATCATCTAATTCTAAAATGCCTTTAAGAATCTCTTCAGTGTGTTCTCCTAAACTTGGTGATGGGGTTTTAATTTGACCTTGACTTTCACTCATTTTAATTGGTATACCTGCCATTTTTACTTTACCTGCTTTTGGGTGATCTACTTCTACTATCATTTCTCTAGCTTTAACCTGTGGGTCATTTACTACATCTTCAATATTATTAATCGGACCATTTGGCACTCCATAATCTAATAAAACTTGATGCCATTCATCAGTAGATTTCTTTTTAAGTTCTTTAGCTAGAAGTGGCCTAAGTTCTGTATAGTTTTTAGCTCTTAGAGGATTAGTAATAAATCTTTTATCCTCAGCTAATTCTGGCATATCTAAAGCTATACATAGTTTTTGCCATAAATTATCATTACCTGCTGCTACCATTAACTCACCGTCAGAAGTCTCAAAAGTTTCAAATGGGATTATAGAGTTATGTCTATTTCCAGCAGGTTTTGGTGAACTCCCAGTGGCAAAATATCTTGCAATTGCATTTTCTAAAATGGAAACTTGCCCATCAAGCATTGATACATCTACTTTTTGGCCAACTCCATTATCATTTCTGTATTTTAATGCTGCAAATATTCCAATCGTCGTATATAAACCAGCAATAATATCTCCAATAGAAGAGCCTACCCTTGTAGGAGTTCCATCTTTTTGTCCAGTAATACTCATTAAACCTCCCATTGCTTGAACTATTGCGTCATATGCAGGTCTTTCACTATAAGGCCCTGTATGCCCAAAACCTGAAGATGCAGCATAAATTATCTTATTGTTGATCTTCTTTAAATCCTCATATCCTATGCCTAATCTTTCCATCGTTCCTGGTCTAAAGTTTTCGATTACAATATCAGCTTCTTTTACCATTTCTCTAAAAATATTTTTACCTTTTTCACTTTTCAAATTTATAGTTATACTCTTTTTATTTCTATTTATGCTCATGAAATAAGCACTTTCACCATTAACATATGGCCCAAAGTGCCTAGAATCATCTCCAGTAGATGGTCTTTCTATTTTTATCACATCTGCACCCATGTCTGCTAAAATCATTGTACAAAATGGGCCCGCTAGAACTCTTGTAAGATCTAATACCCTAATTCCTTCTAAAACCTGACTCATAAAACCTTCTCCTTTATTATCATAAAAATTTTCAATCTGCCTTAATTACATAAATAAGCAATATGATTCCCAATATTAAAACTATAATTGTAATAAAGGGAGCAAACAAACTAAATCCTCCCAATGGCTCTTCTTCATTTAATACTACGGACATTGAAGAGTCTTTTAAATTAGTTAAGCTATAGACTTCACCTTCATTAATTATTTTATTTGATATAGTAACTACTTCACTATTTATATAGATATTTGTACTTAAGGCTAATACGTTTATAGAATTTGATGCAAACATAATTATAAAAAGAATAGAAACTAATAACCATGCTTTTCTCATAGTCTCACCTCCACAACATATTGCTTAATCTCATTATATAATATATAGAGTGCTAATTATACTTTAAAAAGAAAAAGGAAGCTTTAAGCTTCCATGTGTTTTAAGAATTCTTTCCAATAAACAGTATAGTACTAGAATTCTTATCATAAATCAGAAAAACAAATGGTCTGTCTGCTCTAAAAATCTCTGGTTCTAGAGCGGCTGTTTCCTGCAGTTCTACAATTGTTGCTGCTGCTGCTTCACTACCTTGTTCATTTACTTCTATAAAAGATTTATGCATAACTCTGGAGATCATTAATCCTTCTCTAATTTTAGAAAAATCTGCTTGTGCACTAAAAGGAAGTTCCATTCCTAAACTTATTAAGGGATTATTTAATAGTTTAGTCCCATACTCTATTTTGAACTTTGGAATTTGCACTATCAGCTCTTCAAATATTTCTAGATTAGTTAATGTTTTACTCAATACTTCTAAATTAAAGTTTGAAATGAAATCTCCTATCTCAATACCTTCTTGAGGTAAGAAAACCAACATACTTAGATCTTTTTCTTTATAAGGTAATCTTATTGCTTGGAACCTATCTTCTTTATAGTAATCTATATTCATTTTAGAATTCATCATATTTACTTTAGTAGTATCTCCAGTTTCTGATACAAATTCTGCTTCAAATGTTTTGTCCTCATCAAACTCATATTTCCAATCTCCATTGAAATAAATTGCATTTATTAAATACATTATTACATCAGGAGATATTGGTGGTTTTAACATATCTTTGATTTTTTCATTTGTAGCTTCTTCAATCCAAGAATTTATAGTTTCTACAGATTCACTTTTACTAAAATCTAGTTCGTTTACATATGAATCAAAGATAGTTTCCATATTATCAATAAATTCTTGTTTTATATTCTCTCCCTCTTTAATCCAAACAGAGTTTTTTATTGCTAATTCTACATCACCTTTATAGTTGTTTAAATTATCTAAAACACCTTTATAATAATCATTAATATCAGACTCACTAATATCATTTAACTCAAGAACTTGTCTCATTTCTTCTAATGTTTCACCTTTAGCACCTTTTAATGCCATAGTCAATGCAGTTGAAATACTGAATGGAGATATAAAGATATCTTTTCCCTTTTCTTCAACTTGTAGTGTTTTGAATATATTAATTGCAAATTTTTGATTAGCTTCAATCATCTCTTCATTAAAAGTAGTCTGTAAATCATTTTTAGTTTCAGTTTTTTGACACCCTAAGAATGTTAAAGTATAAGCGAGTAATATAATCATAGTAATTAGTTTAAAAAGTTTTTTATTCATTTTTTCCACCTCACTTTTATGACATTAAAGATAGTCAAATGGTTCCTTCAAAAAAAGTTTTATTCAAAAAAAGCCAGTCATCTAACTGGCTTTAATAATTATTTTTCATTTATTCTAAACTCAAAAATATCTGGTCTAGAATAATGCCCTCTTGGGTCAAAATCCATTCTAGAAGTTATAACTTTGTCTAGATCTAAAGTTGCATATAAGATGCCTTCTTCTCCAAACAAAGGCCCAGCTACATATTCCCCAAAAGGATCTATAACACAACTTCCTCCCCTACACATCTCCTGAGGTTGATTTGTTAATTCATCATAACAGTTTAAATCAGTTGGATACATGCTTTTTTCAACAAATTGATTACATCCAATGACAAAACATCTGCCTTCTAAAGCTATATGCTTCATTGTATGCTGCCACTGATCTCTTGAATCTGCTGTAGGTGCTAAATATATAGTTATACCTTTCTCATACATAGCAACTCTAGCTAATGGCATATAGTTTTCCCAACATATCAAAGATCCCATTTTACCATAAGGTGTGTCAATAACTGATAAAGTAGAACCATCATCTTCTCCCCATATATACCTTTCAGAACCTGTTGGTTTTAGCTTTCTATGCTTACTTATAAGTTTACCACTTGGGCTAAAAATCAAATTTGTACAATATAAAGTAGCAGTCCTACCACTACCATCTTTTTCAGTAATTCCTATGGACAAGTATATATTATTATCTTTTGCTGCTTTAGCTAATTTATCTGTAGTTGTACTGGGAACTGCTACAGAGTTATCATAATACCTTTTCCAATCCTTACGACCCGCTTCACTTCTACTGCCAATTACAAACCCAAATGTTAAACCTCTAGGATAAGCTGGAATAAAAGACTCAGGAAAAACTACTAACTCTGCATTATCTTTTGCAGCTTTTTCAATTAAATTAATAGTTTTACTCACTGTTTGTTCTAAATTCATGATTACTGGTGAGGTTTGCACGACTGCAATTTTAAGCGTTTTCTCTGTATTAATCAATTATATCTTCCTCATTACTTTTTTTATTTAGTTTATCTAAAACAAAGTGAAATTCTTTAATACCATTTGAAAAATCTGATTGTGACAAATGCTTTAGTACTTTAGTTTCTCTATATACCCAGTCACTAAATAATGCTCCTTTAGCTATAAATTTATTATTCTCATCTAAAGCAGTGTTAATATTAATCCACTGAGGCTGAAAATGAAACCTCTTTTCATTTTCACTAAGTTCTAGCTCACCTTTGGCTCCTACTGTGCATAAATAATACTCAGAAATCATATTAAATGATAAATCGGGATCATACTTGTCTTTTCTTTTTTCAACAACTTTGCCCAGACATTGAATTATTACACAATCTTTATATCCAGACTCCTCTTTTACCTCTCTAGCTAAAGCTTCTTTGGGTATTTCATTTTCTTCTAAAGCCCCTCCAGGAAACTTATAATCACCTCTAGAAGTCTTTATCATTAGAATTTTATTATCACGTATTATAATTGCTCTAAATGCCTTGCGAAAAATGTTTTTTGTGTTTATAGTCATTAAAATTTTCCAACCTTTAATATAAACTAAAAATTACTTAGAAAAGTTTCTTTCAATGCTAATTGTTAAAAATCCATTCTCATATTTAACTTTTCCACTATCAACTAGTGCTCCTAGTAAATAAAGCTCCTGCTTAGAATTATTTGTACCTAACAATCCCCAATAATATTCTTCAAGTTCAGCTTGTCTTGGAGATGATAATATTTCGTTTAGTTTTCCCATTTCTTTTGGTTCATCAATACTTTTTCCACTTACTTCTATGACTAAGGAATTAGTGCTATAATTAACTTTTATATCTAAATCATGAATACTGTTGCTAAAGAAATAATTAACTAGCTCAGATAAAATTTTTGAAACCTTGTTTCTTTCATTTGTCAAAGTTTATCCCTCCTATTAATCAGCAGTTCTTCTTATTGAATCAAATAATGGTACTAATATTGCTGCAACAAATCCTCCTGCTAGTCCATTGTTATATAAGTTCATTCCACCATGTAAATAACCAACATTCATTACTATTGCCATATGAACAAAGCCTGCAATTACACCGTATTTAAAGCCATAATAACCTGCTATAGGTGCAAGTGTTGTACCAAATAATGCTGCTAATAAAGCTCCTGTCGATGAGGGAGACCATATTTGTAAGAGAGTAGCTAAAAAGACTCCTAACATAAT
>CAZCFQ010000020.1:0-23952 GCA_964497955.1 uncultured Clostridiaceae bacterium
ATCAGTAGCTGAAAGATTTGGCTATAGAGAAGTTAGAACTCCAGTCTTTGAATATACTGAGTTATTTGAAAGAGGAGTAGGAGACACAACTGATATTGTTCAAAAAGAGATGTATACTTTTTTAGACAGAGGTGAAAGAAGTATAACTTTGCGACCAGAAGGGACTTCACCAGTTGTAAGAGCTTTTGTTGAAAACGAGATTTACAAACAAGAAGCTCTACCACAAAAGTATTATTATGCAGCAATTCCGATTTTAAGATATGAAAGGCCTCAAGCTGGAAGGTTAAGGCAACACCATCAATTTGGTATCGAACTTTTTGGTACAAATGACCCAAGGTCTGATGTTGAAGTGATGGATTTATTATACAGCTTTTATAAAGAGTTAGGACTAGAAAATATTGAGCTTCAAATTAATTCAGTAGGCTGTCCTGATTGTAGAGAGGATCATAGGAAAGAACTATATGATTTCTTAATAGATAAAAAAGATGCATTATGCTCTACTTGCCAAGATAGATTAGATAAAAACCCTATGCGAATATTGGATTGCAAAAACCCTAAATGTCAAGAAGTTACTAAAAATGCACCAGTAATGGTTGATTATTTATGTGGAGACTGCTTAGATCATTACAATGGTGTTAAAGAAGGATTAGAAAATATACATATTAACTATATAGAGAACTTAAGATTAGTGAGAGGATTAGATTATTATACCAATACTGCTTTTGAGTTGGTGAATTACTCATTAGAAGGATCTAATAATGTAATTGGCGCTGGCGGTAGATACAATGGCCTAATTGAAGAGATAGGTGGCCCTAATATGCCAGGCATAGGCTTTGGTAGTGGTCTTGAAAGAGTGGATCTAGCATTAGAAGCAGAAGAAGTTGTAATACCAGATAAAAAATATTGCCATATATTTGTATTATTAGCAGATGATAAAGTATTTAATAAGGGGCAAGAGATTGTCCACAAACTTAGAAGAGCAGGTTTTGCAACAGACACTGAGTATACAGGAAGAAGCTTTAGATCTCAGATGAAACATGCAGACAGGCTTAATGCAAAATATACAATAATATTAGGAAGTATAGAGTTGGAAAAAGGACATGTAATAGTAAGGAATATGAAATCAGGTAATCAAGAGGAAGTTGATTTTGGAGAGATTGTATCCTTTTTTAAAGAATGATCGACTTTAGATGCTCATCAAAACAAACATATAAAAGACATATATAGCAATAAATCTATTTTTTATGCTAATTAAAATAGATTTATTGCTATTTTTTTATGATAGCTATAAAAAACAATCGAATTTCTATTGCTAACTAATGTCGTTTTTACTATAATGCAATAAAAGACAAAAAAGGAGAGATACCCTTGGATAAGTACGTATTAGCTATAGATGTTGGTAGTACAACAACAAAAGCTATATTGTTTGGTCCTAAAGAAAGAAGTCTAAGATTAATAGACTGGACTGGAGCACCAACTACTGTAGAAAAACCTCACGAAGATGTATTGGTTGGTGTAAAAAATGCTGTTGGTGTATTAGAGAAAAAAACAAATAGAAAATTATTAGAAGGAAATACTATTATTAAACCTTCAACTGAAAATGCTGGAGTTGATTTTTTTGTATCAACCAGTAGTGCTGGTGGCGGATTACAAATGTTAGTTACTGGTGTAATTAAGAGAATGACAGCTGAAAGTGCAGAAAAAGCTGCATTAGGAGCTGGCGCAATTGTTTCACAAGTATTAGCTATTGATGATGGAAAAACAGATTTAGAAAGACTTCAAATTATTCAAAGATTGAGACCAGATATGGTGTTAATATCTGGAGGAATTGATGGAGGAAATGATTTGCATGTTACTTCTATGGCAGAATTAGTTTCTTTAGCTAATCCAGAATCAAGATTAGGAGAGCGCTTTGTTTTACCTGTTGTTTACGCAGGAAACAAAGATGCTAGAGAAAAAGTTGAGAGTATGTTAGCTGGGGTAGCTGATGTGCATCATGTCGATAATATACGACCTGTTCTTGAAAGGGAAAACTTAGAACCAGCTGGAGAGAAAATTCAAGATCTTTTCTTAGAGCATGTAATGTCACACGCACCTGGTTATGATAAATTAATAGAATTGACAGAAAACAATATTATGCCAACACCTAATGCAGTTGGCGAACTAGTTAATTTAATTGGCGAAGGTAATGATATTAATATTTTAGCAGTTGATATTGGTGGTGCTACTACAGATGTGTTTTCATCAATGGTATTAGCTGAACAAAAGAGAGATGCTTCTTATGCTGAAGAAGATAATAATATGAACACTCTAATGATAAATCCTTTAGAAATGGATATCAGAAGAAGATATCATAGATCAGTTGATGCTAATTTAGGAATGAGTTACTCAATAGGAAATGTATTAGCAGAAGCTGGTGGAGAAAACATTGCTAGATGGCTACCATTTCATTCAGATGAAGCCCAATTAAGAGACATTTTATCAAATAAGATGATTCACCCAACTATATTACCACAAACTACTAAAGCTTTATTAATAGAACATGCAGTTGCAAGAGAAGCAATTAGATTAGCTGTGATAAGACATAAGTCTATTGCCTCAGGGCTTTCTGGTGTTCAAACAAAGCGTTCAATACAAGATGTTTTTGATCAAGTTGGCACAGGCCAAACATTGATTAACGATTTAGATATAGACGTTATTGTTGGGTCTGGTGGAGTTATATCACATACACCAGATAGACGACAAGCATTAGCTATAATGTTAGATGCATTTGAACCAAAAGGTGTTACAGAGCTTTATGTTGATAGCATTTTTATGATGCCACATCTTGGCGTTATGTCAAACATTATGAAACAAGATATTTTTGAGATATTAAAAAAAGATTGTTTAATTTCTTTAGGCACAGTAATTGCTCCAAGTGGTCCTGCTTCTAGAAGTGGTAAAGAGTTAGCAACTTTAGTATTTGAATTTAAAGATGGAAGAAGAGTTGAAGATTCTGTAATAGCAGGAGAGTTAAAAACAATTCCTTTAGCAACTGGTCAAGAAGCCATTGTTGAGATTAAGCCAACTTATAATTATGATTTTGGAGAAGGTAGTGGAAAAGTAGTTAGGAGTTTAGTAACTGGTGGTGTTAGTGGCATTGTTATAGACGGTAGGGGAAGACCTATTGTGTTTGAGAATGACCCTGTTAAAAGAAGTGAGCAGCTGAAGAAATGGGTTCATACTTTAGAGGCTTATCCTGACAATTATTTGGAGGTGTAAATATGCCAGTAGCTTTAGTAAAATCAGTTAACCATATGAGACTAGTTCAAAAGAAAAGAAAATTAGCTTACCCAGGAGATGTTTTTGTAAAACAAGGTGATAAAATAAAAGCTGACACAGTAATCGCAAGGACGGAAATGGATACTTCTGCTCCTTTAAAAGTGAAAATCTCAGCTCAACTTGGTATAAAAAATGAAAAGATTGAAGATGTTTTGACTGTCAGCGTAGGCGATAGTGTAAAAAAAGGCGATGAGATAGCTACTTTTAAAGAAGGAGTTTTCAGTAGAAGAAAGAGTGTAGAGTCACCATATACTGGAGTAATAGAGTATGTTTCAAAAACTCGTGGTGAAGTAATGATACGCGAGAGATTAAGTGAAGATGAGTCTGTTATAGAAGTGGAAATAGCAAGAAAGCTTAATGTCTCTCCTTTCTTTATGAAAACTTTTATGCATGTTCTTGAGGGTCAGGACGTTACATACAATGAAATTTTGGCTTCAATAGATGGTATTGCTTCAGGTGCTATAAGAGCTCCTGTAAGAGGCAAAATCGAAAGAGTTGATACAAAGACTGGAAAAGTAATAATTAGACGGCCATATAGCCCAGTTAATCTTTATGGCTATATTAGTGGAACAGTTAAAGAAGTTATACCTAACTTTGGGGCTGTTGTAGAAACTCCTGCTTGTCACATTGAAGGTGTATTTGGAGTAGGTAAAGAAAATTATGGTGAACTTGTAATATTAGCAAAAGATTCAAGACAAGTAATCGAAGAAAAAGATATTTCACCTGAACATGCTGATAAGGTTCTTGTTTGTGGAGCTGGGATTAGGAGAGAAGCCTTAGAAAAAGCAGATGAGTATCACGTAAGAGGAATTATTGCTGGAGGTATAAAAAATCAAGACATAGTAGATATGTTTGGTTATGAAATATCTTCTGGTATCACTGGACAAGAAGAAAAAGAGATTACAATTATAGCTACTGAAGGTTTTGGTAATGTTGAGATGTTGCCTCAAACATATGAGCTATTAAAATCTCATGAAGGCAAACTGACCTCTCTAAATGGTTCAACTCAAATAAGAGCTGGAGTAATAAGGCCAGAGATTATAATTCCTGTAGAAGAAGCTAATGCCATTGAAGATGAAGATGAAGAATCTATGATTGAACCGAAACAGGGAATGAAAGTAAGAATTATTAGTGAGCCTTTCTATGGCAAATGGGGAACTATCATAAGTGATGGTACTGAGTTGAAAACACTAGAAAATGGAACGAAGCAAGAAGTAGTTGAAATTGAATTAGCTAATGGCGAAGTTGTTTTTGTTGGAGAAAACAATGTTTTAGTTTATGAGGTGTAATATATGAATACAAAAAAAATAATGTTATTTATCTTAGTAATAATTATAGGACAAGCGATTCTTATGTTTTGGAACATAGATAATCCAGTCATACAAGGAGAATATGAAGCCTCCAAAAATGCAGCTACATCGTTAAGCTTTAGATTTTTAGTAATAACTTTTGCAGTAAAATTAGGAGGAGACTTTTTAGGCAAATTTGTTTTTAGATTTCCTGGTTATGATTGGATGTACATAAGAGATTACTTAAATGAAGAGTTGTTTGCAACACTTGGAATATATTTTGCTTTTACTCTTGTATGGCTTGCTTTTTCTTTCTTAGTGTTTTATGTTGGAGAAGTAGAGTTGTTTCCAAGCTTGTTCTTAGGTGGATTTTTACCAGCTAGCTTTTATATGTTTTTAAGCAAATATAAGTTTGAAGAAAAAGAGTCTTCAGAAAAGAGGCTTAATAGAAAGATTTAAGAGGGATACTATGAAACAAATTAACTGGATATTCTTTTTGCTTTTGATTATTTTTGGTCAGCTGACAAAAATGGTTTGGCCATTAACTTCATATGGTGGATTGGTCTTTAGATCACTCACTATGGCTTTTGCAATTAAAATTATGGGAGATATATTAGGTAGATTTGTTTTTAAGTTTCCAAATTATGATTGGATTTATCTTAGAGATTACTTGCTAAACGAATTATTTGGAAGTATAGGATACTATGTTGCTTTTGTAATTGTTTGGCATGTGCCAATTATTATTAGTCTAGAATGGTATGGCTATGAAACATTGTTAATGAAAATATGGAGCTCAGGTTTAATGCCAGCAGTCTTTTATATGATCATGCATTATGTTAACATAGTATCAGGTCCAAATGATAAAAAAAGGCTTAGAAGAAAAATAAGATAGGCCATAAGTTGTAAGAGTAGGCAGTATTAATTAATTTTTGCACTTATGCTTGCATAATTGTGCTATTGTGTGATATAATCCTATTCGCGACTTTACAGAAAGTAGGTGAAAGATGTGAAGAAAGGTATACATCCTGAATATAAGAAATGTACAGTTACCTGTGCTTGTGGTAACACATTTGAGACTGGTTCTACAGAAGAAGAATTAAGAGTAGAGTTGTGCTCTGAATGTCATCCATTTTTCACTGGTAAGCAGAAGCTTGTTGACTCAGGCGGACGTGTTGACAAATTTAAAAAACGTTACGGACTTAAATAAGTTTCAAAAGCAGAGCTTGATGCTCTGCTTTTCTAGTTTTT
The DNA here is from genome assembly GCA_964497955.1 of uncultured Clostridiaceae bacterium. Lineage (GTDB taxonomy): Bacteria > Bacillota > UBA994 > PWPR01 > PWPR01 > PWPR01. Next base: position 5,859 of record CAZCFQ010000020.1, read on the forward strand.
ACGATCTTATTTTGATTTTACTTTTCTATCTAAGTCTGCTCAGGTATAATAAGGGTTGGACTTAAGATTGTGAGGTAATATTATGTTAATGAACAAGCATGATGGTTGGATTGAAGTTATTTGTGGAAGTATGTTCTCTGGAAAAAGCGAGGAGCTTATAAGGAGAATTAAAAGAGCAAGATATGCAAAACAAAAAGTACAGGTATTTAAACCTTTGATGGATAATAGATATAGCAATAATGATGTAGTCTCACATGATGGTTCTTCAGAAAAAGCTATAAATATAGAACACCCTGAAGATATATTAAATTACATAGATGATGATACAGAAGTAGTAGCAATAGATGAAGTGCAGTTTTTTGACAATAATCTAGTTGATGTTTGTCAATCACTTGCTGATCAAGGATATAGAGTTATAACTGCTGGCTTAGACACTGATTTTAGAGGGAAGCCTTTTGGAGCAACTCCATATTTAATGGCAGTTTCTGAATATGTAGATAAGCTTCATGCTATATGTATGAAATGTGGAAGTCCAGCAAGTAGAACACAAAGATTAATTGATGGTAATCCTGCTCCTATAGATGGGCCTCTTGTTTTGATAGGTGCAAGAGAGTCTTATGAAGCAAGATGTAGACATTGCCATGAATTGCCTAAAGGGGAGTAAAAATGGGAAGAGAAAGAATCGGTGGGCAAGCTGTAATTGAAGGTGTAATGATGAGAAGCCCTAATGCCTATAGCGTAGCAGTCAGAAAACCGGACGGTTCTGTTTCAATAAAAAAAGAATATACAACAAAAAATAAGAAATCAGATTGGAAGAAATGGCCTATTGTAAGAGGTGGTTTTAACCTTGTTGACAATATGTATTTAGGCATAAAAACATTAATGTATGCTTCTAATGTTGCTTATGATGAGGATGAAGTATTAGATGATAAAGCCTTATATCTCTCTGTATTTTTTGGAATTTTAGCATCTGTTGGTCTATTTATTGTTTTACCAACTATCTTAACTGGATTTATTAGTGATAGAATTAATGATGCTTTAGCTTTAAATTTAGTAGAAGGGCTAATAAGAGTGTCGCTCTTTGTTTTGTATGTTTATTTTATTGGAAAGATGGAAGAGATAAACAGAGTTTTTCAATACCATGGAGCGGAGCATAAAACAATTAATTGTTATGAAAATGATTGCCCTCTTACTGTCAAAGAAGCAAAAAAATACACAACTATTCATATAAGATGTGGAACAGCTTTTATGCTTTTAGTTATGCTACTAGCAGTATTAGTATTCTCTTTTTTCGGATGGCAATCTGTCATTGAGAGGATTATTACAAGAATAATACTACTACCATTAATAGCTGGTATTAGTTATGAACTTATAATGCTTGCAGGAAAAAATAAAGAGAGTAAGTTTTGGAGGTTAATTTTGATACCCGGGTTATGGATGCAAAAATTAACTACAAAAGAGCCCTCTGATGATCAATTAGAGATTGCTATTATTGCACTAAAAGCTGTATTAGAAAAACAAAGTGAGTTAGAAGAAACTTTCAAACAGGGAGTGAAAGCAAGTGCTAGATAAACTAAAAGCTATAAAGAATAGATATAATGAGCTCAATCGCTTATTATCTGATCCAAAAATAATTAATAATCAAGATAAATTCAGAGAATTCTCTATGGAACATGCTGGGTTAATTGAAACAGTAAGACTTACCAATTTATATGAAGAGGTGCTTCGAGAATTAGAAGAGTCAAAAGAAATGCTTGAAGAGGAAGAAAATGGTGAGTTTTATGATATGCTTTATGATGAAATTAAAAATTTAGAAGAGCAAAAAGAAGAATTAGAAGAAAAAATTAAAAAAGAACTTATTCCAAAGGACCCTAATGATAACAAAAATGTAGTTGTTGAAATCAGAGCTGGTGCAGGTGGAGATGAAGCAGCTTTATTTGCCGCAGAACTTTATAGGATGTATTCTAGATATTCTGAAAGACAGGGTTGGAAAACAGAACTTATGGAAATCAGTGAAACTGGTATTGGTGGTATTAAACAAGTTACTTTTGTTATAGAAGGCAAAGGAGCATATAGCAAGCTTAAATATGAAAGTGGAGTTCATAGAGTGCAAAGAGTTCCGGCTACAGAAACAAGTGGAAGAATACATACATCAACCGTTACAGTAGCTGTATTACCTGAAGCTGAAGAAGTTGATATTGATATAGATCCTAATGATATTAGAGTTGATATTTTCTGTTCAAGTGGTCCTGGTGGACAAAGTGTAAACACTACCTACTCTGCAGTTAGATTGACTCACTTACCAACAAACACAGTAGTTTCTATTCAAGATGAAAAATCACAGATTAAAAATAGAGAAAAAGCGATGAGGGTTCTTAGGAGCAGGCTTTTAGAGGTTGAAAGAGAAAAGCAAGAAGCTGAAATGGCTAGTGAACGTAGAAGCCAAGTTGGTACAGGGGATCGTAGTGAACGAATAAGGACATACAACTTTCCACAGACAAGGGTTACAGACCATCGTATTAATTTAACCGTCCATCAATTGGATAAAGTTTTAGATGGAGAGATTGATCAATTTATAGAAGCTCTAACTACAGAAGATCAAGCAAATAAATTGGCCAATTTAGAAGGATAAAATGAAATTAAAAGAATTATGGCAATTAATGAGTGATATTTTAGAAGATGAGAGACGGGCTGATGCCCGTCTTTTACTTATGTTTGGATTAAATATGAAATATCATCAATTAATAGGAGAACTAGAAAAAGAAGTAGATAAAGAAGTTGAGAGAAATCTTATCCAAAAAGCTAAACAAGTATCAAAAGGTACTCCTTTGCAATATGTCTTAGGCAGCCAAGAATTTTATGGTCTGGACTTTTTAGTTAATGAAAGTGTTTTGATTCCAAGACCTGAAACAGAAATTATAGTAGAGTTCATTATAAATAAATATAAAGGAAAAGATGTTAAAATTTTAGATATTGGCACAGGAAGTGGAGCTATAGCTGTATCTCTAGCGAAAAACTTAACAAAAAGTTGTGTGGATGCCATAGACATTTCAAATAATGCACTGGCAGTTGCTAAGCAAAATGCCAAGTTAAATATGGTTGAAGAAAGAATAAATTTTATTGAGAGCAATCTTTTTTCAAATGTTGGATCATATGATTATGATTGTATTGTTAGTAATCCTCCTTATATTTCAGCTAGTGAGATGAAGGTTTTGCCACTTAATGTTACTAAAGAGCCAAAGTTGGCTTTATACGGAGGTATTGATGGATTAGACTTTTATAAAAAGATAATAAATAAAAGTGCTGACTTTTTAAAGGTTGAAGGAATGCTGATTTTTGAAATTGGTTATAAACAAGGAAAAGAAGTTAGTATGCTTATGCAAAAAAAAGGATTTATTAACGTAGAAATTAAAAAAGATTTTAATAATTTAGATAGAATAGTTCTAGGATATAAATAATACTTTCAAACTAGTTACTTAAGTGATATAATTCTAAAAATCAAACTAAGTGTGGTGATAGCGATGCTCAATATAAGTAGTTTTAAATATATAGACTTGATAGATAAATATATTAAATCTAAAATAATGAGCTTTCCTAAGAATATACCTTCACAATTAACAGTAGATAGAAATATTAAGAGATAAACCAAGTGGAGGAAAAAATGTTATTAACAAAATCAAGTGTTATTAAAAACAATCAATTGTATATAGGTAAAATATCAGTTAATGACTTAGCGGATGAGTTTAAAACACCTTTATATATTTATGATCAAGTTGATCTAGAACATAGAATCAATGTTTATAAAAAGGCTTTTAGCTCAGACATATTAAAAACAAAGATAGCTTATGCATCAAAAGCTATTTTAACAGATTATATAGCAAAACTAATGCAAAAGATGGGTTTAGCGATTGATGCAATTTCAATTGGAGACATGTATGGCCTGATTAAAGCAGGTTTTGAGATGGAAGAAGTTTATTTGCATGGTAATTCAAAGTCAAAAAAAGAGTTAGATTATGCAATACAGAATAAAATTGGAACAATTGTTATAGACAATTTGCAAGAAGTTAAATTAATTAAATCACTGGCAAAGAAGTATAATGAAAATGTAAACGTTATGTTTAGGATTAATCCAGATATTTATGCACAAACACATAAACATTTGGTTACAGCAGAAAAAAACTCAAAGTTTGGTATTGATAAAAATAATAAAGAATTATTTACCATTATATCTAATCTTGCAAAAGATTCAAATGTAAGTTTTAAAGGATTACATTGTCATATTGGTTCTCAAGTTAATAATCCAAATACTTTTCTCTCAGAAGTTAGTTCGATGATTAACTTAGCACACAAAATTGAAACAGACCTTAAAGTTGAGGTTTTTGAATTAAATTTTGGTGGAGGATATGCTATTAAAGAAAGAAGCGACCAGAAAGAACCAGACAATAAAGGATTACTTAATAAAATTGTAAGATTTGTTGAAAGACAAAAAGAACAGCTTAATCTTAATTTAAGCCAAATTACGATTGAACCGGGAAGATCATTAATTGGACCTGCTGGAATAACAGTTTATACTGTTGAAAGCACCAAAACTACTGCTGGTAATTTGAATTACGTAATGATTGATGGCGGAATGGCAGATAATATTCGACCCAGTTTATATGCTGCTCATTATGAGGCAGCAGCTGTGAAGAATATTTCAAAAAGAGAAACCAAAAAAGCTTCAATAGCTGGCAAGTGTTGTGAATCAGGTGATATTTTAATCAAAGAGACTTTAGTTCCTGATCTAAAAAGAGGTGATTATATCGCAGTTTTCTCAACCGGTGCATATAATTATTCTATGTCTAGTAATTACAATGGATTAGAAAAACCCGCAATTGTTTTTGTCAAAAATAATAAATATATGTTAACAACAAAGCGACAATCTATAAGACAGATACATCAAAATGATATAATAAATCAAGTTATGTGAGGTGGAGAAAATGTTATTTAAAGGCTCTGGGGTAGCAATTGTAACGCCCTTTAATGAAGATGGCAGTATTGACTATGATAGTTATGAGAAATTATTACAGTGGCATTTGAAAGAGGGAACAGATGCAATAATTGTATGTGGTACTACTGGTGAAGCTGCAACAATGGAAGTTGAAGAGAAGAAAGAAATAATCAAATTCACTGTTGATACTATAAACAAGAAGATACCTGTTATTGTTGGTGTTGGTGGAAACTTTACAAAGAAAGTAGTAAAAATGAGCAAGTACAGTGAAAGTGTTGGAGCAGATGGTTTACTTGTTGTCACTCCATATTACAATAGGGCTACACAAGAGGGATTAATTGCACACTTTAGTGAAATTGCTAAAAATACTAAGTTACCAATAATGATGTACAATGTTCCTGGTAGAACAAGTTGTAATATGTTGCCAGAGACAGTAGCAAAGCTAGCTAAAGTTGAAAATATTGTGGCGGTTAAAGAAGCTAGTGGAGATATTTCTCAAATTGCAGAAATAGCTAGAATTACTCCTTCAGAATTTTCAATTTATTCAGGTAACGATGACCAGATAATACCTGTCTTATCATTAGGAGGGGTAGGTGTAGTTTCTGTATTAGCAAATGTTATGCCAAAAGAAACTTCGCAATTGGTTCATACTTACTTAAAAGGCAATTTAGATAAAGCGACAAAATTACAGCTAAAGTATAATGGGTTGGTAAAAGCGTTGTTTATCGAGAATAATCCAATGCCAGTAAAAAAAGCATTGGAATTAATGGGTAAAATTGATGGATATATGAGGTTGCCATTAGTAGAAGTTAAAGAAGAAAGCACTCAATATATTAGCAAAGAACTTAAAAATTTAGAGTTAATATAGGACTTTACTATGAATATAATTATTTATGGTGCTGGTGGAGTTATGGGCCAAAAGATAAAAGCAAAGCTTGAGTTAATTGAGTCAAATAAGATCATAGCTTTAATTGACCCACTTAATGATAAATATAAAAAGTCATTAAAAGAATTTAATAAAAAAGCTGATATTATAGTAGATTTTTCACATCCTTCTAACTTAGAAGATATTTTAAGTTATGCCTTAAAAAATGAAGTTTCCACTCTTTTATGTACAACTGGATATAATACTAAACAGTTGGAAAAAATCTTACAGGCTGGAGAGAAGATTCCTGTTTTACAAGCGGGCAACACTAGTATCGGAATTGCTGTATTGAAAGTTTTGTTAAAAACAGCTTTAAATCAACTTTCTGATTGGGATTTGGAATTGATTGAATTACATCACAATAGAAAAGTTGATAGCCCAAGTGGAACTGCAAAAGAAATAGTTAATATTATAAAAAAAGAAAAAGAAACTACTAATACTGTTTATGGGAGAAATCCTAGCAGCGGTAAAAGAGAAAAAGAAGACATAGGTGTTCATTCAATTCGTGGAGGAAGTATTGTAGGAGAACATAAACTTATTTTTGCTGGAGAAAATGAAATTATAGAGATAAAACATAGTGCTATTTCCAGAGATTTGTTTGTAAATGGAGCTATTCGCTTGATGGATTTTCTAGTTAATCAAGAAACTGGTTTCTATAAAGTAGAAGATGCATATAAATAAAAATGAGCTCTTTTTAGATGTATTTCCATCTAAAAAGAGCTATTAATTTTAAACTAGTGTTAAAGCTTTTTCAATATCTTCTATCAGATCTTTAGGGGATTCTAAACCTATAGACATTCTTACTAAACCTGGTGGTATTGATTTATCCTTACCATCTCTTGCAAGATTTAATGCTAAACTTTCAAATCCTCCCCAGCTAACTCCAATGTTGAAATATTTTAAGTTATCTACAAAACGATGTGTTCCTTCTAAATTGGAATCAACTATAAAACTTAAAAGACCACTAAATCCACTCATTTGTTTTTTTGCTAGATTGTGATTTGGGTGACTTTCTAATCCAGGATAGTTAACTTTAATTATTTTAGGGTGATCTTTTAAAAAGTTTGCTACTAACATAGCACTTTTACTATGTTGATTCATTCTAACAGGTAATGTTCTCATCCCTCTTAAAATTAACCAAGCTTCAAGAGGTGATATTTTAGCACCAAAAAGTGCATGTTCTTGCTTAAGGATGCTTTTTATCCTTTCTTTTGTTGATATAACTACACCAGCAACTATATCACTATGACCAGAAATATATTTACTAACTGAGTGTACTGAAATATCAACACCTAAGTTAAGAGGTTTTTGAAAAATTGGAGTTGACCAACTATTATCAATTATTGTTTTAATATTGTTTGCTTTTGCATAATTTGTAACCTTTTCTAGATCAATAATCTCAAAAACTAGAGAGGTAGGGCTTTCTAAGTAAATAAGTGAAGTATTCTTTTTTGTTGCATTAATAATTTCATCTGCATCAGCTTTTACAAAGGTAGTTTTGATGTCAAACTTTTCAAGTAAGTACTCAGCCAACAAACTTATAGTTGGTCCATACACAGTTTCAACCGCTACAATATGATCGCCACTTTTAATGCAAGATAAGATGGCTGAAGAAATTGCACCCATTCCAGAAGAAAATAACTTAGCACATTCACCATTTTCCATAAAAGCAATTTTTTCTTCAACTATTTTAGCTGTAGGATTATTTCCTCTTGTGTATATAAAGCTTTCTTCAGAATTATTAAATGCATCAGAAATGCTTTGCATTGAGTCAAAAGTAAATAGAGATGTTTGATATATTGGAGGCACAACAGCTCCAAAAGCAGAGGATCGATCTTCTGCATAATGAGATAACATTGTTTCAATTGCAATTTTTTCTTTAGTCATACTATTTCTCCTTTTTATTTATAGAAATAATTTCAACAATAATAGCAAAAATCCTTTTATCAAAAGATAAAAAGTACATTTTTTACTGTTTTTATAATAAAATTTAAGATAATTTGATGCATAAACTATAAAAAGTGATAAAATGGGTTTTAGAGACTAACGGGGGGATTTAAATGTTAGAAAATAGAATTGCAATAGTAACAGGAGCTGCACATGGAATAGGTAAATCTATAGTTTTAGACTTAGTAAAAAATGGAGCTACAGTTTATGCTTGTGATATATTAGAAAAAGATTTAGAAGAGACTGTTCAATTAGCAAATGAGGTTAATGAGAATAGATGTTTTGGAGAAATTGTTGATGTTAGTGATTCCAAAATAGTTAATAATTTTATAAAAAAAATAAAGAATAAACACAATCGTCTAGATATAGTAGTTAACAATGCTGGAGGAGTAGCTGGGCAAGTAGCTCAACCTATTGAAAAAGTAAGTGATAAAGAGTGGCATAAGATTTTTCAGATTAATTTAGATGGTGCTTTTAACTTTATTAGAGCAGCAGCACCTATAATGAAAGAACAAAAATATGGTTCAATTATTAACATTTCGTCTGGTGCAGGTAGGTCGTATAGTTTAACTGGTATTCAAGCTTATGCTAGCTCTAAGGCTGGTTTAATAGGATTAACTAGACAAACAGCTAGAGAGCTTGGAAAATTTAATATTAGAGTGAATTGTATTGCTCCTGGGTTTATCAGATCAAATCCAGCTTCAGAAAAGCAGTGGCATGCAATGGGAGAAGAAGGTCAAAAGCGTGTCTTAGACTCAATTGCTTTAAGAAAGCTGGGAAGCCCTGAAGACATCGCTTATATGACAACATTTTTTGCTTCAGATTTGGCAAAATGGGTAACCGGTCAAACTATTAGTGTTGATGGTGGCCATTGGATGTTAGGTTAATGGAAAACATAGAAATTTTCTTTATTAGTAAAGCCACAAGACTGATATAGTTTTAAAGCGATAGGATTTTTGCCACCAACAGTTGCAAAATCTGCAGATATAGAAAGCTGGTCTAGGGTTAAGTATACAAGCTTTTTTCCAAGCCCATATCCTTGATAATTAGGATGAACTTGAATCCATTCTAGGGCACCTTCTTTTATAGACTGATCTAACTCTGAAATTGCTAATGCTGCTGGAAGATCTTTTGATTTATCCCAGATCCAAATCCAAAGGTTCTCATCATATGTAGGATGATTAGACCAGTTAATAACTGTTTTTGGTTTTGGCTTTAGATCAGGATAACAGCTACTGATAAATTCTGAGATAAGCTTAGCCTGGGAAGCTTTTACTTTTCGTATTTCAAAATTAGAATCTAGAGTATAGTTTGGTATAGATTTTAGATTGTGGGCTAGTTTGAAGTATTTTGTATAGTCTTTTTTAAAAAGTTGCTCTTGATAATATTTTTGATTCAAAAGAATTAAGTCAAAAAAATCGGAATTGTTTACAAAGTATTCTTGATAACTATTAGATTTATCATAAAAAATAAAGAGCTGATTGTTTGACAACAATCTAACACTTAAAGGTTTTTTTACTCTTTCAAGCCTTAAGTTTGATATATTTTTAGTTACTTTCCACAAAGCAGAAGGTAATAAAGAAGTTTTGTTTTCTAGATATAAATCTTTAATGAATGTTAATTTATTCATATTCAGTCCTCCGATAAAATATAGGAATGGTGATTAAATGATTGACTATCATGTACATAGTAATTTTTCACCAGATGCAGCAGCATCTCTTGAAAACAATATCATAAAAGCTATAGAGATACAACTTGAGCAAATATGTTTTACTGATCATATGGATTATGAAGTAGAAGAGTATATTAGAGAGGTCCCTTTTGAGTTTGAACCATCTACTTATTTAGAAGAAATTGCTAATTTAAAAAGTAAGTACAGAGACAAAATTAAAATCTTAGCAGGTGTTGAGATTGGCTTACAACCTCACATGACTGATAAAATAAATAAGCTGGTAAAAAACTATGACTTTGATTTTTTGCTAGGATCAGTTCACAATGTAGGAAGGGTAGATTTGTACAAGGAAGATATCTTAAAAAAACAAGCAGAAAGTATATGGACTGGATATTTCAATGAGATGTTAATAAGCATTAGAGATGTTAAAAAACTTAATTCAATTGGTCACTTTGATTTACCTAAAAGATATTACAATCAATTTAGGGTTTATGATGTTAATCAAGATATTAACATCATAAAAGAAATATTTAGAGAAATGATTGCTAGAAGTATAGCGCTTGAAATAAATACTGGTGGGTATGATTATGGATTAAACAACCCAAATCCAAGTGAAGATTTCATAGACTTATATATTTCTCTTGGAGGAGAGTTATTTACAATTGGTTCTGACTCACATAATGTAGAGCAACTGGGAAGAGGTCTTTATAAGGGTGCTAAAATACTGTACGATAAGGGTATAAAAAGTATTGCTACTTTTAAAAAGCAAGAACTTATCTTAAAAAGAATTGAAGATTTGTTTTAGATGATTCGAAGAGATGACATAAGAGAAAGTGGGTACGCACAACTGTTTGTCAACACCTTTTGCACAAATTGTGGATAACTATATGGAAAAACACATAAAAGTGTGGACAAAAGAAGATATTAAGCTCTTGCGTGAGTAATAAGAAGAACATTTTACGATAAAAAACCCTTAAAAACAATGCCATAGAAAGTAATTTAAGAAAATATTTAATATTATAAATATTTATTGTATACAATATATAATATAAGAAGTTGTGGATGATGTGGATAAGTCAATTTGCCACTTATTGTCCAAAAGCGAACATGTTTTTAGTTAAACGTTAGGGGGAAGACTATGAAAACAGAAAAAGTATTAATTCTAAGTGATGATTTAGCAGTGACTGATACTTTAAAAATGTATCTGGAAGCTGAAGGCTTGAGAGTAGATGCTGTTAATGATAAGTTTGAAGGATTTAAAAAATATGTTGAAAAAGAACACGATCTAGTTATTATAGATATGGCGTTAGATGATTGTGATATTATTCAATTTTCAGGAAAGATTAGAGATATCAAAGATGCTGTAATAATAATATTAACACCAGAAGACAAGCAAAAAGGAATTGTTTTAGAGATTGTAGAAGAAGCTACAGGAGAAATGGATATAGAAAATATTGATGAATTATTATCTCTTGTAAATCAACAATATTATCAATACAAAAGAAGTAGATGTAAAAGAGAAGAAAATGGCATCTATATTTGTGGAGATCTTGCAGTAGATCTAGAACAAGAAAAAATATATGTTAATGGCGTAGAACAAGAAGCAAGTGAATTAACAGTTAAGTTACTTATTTATCTAATTAGAAATGAAGAAACATACAAGTCAAAGAAAGAAATTTATCAGACAGTATGGAACAATCCAGTTTCTGAAAATGATAGCACAGTAATGGCTCACATTAGGAACTTGAGAAAAACAATAGATGATAATGATATTTCAGATCCTAAGTATATCCACACAAAAAGAGGTGTTGGGTACATGTTTAAATGTAGCTGCTGTGATGATATAGATTTTGAGGACTAAAATGAAAAAAGCAATTGCTTTCTTAGGGTTTTTTCTACTACTAATAAGCGGTGTTGTATACGCTGATGAATATGGAGATCAATTTTTTGAAGCAGAAGAATTAATACGAAATGAATATGTCTATGGGGAATTCCCTACTGAGTATGATACAGACACATTTCAATTTACTGCTCCAGTTAAAGGATACTATTCTATTAGGGGAAAAGCAGATAAACAAATAAGGGGTCATTTGTACGATGAGAGCTATAATTTTTTATATGGAGGGTCAAAACTAAGCAGTGGTGATGCTTTCTTTATAGCTGCTTACTTAGATAAAGGAGAAAAAGTATATATAAAAGTGGATTCATTGGTTAGAGAAGAACAAGATTACTCTCTAATAGTGTTTAAGGATTATCCACCTTTTAATAGAATTGTATTTGAACAATCTAAAATTGTAAGTTATTCAGAACCAAATAGTGTTGAAACTGTAAAAATACCAGTTCATTTTTATCAAAATTCAAAAAAAATACATAACGTTGAATATACCTATCCTTTTATGATGAAAATAAAATCAGAAGGTTTGCTAAGAGGTCAGGCTGCTTTCAATTTAAATACAAATGAGTTAGAGATAGATTTGTATGATGAAAATGATGCTATGATAACTTTAAGTATTGGTGATGAAATTGAATCAAGTTGTTCTATTAAATCGATACATATAGTTGAAGAAGAAGATTCAGATGATAGTAGTGATGACCAGGATCAACTGCCTAATGATGAAGACGAAGAGCCGATCGAAGAAGATGATTACTATAGAGACCCTGAGGTACTTCAAGGGGATGTTGATCTTAATAACAGAGTAGACATGAATGATGTAGTTTCAATACTCGATCGACTTACAGTAAGTAAATTTACTCAAGAGCAATTTGCATTAGCTGATACAACAGGCAACAGTGTAGTGGATGCAAGTGATGCACTCTTGATTTTAAGAAGGATATCGGGAGCAAATAGATAGGGATAAGTAAATCTGCTTATCCTATTTCTGATTTAAAATAGGAGGTCTATCATGACAAGAAAAATTTTTTCACTAGTTTTATTAATAACTTTAGTATTAACTATGAATTATTCACTAGCACAGGAAAGTTTAGAAGAAGAGGTGCTAGAAGATGATATTGTTAGTGAAGAAACAGAAGAGATTAGAGAATTAACTTTAGAAGAAACAATAGAATTAACTTTAGAAAACAATATAGAAAAAAGAGCTGCAGAAGCCCAGATACACTTACAAGATATCCAAATTGAGATATCTGATGATGGTAATGCCGATTTAAGAAAACTAGAGCGTGATATGAGAAGAGCAGCAGACCAGTTATCTTCTCAAGTTTTGGACATTCAAGATGAGATTGATTATGTAGAAAGTCTAGATTTTACAGTGCAAACTACTTCAGGAGCGATAGAAATATTAGACCCACATTATGATGAGCTTAAGAGTTCAGAATATCCCTATAGTAGACAAGTACTGTCAGGACTTGAGAATCAATTTGGGGGAGAAGAAGTATTAAGAGTTCTACCCTCAGGCCCTCAATACTTGGTTGAAGGATTAGAACAAGCCGAGGATCAAGCAGGAGAAGCTTTTTTTGAAATAAATACTGGTAAGAATGAAACAATAAAACAAGCAAATTCTATGGCAGCATCTGTACTTGGTCTACAAGCTACAAGAAGGCTAAATATGACTCAAGCTGTTGATATCATTCAAACCAAAACTAGGCAATCTGCACAATTATTAATATATTCAGATACTGATACTACAGAAGGTTTCAAACTTTTAGCAGAAAGCAGCTTTTATGATTTATTGCAAGCTGAAAAAATGATGAAAGTTAGTCAAAAAGCATTTGATCGATCAAAAGAGCAATATGACAATGCAGTTTTAACTTATGAACAAGGTTTACTTTCAGAATCTGATTTACAGTTAATAAAAATGCAACATAATAGTGACAAAATATCTTTAAAAAGTACTGAAAACGATTTAGAAAAAGCAATAATGAGCTTTGATAAAACAATAGGCAACTCTATTGATGAAGAGATTAAGTTAATTGAGCCAGAATATGAAGAGATAGATTTATCATTAGATGAGGCATTGGAAATAGCTAACGAGTATAGGACAGATATGTTTAGAGCTAGACAAGAACTTGAATTAGCTGAAAAGAATCTGGAATATGTAGATGAGAGACATAGAGATAATAGCATTGAATTTGAGGAGTCTCAAGCATATTATAATCACAAAAGATTATCATATGATAATACTTGGATTAATGCAAAAGATACGGTAACAAAAGCATACTTGGATTATCAACAAGCTAATCTTTCATTTGAAATTGTTAAAGAAAATCTTGATATAATGAGTAATCAATTAAAAATAGCACAACTGACTTATGAGTTAGGCCATAGTGTTGATGGATCTAGTCCTTTAGTCAATTTGTTGCAAGCACAAGAACAATATGCCAACGTAGAACAGTCAGTTGCAGCTGCAGAATTCGGTAGAAATTTAGCTTATAGAAACTTTCTAAAAGAAGTAGGTTATGCACATTTTTTAAAAGACAATGAATAAATATTATTGATAGCACAGTGATATATGTGGATAAGTGTGGATAACTCTGTGTATAAAAGCCAAGTTGTCCACATATATTCCAAGATAAAATTATTATTTAACAATATTCAGACAATTTAAAATAAGATTAAAAATAAAGTAATTAATTATAATGTCCTAAAAGATTGTTTAAAAGCCAAAAAAGAGACTTATTTTGTAAGTTTAAAGTGTTGAAATGTGTTGGTTGTGTGAACTATGAAAGCAATATTTTTAGAATAGTTAATAGATCATATATTTAATCAACAAGTTATAAACATTTCTTGTGGAAAGATAGAAATCATTAAAAATATGAATTATTTCTTGACAACTGAAATTAATAGTAGTATATTAAATAACAACTTCAATTGAATAAAGTAATTGGCGTTGACGAGAAAGAGTAATCTTAAGTATAGCAATAGAGAGCTGGGATTGGTGGAAACTGGCGCTTCCTATTTAAGATGAATACAACTCTGAGCTTTGGCCTGAAATTAAGTAGGGTTAACGGATTTGCCTCCGTTATTAAGGTATGAATGCATTTTATCAAAGTATTCTAATAAGAAGCCAAATTAGGAACAAGAGTGGTACCGCGGATTAAACCCGTCTCTTAAGTGAGATGGGTTATTTTATTTTTGTGGTATTGTTTTAAGAGAGGTGCATTCATTAAGTGTTAAACAATTAGTTTAAAATCAGTGTGGTACCGCGGAACCTCCGTCTCTGAAGAGATGGAGGTTTTTTTTATATTATTAAAAGGGGTGATCAGTGTGGATGAGAGTGATTATAGAGTTTGAATGCTGAGTTAAATATATAAAAAAATAAAAGGAGAATATAAAATGAAAAAACATACATTATTAATTTTAGTTTTAACTATTTCTTTATCATTGGTTTTAGTAGGGTGTAATAATAGCGAAGAAGCTACAGAAGAAACGATTAAGCCTTTGGTAATTATGCAGGGTGTTGATGCAACTTCATTAGATCCTGCTATGCATTCAGATAGCCCAAGTGGCAATGTTGATCATCAAATTTTTGATACTTTATTAAAGAGAGATTCAGAAATGAAGATACAACCACATATATTTACAGAATGGGAAATGATCGATGAGCTGAAATGGGAGTTTTCTATAAAAGAAGATGTTAAGTTCCACAATGGTAATTTACTTACAGCTGAAGATGTAAAGTTTTCTATTGAAAGAATAATAAATCCTGAAACTAAAAGTACTAGAATCAGCCATTATAACTTTATTGAAGAAGTCTCAGCTGTAGATGATACTACGATTACTATTAAAACAACAGAACCATCTCCAATTTTATTGGCTAGGTTAGCATCATTAGAAGTTGTACCAAAAAGCTATATTGAAGAGGTAGGAAATCAAGAATTTGCACAAAATCCTGTAGGCAGTGGACCATATATGTTTGTTGAATGGGTAAAAGATGAAAGAATTGTGTTAGAAGCAAACAATGAATATTGGATAGGTGAGCCAAAGATTAAAGAGTTAATTTTTAAACCAGCTCCAGAAGCATCTTCTAGAGTAATGGCATTACAAACTGGCGAAGCTGATTTAATTACAAATTTACCTCCTCACAGCGCAATAGATCTTAATGGCCAGGAAGGAATCAGGGTAGAAGAAGTTCCTTCTTCCAGAGTTATATTTTTATCATTTACTACTGGCAATGAAACAGTTAAAGAATTAAAAGTGAGACAAGCCATAGAGTTAGCAGTTGATAATCAAAGTATTGTGGAAAGCTTATTTTCAAACAAAGCTACTGTTTCGAGTCAGATTATTAGTGTGTTTGATTTAGGATATAATGATGAAATTTCACCAAGGAATCAAGATATAACTAAAGCAAAAGAATTGCTAAAAGAAGCTAATGCTGAAAATATAACATTAAATATTAAATCTCCTGCAGGAAGATACACATTAGACAAAGAGGTAGCTCAAGCAGTAGCAGCGCAAATTGAAGAGTTGGGTATTGAAGTAAACTTGCAATTTGAAGATTTTAATAACTATGTGTCCAAAATAATCAGCGGAACAATGGATGCCGATTTATGGTTAATTGGGTGGGGAAATAGCACGTTTGATGCCGGTGCAACACTAGACCAATGGCTACACACTAGTAATTCAACATCTTACTATAGGGTAGAGAACGAGACAAACACAAAAGTAGATGAGTTAATCGAAGAAGCATTGATTACTTTAGATGATCAGAAAAGAGAAGGTATTTATAAAGAAATTATAAAACAAGTTGTAAGTGACACAGCTTTCATAAACTTATATCAACAAAATGATTTATATGGTGTAAATGATGAACTAAACTGGAGTGCTAGAGGTGATGAGCTAATAGATGTATTTAGTGCTTCTTGGAAATAGTTGAAAAGAAATAGCTTGACAAGGTACTTCAAGCGTGATATATTTCTTATCAATACATATTGAGTTAATGCATTGACGAGAACTAGTAGTTTATAAGATTTGACAAGAGAGAGCTGGGATGGTGGAAGCCAGTGTCAATATTTATAGATGAATTCCTCTCTGAGCACAAGCCTGAAAAAAGTAAGGTTAGCGGAAACCCACCGATATCTAAGGGTTAAGATATTATGTATCTGATAATAAGTTGCCAGCATAGCTGGAACAAGAGTGGTACCACGGAATATACTCCGTCTCTTAATTGAGACGGAGTTTTTTATTTTGTTATCATTCTATATTAACAGTTAAAATATAGTATCTTTAAGTGCCAAGTTTGGAAAGAGAGTGGTACCGCGGGCAAGCCCGCCTCTCATAATGAGAGGTGGGTTTTTTGTATTTACTCATAAACGGGAGTGATGAGTATGGAAGTTCCTTTTTTTAATCTGTTACTTATTGATTTATGCGAATTAAAATGGAGGAATGAAAATGAAGAAATATATCATGGTGCTTTTGGTCATATTAATTATGTTGGCGGCTTGTAATGGAGAAGATGTAAGTGATACAAAATCAGAAGAAAGTG
Source organism: uncultured Clostridiaceae bacterium (assembly GCA_964497955.1). Taxonomy (GTDB): domain Bacteria; phylum Bacillota; class UBA994; order PWPR01; family PWPR01; genus PWPR01. Next base: position 22,832 of record CAZCFQ010000020.1, read on the forward strand.
TCTTAACTATTTTACAAGGAGTAGATGCAACTACTTTAGATCCAATTATGCATACAGACTCACCAACAGGAACTATTGAATATCAAATATTTGACACTCTACTAAAAAGAAATGACAATATGGAGTTAGTCAGTAATATTGCAAGTAACTATAAAAACTTAAGTGAAACAAAATGGGAGTTAACAATAAAGGATGATATTTACTTTCACGATGGAGAAAAGTTAAATGTTGACGATGTAATATATTCTATTGAAAGAATTTTAGATGAAAAATTGAATAGCCCAAGAAGGGGGTATTACAATTCAATTATAAGTTTAGAAGAGCAAGCTGATAATAAGTTGATAATTGAAACAGAAAAAGCTAATCCAATTTTACTTAGTAGATTAGCAGAGTTGAGAATAGTTCCCAAGCATTACATTGAAGAAGTTGGAAATCAAGAATTTGCACAAAACCCAATCGGAAGTGGACCATATATTTTTGAGTCTTGGGTTAAAGATGAAGCAATAACTTTGTTAAGAAATGAAAACTATTGGAATGGTTTGGCAGAAGTAGAAAAAGTAATTTTTAAACCTGTTCCTGAGACTTCATCTAGAATAATGGCTTTACAAGCTGGACAAGCTGAAATTATTACTAATGTACCCCCACATCAAATAGAAGAACTTGAGTCTAGTTCGAATCTAGAAATAGCAAAAGTAGATAGTACAAGATTTATTATGCTAGCTTTTACAATGAGTAATGAAAATGTTAAAGATATAAAAATTAGAGAAGCAATTAATTTAGCAATTGATAAAGAGAGCATAATAAATAATATTCTGTCAAATAATGCAACATTAAGTACACAGCCTGTTTGCAATTTTGATCTAGGATATAATCCAAACATAAAAAGTATTGAATATAATCAAGAAAAAGCAGAGCAACTAATTAAGGAAAGTGGAAAAGAGGATATTGAATTACTATTTTACTCTCCTACTGGAAGATATTTAATGGACAAAGAAGTTGCAGAAGCTATTAAAGCTAGTCTAGAAGAAGTAGGTATAGCTGTTAAGTTACAGTTTGTAGATTGGGGTTCTTATGTAAGCAGTATTATTTCCGGGGAAATAAATGCTGACTTATGGCTAATA